>JASFRS010000089.1:0-9662 GCA_050114795.1 Sphingomonadales bacterium
GGTTTATATGGAGAAATTCCTTAAAAAACCGCGTCATATTGAGTTCCAAATCATGGCAGATAGCCATGGCAATGTGATTCACCTTGGCGAGCGAGACTGTTCATTACAGCGCCGGCACCAGAAAGTGTTGGAAGAAGCACCCTCCCCGACTTTGACGGCTAAAGAACGGGATGAAATGGGTGAAGTCATTACCAATGCAATCAAGAAATTTGGATATCTCGGCGCAGGCACCATCGAATTTCTGTATGAGGACGGCGTCTTTTATTTCATTGAAATGAATACCCGCTTGCAGGTTGAGCATCCGGTCACGGAAATGATCACCGGCATTGACCTTGTTCGCGAACAAATTCGCATAGCAGCAGGCTTGCCGCTCAGCCATACTCAAAAAGATGTTGTTTTGGAAGGCCACGCGATTGAGTGCCGCATCAATGCGGAAAACGCGCGAACTTTTACACCCTCCCCTGGCCGTATCACAGATTATCACACACCAGGTGGACTAGGCGTACGCGTTGATTCTGCGCTTTACGACGGTTACAGCATCCCGCCTTATTATGACAGCTTGATCTCTAAGTTGATTGTCCATGGCAAAACCCGTGAAGAAGCGCTGATGCGCCTGCGTCGTTCGCTTGAAGAATATGTCATCAATGGCATTGATACGACTATTCCACTGCACATGGCGCTGGTTCAGGATGACGAATTCAAATCTGGTGAGTATAATATCCATTGGCTGTCTAAATTTTTGGACCGCTGGGACGACAAATAAAACCGGGGGATATCAATTTAATCTATGCAGCAGCTAACAACGGATCTGCTGTTACGCGCTTATGCCTGTGGCGTCTTTCCTATGGCGGAAAGCCACGACAGCGAGGCCCTCTATTGGCTTGACCCGGAGGAGCGCGGCGTTCTTCCGTTGAATGATTTCCATATCCCACGCCGCCTGCAACGGACAGTTCGGCAAGACATATTTGAAGTCCGGATCAACACGGCTTTCGAACAAGTCATGGCGGCATGCGCCGACATCAAAGGTGCGCGCCGTGAGACCTGGATCAACGATACGATAAAATCTCTTTATACCCGGCTCTATCACATGGGCCACGCGCATAGCGTTGAATGCTGGCAAGGACCCAAGTTAGTCGGCGGGTTATATGGCGTGCAATTGGGTGCAGCTTTTTTCGGTGAAAGTATGTTCCACCGCATCACAGACGCCTCCAAAGTTGCTTTGGTTCATCTGGTTGCGCGCCTAAAATGGGGCGGCTTTACATTACTGGACACGCAATTTGTGACAGACCATCTCAGTCAATTTGGTGCAAGAGAGATTCCTAAAAATGATTATCATACTCTTTTGGCAGAAGCCCTAAAACACCCCGCGGATTTTCACAAATTACCGTCACCATCCTCCGGTTCAGACGTCTTGCAGGCGATCACCCAGACATCATAAACAGCATGTTCCAGCGCGCTCACCGCCGGGCTTGAGGCAAACATCCAACCGGAAAAAACGCGACTGCGCTCCCCTGTGACGGGAACATTATCAATTTGAAGAAAAGCCACGGTTTCCGGCGGCTCCTCGGGAGGTGTTGAATAACAGGTTTGTGCCGTTATTTCCAAAGTCCCGAATTGAACGACCTCCCCCGCCGGAGCATCAAAGGTGGAAACCCGCCCCGTTGCTTTATCCACACCTCGGAGAACAACCGTCTTCCCATAGTCCGGCGGATAGCTTTGCGCTGGGGCCTCATTCTGCTCATTTGGTGTGCTCTGGCCCAACTGCGCCGCAACTAACATCCATGCAAATGAGGTGAATGAAATCAAATTATTTATCCTCTTCGCTATCGCTGTCAGATGAGAACATTGCTTGACGAACAAGGCCAATTAGATCGATCGAGTCTTCCGTATATTCGAACTCATCACCTTCTTCGAGATATTCAGGCAAGCCACCGATAACCACATTGATATAGCTACCGCCCAACAGGCCTTCGCTTGAAATGCGCGCGGAGCTATCAACGGGCAGTTCAATATTGCCGTCAACGGTCAATGCTACGCGAGCCAGATAATTACGCTCCGCATCAAGATGTTGATCGGTTACAGTCCCGACCTTCACGCCGCTAATGCGCACATCAGCACCAACAGATAGACCGTCAATCCGGTTGAAATAGGCTACATATTCATTACCACCATTTTTGGCAATGTCGGTGTTGTTGTAGACGAGCCAGGTAAACCACCCTGCCACGACCAGAACAACAGCACCAATTAAGGCTTCAACCAGATTATTTTTCATGACTTTTATTCCTGCCATTTCATCCATGTCATTTAAGACATGGGGACATTAGCGTTATAGAAGCTGTGAAATCACGCCCAAAATATGGCCATATCCACACAAATTCGTGTGAGTACCGTTCCTACGGCTGCCAAGCCTCATAATCACCTGTGGCTTTCGCCCGTAAACCGCCGGCCTTTAAGCTGCCTTTAGGCACATAGGCATCAACAGTGCCCGTTTGATTGGACACATGTGGTTTCTCCCAGGATTTAACCACGGGCGCCTGCTCACTTGGCGGGGTATCGATCGTATAGTGCAACCAGCCATGCCATTCTGAGGGCACGCGGGATGCTTCAATATCGCCATTATAAATAACCCAACGCCGATCACCGCGCTTCTCTTTATAATAGACATTGCCCTGTTCATCCTCACCGACTTTCTGACCCTTGCGCCAGGTGAATAACGCGGTGCCATAAGTCGAATCATGCCACCAGATAAAGATGCGTTTGATGAGACCAAACATGTCGCTGCCTTATTTTCACTAATTTCAAACCTGTGTTGCCCGTGCCAATGGCTACCCCATTGAGGCGGCGGGAATATGCCACTCTAATTCCGCCAGGTCTAGAACAAAGGCAAGGAATTTAGCCATTTCCCGTAAATTCCAAAAAACGGCTCTGAACAAGCGTCCGACTCAAATTTGTTCACCTCCTTATCCAAGCCCCAGCTCCAAGATATTGATTTACCAGTGCTTCTACGTTTTGTGGCAGTTTTGACACAAGAAATGGCATTAATTTCGTGTCAAGGCACAATATCTTGTTGCCAAACGCCCCCTAAGCTTTTTACTATCCTCTTGCGTCTGTTGAGGGGGGCATGGAGGATTTGATCTTATAAGCCACAAGATATAGTGGTTGCGCAATTTTCAGGGATTGCAGTTATAGGGTCTAACTTGGGAACCAAAATCGTTCGATCACCAGGCGCATCATTGGGACAGATAATATTCTCTGGCGGACGTGATTCCGTCGGCAAGGAGCGTTTGTCCCAAATTTGAGAGACCGGGCAAAATCCGGTCATGAGTTTGGAAACGCAGTTTTGGGGCAGAACAAATGCGCATCTCCCGCCGCTTCACAAAAGCCGGACAGCCCACTTACCAGGGTATAGAATTTCAAACAGCAACCAGTGAAATCAGAAATCCTGATGGAAGTCTGGTTTTTCAGTTGGAAAATATCGAGGTTCCAGCCAGCTGGAGTCAGGTTGCTGTGGATATCATCGCACAGAAATATTTTCGCAAAGCCGGCGTCGCCGCTCACTTAAAGCGCGTCGAAGAAAATGACGTACCAAGTTGGCTTTGGCGCTCCGTTCCAGATGAAAAGGCATTGGCAAAACTGCCCGAAGAAGAACGTTATAGCGGTGAGACCAAAGCTCAACAGGTGTTCAGTCGTCTGGCCGGCGCCTGGACCTATTGGGGCTGGAAAGGCGGTTATTTTGATAGCGAAGAAGATGCGCGCGCTTATCATGATGAAATGGCCTATATGCTTGCCACGCAAATGGCTGCCCCAAACTCTCCACAGTGGTTTAACACAGGCTTACATTGGGCCTATGGGATCGACGGTCCAAGCCAAGGTCATTATTATGTAGACTTTAAAACCGGGCGCATGGTGCGCTCCAAGTCTGCCTATGAACACCCCCAACCTCACGCCTGCTTCATTCAATCCGTTGATGATGATCTGGTCAATGAAGGCGGCATTATGGATCTTTGGACCCGTGAGGCCCGGTTGTTCAAATATGGGTCAGGTACTGGTTCCAATTTCTCAAACATTCGTGGCTCCGGCGAGTCCTTATCCGGTGGCGGAAGATCCTCCGGACTGATGAGTTTCCTTAAAATTGGCGATCGTGCAGCAGGCGCAATCAAGTCTGGCGGCACCACAAGGCGCGCTGCGAAAATGGTCGTTGTTGATGTGGACCACCCCGATGTTGAGGAATTCATCAATTGGAAAGTGGTTGAAGAGCAAAAAGTTGCCGCTTTGGTAGCCGGCTCAAAAATCGCTGAAAAGCAATTAAATGACATCATCACCGCTTGCGCCAAACACCGTGACGCATTGGGTGATGACACCTATGATCACAAAGAGAATAAAGAATTAAAGCAGGCGATGGTCGCTGCGCGTAAGGCGTCTATTCCTGACAGCTATATTCAGCGTTCCATTCAATTCGCACGACAAGGCTATGACCATCTTGAATTCCCAACTTATAATACGGATTGGGATTCGGAAGCTTATGTCACAGTCTCCGGGCAAAATTCCAACAACACTGTGCGTGTCAGCGATGAGTTCATGAAAGCTGTCATGGAAAATGGCGACTGGGATTTGAAAAACCGCAAAGGCGGTGTGGCAAAATCCATGAAAGCCCGTGCGCTTTGGGACGATATTGGAATGGCGGCCTGGGCTTGTGCTGATCCCGGCTTGCAATTCCACACAACAATTAATGACTGGCATACTTGCCCAGCATCCGGGCCTATTTTGGCATCTAACCCATGTTCCGAATATATGTTCCTGGATGATACGGCCTGTAATCTTGCGTCCATGAATCTGATGACATTCCGTAATGCGGACGGCAGTTTCAATGTGGAAAGCTTTGAACATGCTTGCCGCTTGTGGACCATGACGTTGGAAATTTCAGTGCTGATGGCGCAATTCCCGTCCAAGAAGATTGCGGAACTGTCCTATCGCTATCGCACCTTGGGCCTGGGCTATGCCAATATCGGGGGGCTGCTGATGTCTTGCGGCCTTTCTTATGACTCCGATGAAGGCCGCGCCATTTGCGGCGCCATTACTGCCGTCATGACCGGTGTCGCCTATGCAACATCCGCTGAAATGGCAGGCGAATTGGGTGCATTCCCTGGTTATAAGAAAAATGCGGATCATATGTTGCGGGTTATGCGCAATCACCGCCGTGCCGCACATGGGGAAGCCGAAGGATATGAAGCCTTAAACACCCTCCCCGTTCCGCTGAACCATGAAGACTGCACGGATCAAGGCCTACTCGCAGCAGCAACTGCCGCTTGGGATAAAGCATTAGAGCTGGGTGAAAAACATGGCTATCGCAATGCACAGTCCACAGTCATCGCGCCGACCGGCACAATTGGTCTGGTCATGGATTGCGATACCACCGGCATTGAACCTGATTTCGCTCTGGTCAAATTTAAAAAATTGGCCGGTGGCGGCTATTTCAAAATCATCAACCGCATTGTGCCAAAAGCATTGAGCGTGTTGGGATATGATGAAAAACAAATCAAAGACATCATCAGCTATGCGGTCGGTAATGGCACGTTGAAAAATGCGCCAGGCGTCAATCACACCGCCTTACGCAATCTCGGCTTCACAGATGAAGTGCTTGAAAAGCTCGAAAAAGCGCTGACGTCGGCATTTGATGTGAAATTCGTTTTCAATCAATGGACCTTGGGCAGTGACTTCTGCAAAGGCGTTTTGAAATTAAGCGACGAGCAGTTGAATGACTTTAATTTCGACATGCTGTCTCATTTGGGCTTTTCCCGTAAAGAAATCGAAGCTGCCAATCTTTATTGCTGCGGCACAATGACTCTGGAAGGCGCACCTCACCTGCAGGAGGTCCATTATTCAGTCTTTGACTGTGCCAATCCTTGCGGCAAAATTGGCAAACGCTCTCTGTCATGGGAGAGCCATATCCGTATGTTAGCAGCGGCACAGCCCTTTATTTCCGGCGCCATTTCCAAGACCATCAACATGCCGAATTCCGCATCTGTTGATGAATGTAAAGCCGCTTATGAATTGTCATGGCGCCTCGCGTTGAAAGCGAACGCCCTCTATCGCGATGGCTCCAAACTCTCCCAACCGCTGTCCTCGGCCCTTCTTGATGAAGAAGATTTGATGGACATTGAGGACACACCTCAAGCGGAACAATCCAAAGTCGTTGCCGAACGCATCGTGGAACGCATTGTCGAGCGCGAAATCGCTGCAAAACGCCAACGTCTTCCACATCGTCGTAAAGGCTATACACAAAAAGCCATTGTTGGCGGCCACAAAGTCTATCTACGCACTGGCGAATATGAGGACGGTTCACTTGGCGAATTGTTCATTGACATGCACAAAGAAGGTGCGGCTTTCCGGTCCCTAATGAATAACTTTGCAATTGCAGTCTCGATCGGTCTGCAATATGGCGTTCCACTTGAAGAGTTTGTGGATGCCTATACCTTCACACGTTTTGAACCTTCAGGTATGGTTGAAGGTAATGACGCGGTAAAAATGGCGACATCCGTATTGGATTACCTCTTTAGAGAGCTTGCCATTTCCTATCTTGGTCGTAATGACCTCGCCCATGTGGAACCCGCAGATTTAAGGCTTGATGCACTGGGCTCCGGCGTTCGCGCCAATGGCAAAGCACCGGATGATGATATGCCGGATGATGATGCATTATCGAAAGTCTTTGGCCTCGCCTCAAGCGGCTTTGTTCGCGGCACAAATCTTTATGTCCTGAAGAATAAAGAACAGGCCAATGGTGCCGAGGTCAAAGCTGAAGCCCAAGGACATGTTGTCGCCCGCACGGCAACAGCCGGTGCGGCAACCGCGCAGGTCGAAGTCGCGGTAGCCGAAACCGATTTCGGTGGCGAAGACACAGCAATGCTACGATATGAAGCAAGGATAAAAGGTTATGAAGGTGACGCCTGCATCGAATGCGGCAACTTTACCTTAGTCCGCAACGGTACCTGTTTAAAATGCGATACTTGTGGAGCGACTTCAGGCTGCTCCTAATATTTAGCGAAAATACTTAAATCAAAGAGGGCCGGATACGCTCCGGCCCTCTTTTCATTGCAAAACTCCATCTTGAATTCCCTTGAGACATCCATATCTTTAAACGGTTCATATGGGAGGGGAATCCATGGCCGAGGCTGAAGATAAAAAAACCACACCAACAAAACGCAAAGCGCCAGGAAAAAAGCGCAAAGCACCAGCAAAGTCGACTGGGGCAAAACCGAAAACGACGAAAACAGCGGTGGGAAAAAGCAAAGCGCCAATAAAAAAGGCCTCATCCGCTCGGACGACAAAACCTGCGGCCAAATCAAAAACATCCACAGCCGAATCTAAAGCACCCCCCAAAATGGAGGCCCCGCAACGTTCAGAGCCTAAAAAAATGAGCTGGAGCGGTGCTTTTTGGCATATCACAGCACTCATCCTTTTTTCAGTTCTTGCGGGTTTCCTTGCGCTTTTAGCCGGCGGCCTATCAATTGCTTCAACTTTGACTAAAGCGGCAGATATTGAAATCGCGCAGATAAAAAATCCACGCGATCTCGTTTCTCATTGGCTGAAAGATTGCTTGAAGTTTGTGCTGGAGGAAGAGACAGACATGCCCTTCCCTTTCAGGCCCATTGAACATAGGCCCAAAGAAGAAGCGGATTAATCGCTTATTGTTAAAGCATCAAATTCGATTTCACAGCTAACATCACAATTACTAATAGCCGTAGCGCTATGCGCAAAACTGAGGTCCACCAAAGCATGGCCTTCCACATCTAAATCAGCATTATGCAATCGGTGGATCAGTCTCTCACATAGTTCGTCTGCCCTATCTTCTTGCCCTTTTTGAAATCTGCTTCGCAGTGAAAACCTATGACGCAGTCCTTCAAACGTCGCACTATGCCAGGGCCAGCTTTGGTTATCTTCTATTTTTACGCCTTCAAGAGAGCTGCATAAAATCTCAGCAATTTGCGGATCTTTTGCGACAAAGGACTGAATCGCCGAACGTAAGGCGGATTGGACATGTTGCATGATCTTAATTCCTATAAATGTGCCACTACATATTGATTAGGCAGGAAAGAAGCTGCGGGGATCATCGCTGAATTAAGAGACGAAATTCCTGCCCGATTAAAGGGGGATATTTGAGGATGGGCTAAAGAATGACATTCTAAAGCGTTTAAAAAGGCACCGCGCGCCCAGCCCTTTCGCTTTCGACGTCGACTATCAATGTTGAGAAAAGATGTGCTATTTTCTAAAACATCCAGGACAGGACCGGCAGGAATACAAGACCTACTAAGGCAATCTATCCATTCAAAATACCGCCGAACAGCCTGAGAATATCTCGCTTCCCAACCATTATTGATAGATTGAATGGCAAGGTGAATATCTGAAAGAGCTAATAGGTGCGAATGACCAACCCTCCCATTGCGAAACATGCGCCTCAAGCCCTGGTGCTTTGATAATATTTCCTCCACTTGATCGTTGACGCAGTCCCAATACTTCATTGAGTGCAGCCTGAATTTGCACCCTGATATCGCCCCTGCTGTTCTCCTATTTCTAAAAACTTCTCACAGCGGCGTGTTTCTTCAATCAGTTTGTTTTTCATTTCCTCCTTCGGTTTTCGACCTTTTCTCAGGTCAAACACTAAACGCGGGTCTCCTGCTATTTTGCGCCCAAACCCAGACGGGCTCATACCGGTTAAAGCCAGATGCTGCTCCACAGAACGGAGCAAAGACGCATGAACACAACTCATAGCTGCACCTCCACTATTTATTTTCACCTTATCTAACACGTTTTCTTTCCATTTCGCAGGATTTTTCCTATAATACTCCTGCGGGGGCACAAAATTTGAACACCAGCCTTAAACTGCTGCTGTCTATAAAAAACTGTCCACTTTAAGAGTAATGATTGTCTTCCAGGTGCAAAGGGGTCTTGATGATTTCATCTGATGATATCCGCCGGAAATTGGATCAATTAATCCACGATAGCGGGCATGATTATGCCTCCGTTTCCCGCTATCTTGGGCGCAACAGTGCCTACGTCCAACAGTTCATCAAACGCGGTGTGCCCCGCAGACTCAAAGAAGAAGACAGACAAAAACTTGCCGTTCTTTTTGAAGTACCTGAGCAAGAATTAGGGGCCTTACGGACAAGCAATCCACAGGCGACACCTGAAGTCCCTATACGAGAAAGGCCTATCAAAAGATACAACGATGACTTTGTTTTTGTTCCATATTTTGACATCAGAGCATCTGCGGGATCCGGTAGTTTGATTGAAAAAGAAGATCAAAAAACCAGTTTAGCCTTTCGAAAAGAATGGGTAGCCAGAGTCGCTACGGGGTCAGCCGATGACCTCGCTATACTTCTCGTTGAAGGCGATTCAATGGACCCAACCTTAGCCCACGGCGATCTCATCCTTATTGACACATCTCAAGCCTGGTATTTAAGGGACGGGATTTATGTCTTAAGAGTGGACGGCGCCCTTTTGGTCAAGCGTATTTCTGTCAACCCAAGCACAAAACGCTTAACAATCAAAAGTGACAATCCCGCATATGAAAGCTGGTCCAATTGCGATCCCACAGAAGTTGACCCGATAGGACGCGTTATATGGGTGGGCCGCAGCTTATAATAAATAGGCAAATTATAGGAATT
>JASFRS010000090.1:0-9485 GCA_050114795.1 Sphingomonadales bacterium
GTTCTTAGCAGTTGCTCGACCTCCCCATCATCGATCATGCCGTCCATAATGGTATCACAGACCTGTTTCAAGCGAGGGTCACCAAAACGCAATATATTTGAAAGCGGGTTGTCCATAAAGTGCCCCCCTCGGCAGGACTAATAATCTACGGCCAATTGGAAAAAATCTTTTCTCGTTCAGCACGCGAAGCGCCAATCCGTTCTTTAGCGGAGGCTAAAACTTTAGCTGAGGCTCCTTTGGGGGTTCCGGCGTTCATGGGGGGAGCCGGCGCATATTCAAGGGCAAGCTGTACCGCTTCCGCCTCTTCGCGCCCCATAAGTTCTGCGATAACAGCCAACCCAAAATCAATGCCTGAGGTAACGCCCCCAGCGGTGAAGATGTTACCGTCCTGCACCACACGTTCATCGACGATTTCCGCACCCAAATGGGACAGAAAGTCAATTGCATACCAATGTGAGGTGGCGCGCCTACCTTTCAGCAAACCCGCTGCGCCCAGGATCAGCGAACCCGTACAAACCGAAGTTATATATTTCGCACCCGCTGCCTGTTTACGCACATACTCAAGGACTTCCTTATCCTTCAGCAAAGGATTAACACCGCCACCCCCGGGGACGCAGAGCACATCATACTGGGAGCTGTCTTCAAATGTGGCCGTCGGCAATAGTTTTAAACCCGTTGCCGTCGTAATTGGCTCTAAGTCTTTCCAGACAAGGTCAACCTCCGTGCCCTTAGCAGAGGCAAACACCTCATAAGGGCCCGTAAGGTCAAGTTGTTGAACTTTTGGAAACACCAATATACCAAAACGCAAGGTCACAAATATATTCCTAACAGGACTCTCAAAATCAACTGCACTAATTCCAAACCGAATTGGTGCAGTTGATTTAATCCTGCATAGCAGGTAAAAATATGGCAGTTTTGCCATTTAACCCTCGTTTTTCGCCAAAATGCCACAAAGAATTGAAATTCTGACCTTTAAGGACGTTCAACTGCTTGACGTTGCCGGACCCCTGCAGGTCTTTGCCACAGCCAATGACCTGGCTGTTCAAAATGGTCTCAAGCCACCTTATGAACCAATTGCAGTGGGGTATGGCGAAAGGATTAAGACATCTTCAGGGTTACACCTCCATATCGACGGCCCTCCAAAAGATGACATATCACTAGATACGCTTATCATCCCTGGCGGCTGGGGTGTTGATAAGGCTTGCGAGGACAAAGAACTGCTGGAATGGATCCGCCAGCGCTCACAAAAGGCTAGGAGAACAGTATCTGTATGTAGCGGAGCATTTCTTTTAGCTCAAGTCGGGCTGCTTGACGGTCGTAGAGCAGCAACCCATTGGGCACGTTGTGGTGAATTTGCTCAACGCTTCTCCAATGTTAAATTGGAAGCAGACCCTATTTTTACCCGTGATGAGGAAATCTGGACATCTGCTGGGGTTACGTCCGGCATAGACCTTTCACTGGCATTAGTTGAAGACGATTTAGGGCACGACAAAGCTTTAGCCGTTGCCCGCCAATTGGTTGTTTTTCTTAAACGCCCCGGCGGTCAGTCTCAATTTAGTGCCGCGCTTACACTGCAAGATAGCGGCGGTCAATTTGACGAGCTCCATACCTGGGTCCAACAAAATCTACACCGCCCCCTACCCCTTTCCAAATTGGCTGAACACACGCGCATGAGCGATCGCAGCTTTTCCCGCCATTACCAGAAAGCGACAGGCAAAACGCCAGCCAAAGCCATCAAGGAAATACGCCTTGAAACAGCACGCAGGCTTTTGGAACAGGGACTTCAGATCAACCGCGTCGCGCTGCGCTGCGGTTTTGGCTCAGAAGAAACCATGCGGCGCGCATTCCTAAGCCATTTCGGCATTGCGCCTCGAGACTATCGCGAGAGATTTGCAAGCTAGACAAATTTCTTTAATGGCACTCTGCGTTTTTTAATTTGAATACAAATTTTTATTGTCCTAATGTCCGGCGCAAAATGGCAGGTGTAGAATTATGCTTTATGACAGTAAAAACCCCCTAAAATCACAAATGAAAGCAGGCGTTCTACCCAGCGTCTTCATACCCGCGGCGGCGTTAATTATCTTACTGGTGACTTTTACGATTGTTGCCCCCAGCACAGCTCAGATCGTTTTTCAATCGGTGAATCAATGGATATTGGACACGATGGGTTGGTTCTATGCACTTGCTGTAACGGGTTTTCTGATCTTTGCACTTATTCTGGCATCCAGTCGTTTTGGCGCCATTCGTCTTGGCCCTGATCATTCAGAACCGGATTATAGCTTTACAAGCTGGTTTGCGATGTTGTTTTCCGCAGGCATGGGGATTGGCCTCATGTTCTTTGCCGTTGCTGAGCCTGTTATTCATTACACAGCCCCGCCTACAGCCGAGCCGAGAACAATCGAGGCTGCAAAAGAAGCCATGCAGGCTACATTTTTCCATTGGGGCATAAATGCTTGGGCGATCTATGCTGTGGTTGGGCTTGTCCTCGCTTATTTTGGATTTCGCCATAGGTTGCCATTAACGATTAGGTCAGCCCTTTACCCCTTAATCGGCGATCGAATTTACGGCCCTATCGGCCACGCTGTCGATATTTTCGCCGTTCTTGGAACTCTATTCGGCGTCGCCGCATCCCTTGGTTTTGGCGTTGCACAGGTCAATAATGGCCTTAGCTATTTGTTTGATATACCTGTCAGCATCAACGTTCAAATGCTCCTCATCGTATTGATTACAGGGGCGGCCACAGTCTCCGTTGTAACCGGTTTGGATGCAGGCATTAAACGCCTTTCAGAACTCAATCTAGCTCTGGCTTTGCTCCTGCTCATATTTGTGATTTTAATCGGCCCAAGCATCTTAATCATTGGCGCATTTGCAGAAAATCTTGGGAATTATGTCACGACAATCATTGAACGTTCTCTTCGCGTTGGCACCTATGGCACAGACAGCGACTGGATTGGTGACTGGACTATTTTTTACTGGGGTTGGTGGATTAGTTGGTCACCTTTTGTCGGCATGTTCATTGCGCGCATCAGTCGCGGGCGAACCATAAGAGAATTCATTGTGGGCGTTCTCTTCGTTCCATCACTGCTTTCATTTTTATGGCTAACTGCTTATGGCAATACAGCCTTGGATCTTATAGGGTCCGGTGCCGCGGAAATCGCCAGTACCGTAGCAGATAATTTGCCAGTAGCTTTGTTCGTCTTCTTCGACCAAATGCCCTTTGCCAGCATTACGTCCACCATTGGTATCATCTTAGTTGTTACTTTTTTCGTCACATCGTCTGACAGCGGATCTTTGGTCATTGATATCATTACCTCAGGTGGACAGACTGAAAATCCCGTATGGCAAAGAATTTTCTGGGCTTCCACTGAAGGTATTGTTGCCGCAGTACTGCTTTTAGCAGGCGGCTTGGCGGCTTTGCAGGCTGCAGCCATTGCAACGGCCCTGCCCTTCACCTTTGTTCTTTTATTCGCTGTTGCCGGATTGATGCGCGGCCTAACCCTTGAAGCAACAAAGGCCAGAGGTGCGGATGTTGCACCCGACATCGCCCCCGCATCCAGCGCCATGCCTTGGAAAACAAGGCTAAATGCTATTTTAAGCCACCCTGGGAAAGCTAAAATTGACGCGTTTCTAAATGAAACCGTAAAACCTGCACTGGAAGATGTAGCCAAAGAAATCGAGGATCATGATACCGGGGCCACAGCTAAGATCACTGATGACCCTATCACAATCACTATCGGGCACGAAGACGAGCCGGATTTTCGCTTTTCCGTAGTAGCAAAAGGCTATCATGCACCAGCGTTTGCTTTTGCTGACAGCAATCTCGACGTCCCTAAAAGCGAAAAGGTCTTCCGGGCAGAAGTCTATCTTGCTCAAGGTGGCCAGGACTATGACATTTACGGCTATACCCGCGAACAGATCATCCATGAAGTTCTGAACCAATATAACCGACACTTACATTTTCTCCATCTCGCACGTGCACAATAATTTGAATTCTAATTATTTTTGTTCTATGTATCTGCCGGAGATTCGCAACGGGCCACAAAGGCCCGAATAAATTTAATTAAATACGGAAGGTAGTATGCGACTTTTATCAAGTGTATCACTCACCGCACTTATGGTGGCCGGTGCAACCGCCCATGCACAAGAAGCGGATCAGGGATCGCGGCAAATCGAAGAGATTCTTGTCACCGCGACGAAACGCTCTGCTAGCACACAGGACATTCCTGTTGCAGTATCTGCATTAGGCGAGGAGAACCTCGAACAATTAGGCGTTGATAATTTCCAGGATTATCTGCTTCAACTCCCCGGCGTCTCGGCCGGTGGCAGTGGACCCGGGCAATCCACGATTTATATCCGCGGCCTAGCATCCACGACCCCCAATCTAACAACAGCCGGTGTTGCAGGCCTTGCTCCCAACGTCGCTTTGTATCTGGATGAGCAGCCAGTAACACAGGTGGGCCGTAACCTTGATGTCTATGCAGCAGACTTGAACCGGGTCGAAGTGTTGCCTGGACCACAGGGTACACTGTTCGGTGCCAGCTCCCAAGCAGGGACGATACGGCTTATTACCAACAAGCCTAACCTCGACGAATTTGAAGCCGGTGTTCGCGCCGATGTTTCCTTCACCGAAGGTGGCGAGTTTAGCCAAGCGATTGAAGCGGTTGTCAACTACCCCGTCGTTGAAGGCAAATTTGCCATTCGTGGTGTATTCTACAATGACAATCAGGGCGGGTATATTGATAACGTAGCCGGCACCCGTACTGCTGCCGAAAGCGCCCGTTTTCAAAGCTCCACCACAAGAGCAAATGGCACTGTAACCAGTGACGGCTTTCAGGCCGGAGCTGATTTTAGCGACGTAAATTTCCTTACTGCTGACAACCAAGAATTGGTTGAAGAGGATTTCAATGACGCGCGTTATACCGGCTTTCGCT
Organism: Sphingomonadales bacterium; assembly: GCA_050114795.1. Classification (GTDB taxonomy): domain Bacteria; phylum Pseudomonadota; class Alphaproteobacteria; order Sphingomonadales; family CAKZYD01; genus JASFRS01. Next base: position 4,932 of record JASFRS010000090.1, read on the forward strand.
TTAGTGCTACTTATGAGTTCAATCCGGATTGGCGTTTCACAGCAAGCCACACGCGCCAAGAGATCGACGCTGATGGCGTTTTCTTCATTGACCCCGCGTTAGATGATCCGGATGAGCTATCTGTTCAGCGTTTCTCACGCGATGACCTGGATGATGATTTTGACAACACTGCCTGGACACTGGAAGGCAGAACTGACTTTCTAGAAGTTGTCTATACCGGTGCATTTTTAAACAGAGACACGGCACAAACCGTCGACTACACTGATTATCTTTTTGTCGGTCAGTATCTTCCTTATTATATCTGCGACGCATCAGTGACTTACCCCGGCGCGGCTGACCCATCAGGTACATGCCAACCGCCAAATCTCTTTGTTGACTCCACAACGCAGACTGAAGTGTTCACTCATGAATTACGCTTCAACACTCCCGCTGAATATCCACTGCGTGCAACATTTGGCGGCTTTTACAGCGATCAGGAACTTATTGAGAACAATAACTTTGTTTATCCTGGATCTCAAAATGTTCTTGGCTTTGCCCCAGGTGATGTAGGCTTTCCACAAAATGGCCCGCTGCCGGGATCTTCAGTCAGCAATCCCAACCCACGCCCTGCCGGTGTAATTTTCTTTAACGATATTACGCGCAATGATGAGCAAGTTGGTTTGTTTGCAGAAATCACTTATGACATCATTCCGGATACATTGTCCGTAACTGGTGGCATTCGCTGGCATGATGTTGACGTTTCCTTGCGCGGTAGTGCTAACTCATCATTCTTCAATCTCTTTGCGCAGGAAGACGTCAATGCATTTGGCACAAACCTGGATGAGCAGTTTGACGGCACGCAAGTGATTAATGGTGTGGAAGTCCCAACCGGTGCCGAGGCTAAAGGCGTAGTTTATAAAGCTAATCTTTCATGGACACCAACGGATGAACTGCTGTTCTATTTCACCTACTCTGAAGGGTTCAGGCCCGGCCTACCGAACCGGCCTGCCGGTGCTGGCGGGGGTGCCGTTCCTGCTATCGTACGAACTGATGAAGTCACCAACTACGAAGTTGGCTGGAAGCTGGACCTGTTTGATCGCACTGTGCGCTTCAACGGGAATGCCTTCCTTGTCAAAATTAAAGATCTACAAACAACGATTTTTGATCCAACTATTGTCAACCTGTTATTCTCTGACAATGCGGCGGATGCTGAAATCAAAGGCGTTGAAGGTGACATTACCTGGCTACCTGATGCATTGCCTGGTTTGACTGTCACCGGAGCCTTTTCGGTTCTGGACGCCCAGATCGAACGACTGGTCGGCGCCAGTGTCGCCGTTGCCGGTCCAGGTGAAGACTTGGCACATGCCCCAGGCTTTCAGGGAAATCTACGGGCACGCTATGAATGGGATTTGAACAGCGATTTCGTCGCTCATATTCAGCCCGGCATCAGCTATTCCGCATCTTCCTACAGTGACATTGTTCAAATTAACCGAGCACGTCAGGATGACTATTTCTTGATGGATGTATCAGCCGGTGTCACTAAGGATAATTGGGGCGTGGAACTCTACGCAACCAATTTGACGGACGAACGGGCCGAGTTAAATAATAATTTCGGCTTCGACCGAGAGCGGGTTTCCATTAACCGGCCGCGGACTTGGGGACTACGCTTCCGCTATGATTATTAATCATAGCCTCAATTAGAGACTTGAAATCATGCGGAAACGCTCCATCATCGGGGCGTTTCCGTCTTTTTTGAACAGGTGACCGCTGGCAATGACAGATCAAAAACAGCTTTTAAAAGATGTTCAAAAGCAAATTTATGATGGTCGCTTTGATGAGGCTCTCAAAACGTTAGAGCCTGTACTTATCGAGGCACCGGACAATGTCGACGCCCTTTATATGCAGGCCGTTTGCCATCGTTACTTGAAACATGATCAGGAAACGCGATCTGCTCTCACTGCTTTAAAGACACAAGCACCAGAATTTGGCCGTGCTTATCAGGAAGAAGGCCATTTTTATCGCGATATCGGCGAACTTAAAAAAGCACTAACGGCTTACCGTCAGGCAAACGTATTCAACCCAGGACTAGAAGCAAGTTGGCGCGCACAAGCCGCGATTTTTTCTAAAATGGGCCGTAAACAGGAGGCCGCCTGGGCAAGCGCACAGGGTGATCGGCTCAAGGCTCTTCCCAAAGCTCTGTTATCCGTAACAATGCTTATTTTTGAAGGTAAAACGCTAAAGGCGGAACAGTTATGCCGAAAGTTCTTGCAGAAACACCCTCATCACGTTGAAGCCATGCGCCTTTTGGCGGACATTGGTGTACGGTTAGGTGTTCTGGATGACGCAGATTTTCTGCTTGAAAGTGCTTTGGAATTTGACCCAGACAATATTCAAATACGACTGGATTACATTGCGGTTTTAAACAAACGGCAGAAACATCAAGCCGCGCTTAAACAGGCAAAAAGCCTTTATGCCCAAGACCCCGAAAACCCCCAATTCCAATCCCTACTTGCTATTAGCCATCTGCAATTGGGCAACATTGACGAAGCGCTAGAATTATTTGAAAGCGTTTTGAAAAAACTGCCTAACGACCCTGCCACCCTGACGTCGCGCGGCCACGCTCTAAAGACTTACGGACACCAGGAGGAGGCAATTGCATCTTACAAGGCAGCGATAGCGGCAAAGGCCGACCATGGTGATGCCTATTACGCGCTGGCCAATTTAAAGACTTATGATTTCAAAGCCAATGAATTGAAGGCGATGAAAGCCCAGGAAGAAAAATCGCAGACAAGCCACCACGACCGCATCCATTTATGCTTTGCGCTTGGCAAAGGCTTCGAGGATGCAGGTGACTATGAGCAAAGTTTTCATTATTACGCTCGCGGCAATGCATTAAAGAAGCAGTCCAGCCGCTATAATGCGGATCACATGCATAAAGAACTGGAAGCGCAGAAAGCCGTTTGTACGCCCGCTCTTTTTGACAAACAATCGGGTCTAGGATCTCCTAAAACTGATCCCATTTTCATTCTTGGACTGCCCCGTGCAGGGTCAACGTTGCTGGAGCAAATTCTAGCATCTCATTCTCAAATCGACGGCACCTTGGAACTCCCCCATATTTTAGCGACTGCACAAAAATTGAAAGGTCGGAACAGATCTTTAGAAAGTGCGCGTTACCCATCAATCTTACACGAACTCAACCCGGAACAGCTTGCAAAGTTGGGTGAAGACTACATAGAAAAAACAAAAATTTACCGTGAGAATGCGCCTTATTTCACAGATAAAATGCCGAATAATTTCAGGCATATCGGGCTTATCCATTTAATCTTACCCAATGCCAAAATCATTGATGCCCGGCGCAACGCCATGGACTGTTGTTTTTCTGGCTTTAAACAATTGTTCGCAGAAGGACAGGAATTTACTTACGGTCTTGAGGATATCGGGCGATATTATAAAGACTATGTAGAACTGATGGATCACTGGGACAAAGTGCTACCAGGAAAAATCCTGCGCGTTCAATATGAAGATGTTGTCGCTGATACAGAAAATCAGGTACATAGAATTTTGGATTATCTCGGCCTGCCTTTTGAACAGGCCTGCGTTGATTTTCATAAAACCAAACGCGCTGTTCGCACGGCCAGTTCGGAACAGGTTCGCCAGAAGATCAATACCAAAGGCGTGGATCAATGGCGTCATTTTGAACCTTGGTTGGGGCCGCTTAAAGAAGCGCTCGGACCACTGGTCGAGGTGTGAGAATGTTGGAGCAGGAAATGGCAGATTATGACGATATTTTAATCGCATTGCGTCGGATTACCCGCGCCATCGACCTGCATTCGAAAAACCTTGTACGCAGTAGCGGCCTGACGGCACCACAAATTCTGGTGCTGCAAAGTGTACGCAGACATGGCAAAGCCAAACCATCGATTATTGCAAAAGATATCCTGCTGTCTCAGGCCACGGTGACATCAATTTTGGATCGGCTTGAAAAGGCAAAACTCATCACGCGGGAGCGTTCAACAGATGATCGCCGTATTGTTGAGGTTCTACTGACAGAAAGCGGCGCTCAAAAACTTCTCGCAGCACCAGAGCTTCTTCAGTCAGGGTTTCTGCGTGAATATCGAAAGTTGAATGATTGGGAACGCACCCAATTAACCGCCTCTCTACAGCGTATAGCAACAATGATGGACGCTGAAGATATTGATGCAGCGCCCATCCTTGCTCTTGGTGATATTCAAAGCACGGACCGAAGCCAATCCTAAGCTTTTGCCTTCACCTCATTATCTGAGGTCATGCTATCCATTTGCTCAGTGTCGGCTAAGGCTTTGGCCAAGGCCGAGCGTCGGTCTTTAAACCAATGATCATCCGGGATCAAAGGCGCAACATCCAACCCATGCAAGACATCGCTAACATCCTTGTTTAAGCCAGCCACATAGAGGGCTTTACGCGCCGCGGCCGCATCCTCAACAATAGTTTCCACAGCCTTTGCAGCAGAAAGATCAAGGAAGGGCACGCGACTAAAGTCCAAGATCAGGATTTTTGCTTTGCCATTTGAACGTTCCCGCACATGATGCCCGAGAT
>JASFRS010000091.1:0-9424 GCA_050114795.1 Sphingomonadales bacterium
ATCTTTAACGCCAACAACAAAAGACGGGCAGCGTATGTTGCTTCTCGCCGCAATAGCGGTGAGCTATATTATATGTGTTAATATTGTAGCCCGCTTATACGGAATCCAAGAATACTCTGAACTTTTCCGTACTAGCCGGATTGGCATCACAACTTTGGCAATCACATTAGCCGTTATCGCTTTCTCCCATTTGGCTGACTTGATTTTTGCAAAAAAAGTGGACCGCCCAATATTTCAACTCTGGCAGGACATAAAAACACATGTCCTCGCCAAAGAAATGCTCATCACGCGGACCGTGCCAATCATCACGTTAATATGTTTCCTTGCCAGTTTTGTTTATATGAAAAGCTTGATTAAGGTTTTTCACCCCTTCAGTTTTGACGCAACATTTTATGAACTGGACAGGCTCCTGACATTCGGTACGGACCCTTGGAGGATTACTCATGCTCTTTTTGGCAGCGTGACAGCAACTTTCCTCATTGATTGGGCCTACAACGCCTGGTTTGCGATCAAATGGTTTGTGTTTATCTTTTTCGTGATCAAAGTCGATAAGCCCGGTATACGTGCCCAATATTTTATCGCCAGCCTTCTTTGCTGGATCATTTTAGGCTCATTATTTGCAATAGGCTTATCGTCCGCCGGGCCAGTCTATTATGAGCATATCGTAGGATCGAGCCTTGAATATGGGCCGCTCATGGAGCATCTTGGCGAAATCAATGCTCAGCTAGTCAACCAAGGTCTGCCAGGAATCAAAGCTTTAGAGCTTCAGGAAATACTTTGGTATAATAATTCTTTAGGCACTCAAAACCTAGTGTCCGGAATTTCAGCCATGCCTAGCATGCACGTGTCAGTAGCCACTTTAATGGCATTGGGCGGTTGGAAATTAAACAGAACGTTGGGAATCCTTCTTACAAGCTATGCAGCCATTATCATGATCGGGTCAGTCCACCTCGGTTGGCATTATGCCGTTGATGGATATTTCTCCATCATTGGGACATTCTCCATTTGGTATGGAACAGGCTATGTCATGAAACGCATGCAGCTTCATGACGAGGCTCAAGATCAACTACGGTAGTCAGCATTGATCGAAATATAGCCATGGGTGAGGTCACAGGTCCAAACGGTGAATGCGGCCTCGCCATCGCACAGGTCTATCGTAAATTCCAACTCTGCCTGTTTAAAATAATGAACGCCCCAATCTTCACTGTAATCAGCGCAGACAGCCCCTTGCTCGGCGACCAATTTGGGACCGAAATAAAGTTTGAGTTGGTCCACGTTTAAATCAACCGGGGCCTTACCTACGCCCATGATAATGCGCCCCCAATTAGGATCTTCCCCAGCAACAGCCGTCTTGATCAGGGGGGAATTTGCGATGGTCATTGCAACAGCTTTGGCATCTGCTTCAGACTTTGCGCCTTGAACGGTTATGGATAGGAATTTGCTGGCACCTTCACCGTCGCGAACAATTTGTTGCGCCAGATCCTGGCATAAAGCCTCGAGAGCTTTCGCAAACCCTTCCAGTCGCGGGTCTGCCGCATCAGAGATATCCGGATTTCCAGCCGCACCCGTTGCAAATGCCAAGACCATGTCATTGGTCGATGTATCGCCATCAACAGTGATTGCGTTGAATGAATGATCAACAGCTCGTTTCAAAAGTTGTTGCAGAACAAGACTCGGCAGTTGGGCATCCGTCATCACAAAACCCAACATGGTCGCCATATCGGGCGCAATCATTCCAGAGCCCTTGGCAATACCGGACAAAGTAACAGAAACGCCGTCAATCTCGCAGATTTTCATTGCTGCTTTTGGGAAAGTGTCTGTTGTCGCAATCGCGCGCGCGGCCTGCTCAAATGAGGCGGTCGGAGATGCTAAAGCGGGCCTACAGGCCGATATAAACTTATCTGCCGGGAAAGGCTGACCAATAACGCCTGTCTGCGCAATGAGGACCTGACCAGCCTCACATTTCAACTCTGCAGTCAGGGCAGCCACCATTTCGGTAATCGCGCTTTCCCCTGCGGCACCCGTATAGGCATTGGCATTACCCGCCGTCACAATCAGAGCCCGCGCAGATGTCCCCTGTTCCAGGGTCTTTTTACACCAATGCACACTCGCCGCCGCAGCTTTTGATGAGGTAAAGACTCCAGCCGCCTGCGTTCCCGGTTCAAAAACCGCAATCAACAGGTCGTCCCGGCCTTTATATTTGAACCCGGCAGCATAGCTACGCAGTCCAACACCACGAATCTCATCAACCGACGGAAAAGTCTTCGGTGCCAGCGGGGAACGAGGCAAATCATGTGCAGCCATGGCTCAAACTCTCATAGAAATCGTTGTAAAACTTTCCCCCCATGCCAATTAATCCACGATTGTGCAAGCGCCATTGGTTGACAGTGCCCTGAAGGCTACTTATGTCTTCGCTTTCAATAATGTGGCGCAGTGCGCTTTAGGTCTTAAGAGAGTTTATTCTCATGCTTGGATTAAATACGCTGGCAAAGCGTATATTTGGAACTGCAAATGACCGCCATGTCCGGTCCCTGCAAAAATATGTGACTGCGGTCAACGCAGCCGAAGCAGAAGTCGAAAAACTCAGCGATGATGAGTTGAAAGAGCGCACGCCCTGGCTTCGTTCACGCCTTGAAAAAGGGGAAAGCGAAAACGACATCCTCGTTGACGCCTTCGCAACCGTAAGGGAGGCCGCAAAACGCACCTTAGGCCAACGCCATTATGATGTTCAGATTTTAGGCGGCGTTGTTCTTCACAGTGGCGAAATCGCTGAAATGAAGACCGGTGAAGGTAAAACGCTCGTGGCAACGCTGGCGGTTTATCTAAACGCGCTGTCGGGCAAGGGTGTCCATGTTGTCACCGTTAATGATTATCTCGCCAAGCGTGACGCCGAATGGATGGGTGAGGTATACCGCTTCCTCGGTTTGAGCGTAGGGGTCATCGTTCATGGTCTTGACGATAATGAGCGCCGCGAAGCCTATGCCTGTGACATCACTTATGGCACGAACAACGAATTCGGTTTCGATTATCTGCGCGATAATATGAAATACCGGCTGGACGATATGGTCCAGCGCCCCTTCAATTTCGCTATCGTCGATGAAGTCGACTCGATCTTGATCGATGAGGCACGGACACCACTCATCATTTCCGGTCCCACCGAAGATAAATCAGAGCTTTATGTGGGTGTAGACAAACTGGTCCGTGAGCTTGGCGAAGGCGACTTTGAAAAAGATGAGAAAAGCCGCGCTGTCACTTTGACCGAGCAGGGGCAGGAGCGGATTGAAGAATTACTTCAAGGCTCTGGCCTTCTAAAGTCTGACAATCTCTATGACTATGAAAATGCAGCCATCGTACATCACGTGCAAAATGCATTGAAAGCTAATCAGATATTCCAGCGCGATACGGATTATATCGTGAAGGACAATAAGATTGTCATCATTGACGAATTCACCGGCCGCATGATGGAAGGCCGACGCTGGTCTGACGGTTTACATCAAGCGGTTGAGGCCAAAGAAAACGCTGAAATACAGCCAGAAAACCAAACTCTGGCATCAATCACTTTTCAAAATTATTTCCGCCTTTATCCTAAGCTAGCAGGCATGACAGGTACTGCAGCCACAGAAGCGCAAGAATTTGCAGACATCTACGGCCTTGCAGTCACAGAAATGCCCACTCATGTACCGGTCCAGCGTGAAGACGCACAGGATGAATTCTATCGCACCGGCGCTGAAAAATTCGAAGCCATTGTTAAGGAAATTGCAGACTGCCAGAAACGCGGTCAACCCGTATTGGTTGGCACCGTCTCAATTGAAAAATCAGAATTGCTGTCTGATTTTCTTAAAAAGAAGAAGGTAAAACACAAGGTCTTGAACGCCCGCTACCATGAGCAGGAGGCCCATATCATTGCCGATGCGGGTTGCTCCGGCGCTGTTACAATCGCCACCAACATGGCCGGTCGCGGCACCGATATCCAACTGGGCGGCAATCTTGAAATGCGCATCTGGCGCGATCTGGAAGGCATGGGCGAGTGCGAGGAGCGTGACAAGGCCATTGAACGAATTAAAGCCGACATTGAGGCCGATAAGAAAAAGGTTATCGAAGCTGGTGGCCTTTACGTCATTGGCACAGAACGCCATGAAAGCCGCCGGATTGACAATCAGTTACGTGGTCGGTCTGGTCGTCAGGGTGACCCAGGCAAATCTAAATTTTACCTAAGTCTTGATGATGACCTGTTGCGCATTTTTGGACCGCAGGATCGCATGAACTCCATGCTGCAACGTTTAGGCCTGGAAGAAGGGGAAGCCATCACGCACCCCTGGCTCACCAAGGCAATTGAAAAAGCCCAGCAGAAAGTTGAAGCGCGCAACTACGACATCCGGAAAAACCTGCTACAATATGATGACGTCATGAATGACCAACGGAAGGCCATTTATGAACAGCGCAAGGAAATCATGGATGCTGAAGAGGTTTCCGAGACGGTCATTGATATGCGCCATGCAACCGTCGAAGCTATTGCTTCACGCCATATCCCGCCACGTGCCTTTGTTGAACAATGGGACGTGGATGGTTTAAAAGTCGAGCTTCATGAAATTTTCGGTGACGATTTTCGCATTGAAACTTTGGCTGCAGAAGATGGCATTGATGAGCAACAAGTCATCGATCGTTTGATTGATGCAGCGGATCGCCAAGCTGCAGCCCGCAAAACTATGGCCGGCGCTGAGGTCTGGAAACAGATCGAACGCAGTATTTTGCTCACCAATATCGATCATCATTGGAAAGAGCATTTATCCCAATTGGATAGCCTGCGCCAGGTCATTGGCCTGCGTGCCTATGGTCAGCGCAACCCGCTGAATGAATATAAGACCGAAGCTTTTGCCATGTTTGAGGTCTTATTATCTGAAACACGAGAAGCTGTGACCAAGGCATTAGCGCTGGTTCAATTTAGGGAAGAGCCAGCACCGCAGGCACCACAGGGGATGATGCCCCAACATATTGACCCCTTCACTGGTGAAAATGATGCGGCACCTGCTGCGGATGGCGGCATCAACCCCAATGACCCTTCAACATGGGGCCGGGTAGCACGCAATACGGCCTGCCCTTGCGGGTCCGGCAAGAAATATAAACACTGCCATGGGCGTATCTAATTCGCTGACCGGTAGTTAAAGGCAACAAAGTGGAAAAGGCTTCCCATGGTTTTTGGGGAGCCTTTTTCTTTTCTCAAAAACAAAGTTGCTGCATAGCACATAATAGGACTAAAAATTTTATCTTTGTTTTTAATGGTTTTAGATGGAAAAATTTAAATTATATTGCGGCGCAGCAAAAGGTGATGCTAGCTTATTTCCATCCATAACAACAAAGAGGGGCCTATATGACGACATTTAAGGATCATTTCTCAAAAGTCGCGCAGGGGTATCAGACTTACCGCCCTACCTATCCTAAAGAGTTATTCCAAGCGCTTATCCCACATGCACCCGCACATGATTGCGCCTGGGACGTGGGATGCGGAAATGGACAAGCCAGCCGCAAGCTTGCAGATTATTTCGACCATGTGATTGCGACAGATGCCTCGGCTGAACAAATTGCTTCAGCACCGCCCCACCCTAAAATTGATTTCGTCGTAGCACCTGCAGAACAGACATCAATTCCAGACCGCAGCGTTGATTTCATTTTGATTGCCCAAGCCCTGCATTGGTTTGATTTTGATAGATTTTTCGCAGAAGCTAAACGGGTAGCGAAAAAAGACGCCGTCATAGCCGCAGTCGCTTATGAAACTTTCTCCTGTAGGGATGACATCGATGGCGTCATCCGTGAGTTTTATGAAGGCGACATCGCCCCCCATTGGCCACCGGAACGCCGTCATATTGAAAGTGGCTATATGACAATTGACTTCCCCTTTCAGGAAATCACACTACCGAAACTTTATATGACCGCTCAATGGTCTCTTGATGATGTCATGGGCTATTTCAGCACCTGGTCTGCGGTTAATCGTTATATGGCTGATACCGGCAATAATCCCCTAATCAACGTCGATCAAAGATTAGGCGCATTATGGGGTGACCGCACGACCAAGCGGGACATTCGCTGGCCCATTACCATAAGATTTGGCCGCGTGGAAAGCTGAACAGGACATAAACAGCACCCTCAGAATTCATTCAGTTCGTTTTTGACATGATGGTCTCACTTAATGACGACAAGGAGACAAATCATGTTGCGTCAAACCGTAAAGACCGGCTTCGCCCTTTTGGCTCTTGCAGGGACTGCTTTAAGCTTCAGCAGTCCCGCAGAGGCACGTAAGGCACAACATCACGATATCTACCGGAGCAAACCGGTGACTATCGCGATTGTCTCCAACGGGGCACCCAGGGTTACGCGGGAGATATCACAATATTTGAGAGATTATCTCCCACATAATACCCGTTTGATCCGTCAGCCTAGACGCGCAGACTACGTCATCCAGATTAAACGACCGCATGTGGATACTGATTTACGGGTCAGGCATAAGGATGATCATTGGACCAGCGCCCATCGCGGGGGCCACAAACGTTTCGGCATCTATGGTCAACGCATCGGCTGGACAGAAGTCAGCGCCATCGCCTTCGCCCAATATGATATGCGGATTGTTTTGAAAAACCGCTATGGCAATGTTGTTGACCGCGATCGCTTAAAAGGCCGCGTGAGGGAAAATGTACGCTGGGGCGAGGATCTTCGGGTTTCAACGCCACGAGGCTATAGGCCTGTAAACCGCTATCCTGATGCCCATGTGCAGAAATTATTCGCTCAGGCACCGGGAACAGGCCAAGGTCCCCGCGCACAAGTACTCGATAAGCTGGCGCATGAATTAGCGCATAAAATTGTCCGGCAGACCTTACCGCAATTGCGCTATGCTGCTTATAAAGATGAGCGGGGCTATAAAGGTCACAAAAGAAGCCACCGCTATCACCGCGAGCCATTTAACCCAGGACGTGTATCACTTAGGTTAAAATAAATCGAAAAAAGTCGGGCCAGCGCTTTATTAGGCGCTGGCCGCTGGTGCTAGGGCCAGAAATTTTTCTGCACGACTGTCACGCAGAGCATCTGCACTTTGCCCTCTTAACTCACCCAAATGACGATCAATTACATCACCGACATTTTTCATAGCCATCCCAGGATCACGATGAGCACCGCCCACAGGTTCTTTGATGATTTCATCAATAACACCCAAACCTTTGAGGTCCTGTGCAGTAATTTTCAAAGCTGTTGCCGCATCCTGCGCCTTATCAGCCGTCCGCCAGAGGATAGATGCACAGCCTTCCGGTGAAATAACCGAATAGACGCTGTGTTCCATCATCAAAACCCGATTGCCCGCGGCCAAAGCCACAGCGCCACCAGACCCGCCTTCACCAACGATAACCGATATCATGGGCACGCCTAAGTCCAGACAGGCTTGCGTGGAGCGTGCGATAGCTTCTGCCTGACCCCGCTCTTCTGCCCCAATGCCGGGATAAGCGCCAGGCGTGTCGACCAAGGTAACAACAGGCAAATTAAATCGATCCGCCATTTGCATCAGACGGATCGCTTTGCGATAGCCTTCAGGGCGCGCCATGCCGAAATTATGTTTAATCCGGCTGGTCGTATCTGACCCTTTCTCATGCCCGATAAGCATGATGGCCTGGCCATTGAAGCGTGCAGGGCCGCCAATAATCGCGTCATCGTCACCAAAGCCACGATCACCCGCCAGCGGCGTGAAATCTTCCATCAGTGCTACCACATAATCTTTTAAGTGCGGGCGCAAAGGATGGCGGGCCACTTGAGTTTTCTGCCAGGGCGTCAATTTTGAATAGGCGGACTTTAAAGTCGTATCGACTTTTTCCTCAAGCCGTTTGATCTCCTCACCCAGCTTCATATCGCTGTCATTCTCGCCAAGGGCCTTTAATTCGGCAATTTTCGCTTCCAACTCGGCAACTGGCTTTTCAAAATCCAAAAATGTGATCATAGCTGATACGGCACTCATTTAAGTTCAGGTAAGTCCCCAAAGGCAGGCGCGGACAATATCCTCAAGGACCAAGGCCCGTCAACTCTTGCGCGCCAGAGGATGATTTTCTTCCACGAGCTTTTTTAAGCGTGCATCCAAGACATGGGTGTAGATTTGTGTAGTGGACAAATCTGCATGGCCCAACATTTCTTGAACACTGCGCAAATCCGCGCCATTCGCCAGCAAGTGCGTGGCAAAAGCATGGCGTAAGACATGTGGTGAAATGGTTTTAGGCTCCAAATTTGCGCGCAAGGCCAAGTTTTTCAGCATTTGAAACAAAGCGATACGGCTAAGATGCCCCGATTTGCCACGCGATGGAAATAGAAAAGGAGATGGGTTTTTGCCGAGAACTTTGAGATAGCGCGCCAGGGCTTCCCTTGCCGCCTCCCCTATCGGCACCATGCGTTCCTTATCCCCTTTACCGCGGATAATTGCATAGGGACGTTGAGGAGATACCGCCCGCCTTGGCAGCGACACCAATTCCGTTGCGCGCATACCCGAAGCATAGAGCAATTCCAGCAACAAAAGTTGCCTCAAAGGGCTAATAGAAGTCGCAGCGTCCGCTTCCTTTGTGGCCTGTTCAAATAGTCGGTCCACCTCCGCTTCGCTCAACACTTTAGGCAAGCCAGGCTTTTGTTTTGGCATTTCAAGGTCGGCTGTTGGGTTATCAGCGCGGTATTTTTCACCCAATAGGAAAAGGAAAAACTGCCGAAGAGACGACATGCGGCGCGCCGTTGTCGAAGGCGCAACCTTCTTTTCCCGTAGCGCATTCAGATATGCCGTAATCGTCCTGCTATCAGCTTTGCATAGATGACCTTTGAAGAAGAGCGTTGCATCAGATAAGTCTCGACGATAGGCAGCAATGGTATTCTGTGACGCGCCCCGCTCTACGCTGAGCATGTCCAGAAATTCTTCAATCATCACTGCATCATTCAAAGGCGTGATCCTGTTAAAGCTTCAACGGCCAGGGCGCGAGCAGCGTCTGTCATGCCATATTCGTCCAATTCACCGATCGCATCTTTCAAATCATCGGCATTGGCCTGCGCAGATCCATTCTTACCCAATTTCTTTATGACATTAATGAGAGCCATAGCTTTTGGCTCATATTGTGGATAACCAGGCACTTCAGAATCCGGCAAAAGAGTTTCACCCTCCAAGCCTAATAATGCGCGACTCTCTGCTGGAATATCATAACCTAGGCCCTCCAATATGGAAAAAAGTTGGGCAGTTCGTTCTTCCCTTTCATTTTCATCCAAACCAGCATGTGCCTGCCACCAAAGCTCGACAATGCGTGAAGAAAAGGGAATCTGCCCCTGTTCATCATGGATGAGGGCCAAAGGCCAGATTTGAAGCAGCGCCCGTGTGCCAATTTCCGCAGTCTCATGCCCGACCGCAGCGGGAGAAGAGGCTGCG
>JASFRS010000092.1:0-9416 GCA_050114795.1 Sphingomonadales bacterium
GGCGATAATGTCACCTTGGAAGTCGAGCTGATTGCACCGATCGCCATGGACGAAGGCCTGCGCTTCGCTATCCGCGAAGGTGGTCGTACCGTCGGCGCCGGCGTTGTGGCTAAAATCCTGAAGTAAGTTTAACGGCTAAGGCCGGGTTCGATTATAACCCGGCCTTTTCGCCTAAGAGGGTAAATCAATGGACGCGCAAAATATTCGCATCCGCCTTAAGGCCTTCGATTTCCGTGTGCTAGACCAGGCAACGGGCGAAATCGCCTCGACTGCCAAGCGCACCGGTGCACAGGTTCGCGGCCCTATTCCGCTGCCGACCCGTATCGAACGCTTTACCGTTAACCGTTCCCCGCACGTAAACAAAAAGAGCCGGGAACAATTTGAGGTCCGTACGCACAAGCGTCTGTTGGATATTATTGATCCAACACCTCAAACGGTTGATGCGTTGATGAAATTGGATCTGTCGGCTGGTGTCGACGTAGAAATCAAACTGCAAGGGTGACCCCATGCGTGCTGGATTAATCGGCAAAAAATTGGGTATGAGCCGCGTCTTTAAAGACGACGGGACCCATGTGCCAGTAACAGTTGTAGACGTGTCTGGCTGCCAAGTGGTAGCACAGCGCACGCAAGAGAAAGATGGCTATTCTGCACTGCAGTTGGGCTTGGGCACGGCTAAGGTAAAGAATGTATCTAAAGCCATGCGTGGCCATTTCGCCAAAGCGGAAGTAGAGCCTAAACAACAGCTTGCAGAATTCCGTGTTGCGGATGATGCGCTCGTAGATGTGGGTGCAGAAATCAGCGCTGACCATTTCGTTGAAGGGCAATATGTAGACGTTGCCGGAACGACGATTGGTAAAGGTTTTGCAGGTGGTATGAAACGGTGGAATTTTGGTGGCCTTCGCGCTACTCACGGTGTCTCCATTTCTCACCGTAGCCACGGTTCAACCGGTCACTGTCAAGACCCAGGTAAGGTCTTTAAAGGCAAGAAAATGGCCGGTCATATGGGTGATGCAACCATCACTCAACAGAACTTGGAAATTGTCGCAACGGACGCCGAGCGCGGTTTGTTGTTAATCAAAGGTTCGGTCCCCGGTTCCAAAGGGAGCTGGTTGCTGATTTCCGACGCTGTGAAACGCAGCCGTCCGGAAAACGCACCCTATCCTGCTGCTGTGAAAACGGCTGCGGCTGCGGATCAAGCTGTCACCGAAGCAGAGGCTGTTGAAGCCGCTGCTGATAGCGAGGAGTAATCGTCCATGAAGACGGACGTGAAAACCTTAGACGCGAAGAAAGCCGGTGAGATCGATCTGAATGAAGGCGTGTTTGGCGTCGACGTTCGCAAAGATCTGCTCCACCGTGTGATCACTTGGCAGCTTGCCAAGCGTCGCGCCCCTTCTGTCCACGTTAAAGGTCGTTCAGATGGGAGTCGCACGGGTGCAAAATGGGGTCGTCAAAAAGGCGGCGGACGTGCACGCCATGGTGACCGTAATGCACCGATCTTTGTTGGTGGTGGTAAAGCGCATGGTCCGGTTAAGCGGGATTATAGCTTCTCCTTGCCGAAGAAAGTGCGTGCCCTTGGGCTTCGTACAGCTTTGTCAGCGAAACAAGCTGAAGGCAAATTGGTGATCTTGGATACTCTGGACACCAAAGATGCCAAAACACAGGCTGTTGAAGCGAAATTGGCGAAGCTCGGCATTTCCTCTGCCGTTTTCATCGACGGTGAAACGGTAAATGAGAACTTCAAGCGTGCAGCTTCAAACCTGCCCTTGATTGATGTTCTTCCCGCTGTAGGCGCGAATGTTTATGACATCCTGCGCCGCGACACTCTGGTGTTGACTAAAGCAGCAGTAGAAACTCTGGAGGCGCGCCTGTCATGACTGATTTAAGGCATTATGACGTGATCGTTGGTCCGGTTATTACTGAAAAATCCACTATGGGTTCTGAAAATAACCAAGTGACGTTCAAAGTTGCACCAGGCGCGACGAAGCCCGACATCAAAGCCGCCGTTGAGGCGCTATTCGATGTCAAAGTCGAAAAAGTGAATACGCTAGTCCAAAAGGGCAAAGTAAAGCGCTTTCGCGGCATTAAAGGGCGTCGCTCCGATGTTAAAAAAGCGGTGGTTACCTTGAAAGAAGGTTCATCCATCGACGTGACGACAGGGGTTTAATCCATGGCGCTCAAGCAATATAACGCAACAAGCCCTGGCCGCCGCGGCCTGGTGTTGGTTGATCGCTCCGATCTCCACAAGGGCAAGCCGGTCAAATCTTTGACCCAAGGCCTGTCCAAATCTGGTGGTCGGAATAACCAAGGCCGTATTGCGGTTCGCTCTCGTGGTGGCGGGCACAAGCGCACCTATCGCATGATCGACTTCAAACGTCGGAAATGGGATGTGATGGGAACGGTAGAACGTTTGGAATATGATCCCAACCGGACTGCGTTCATCGCTTTGGTTAAATATGACGATGGTGAACAGGCTTATATCCTGGCGCCCCAACGTTTGGCGACTGGCGACAAAGTTGTGGCCGGTGCCCGCGTTGACGTGAAACCCGGCAATGCAATGCCGCTGTCTGCAATGCCCATTGGAACAATTGTTCACAATGTGGAGTTGAAGCCTGGTAAGGGCGGTCAGATCGCGCGTTCTGCAGGGACATATGTCCAATTGGTTGGTCGTGACCGCGGCTTGGCCATTTTGAGACTGTCTTCCGGCGAACAACGTTATGTTCGTGCGGAGTGCATGGCAACGGTTGGTGCGGTGTCCAATCCGGATAACCAAAACCAGCATTTGGCGAAAGCTGGTCGTGCGCGTTGGTTGGGCCGTCGTCCAAGTGTTCGTGGTGTGGCTATGAACCCGATTGATCACCCTCATGGTGGTGGTGAAGGTCGTACCTCTGGTGGTCGCCATCCGGTGACGCCGTGGGGTTTCCCGACCAAGGGTAAGAAGACACGCTCTAATAAGAAGACCGATAAGATGATCTTACGGTCTCGTCATATGAAGAAGAAATAAGGAACGACCCGATGGCGCGTTCGGTATGGAAAGGTCCGTTTGTTGATCTTCATCTGCTTAAGAAAGCAGAAGAGATGCAGGACAATACGAAAAAGCAGCCCATTAAAACATGGTCTCGGCGGTCTACGATTCTGCCGCAGTTCGTGGGGCTGACCTTCAACGTTTATAACGGCAAGAAATTTGTGCCTGTGTATGTGAGCGACGATATGGTCGGTCAAAAACTGGGCGAATTCGCACCGACCCGCACCTATTGGGGTCATGCTGCGGATAAAAAGGCGAAGAGAAAATAGTCATGGCGAAGAAAAGCAACCCTCGCCGCGTGGCGGAAAACGAAGCCTTTGCCGTTGGACGGATGATCCGCGGCAGTGCGCGGAAGTTGAATTTGGTGGCTGGCCTGATTCGCGGTCAGAAAGTTGAGAAGGCATTGTCCGACCTGACTTTCTCCAAGAAGCGTATGGCTGGCGATGTAAAGCGGGTTCTTGAATCAGCGATTGCAAATGCCGAGAACAACCACAGCTTGGATGTGGATAGTCTTGTCATTGCCGAAGCAAGCGTTGGCAAGTCCCTGGTAATGAAGCGGTTTCATGCCCGTGCGCGTGGCCGGGCTTCACGGATTGAAAAGCCGTTTAGCCGGATCCGCATTGTAGTTCGCGAAGTTCAGGAGAACGCATAATGGGTCAGAAGGTTTCACCTGTCGGCTTGCGTCTCGGCATTAACCGTACTTGGGATAGTCGGTGGTTTGCGGGTCGTGGAGAATATGGCAAGCTTCTACATGAAGATTTGGCCATCCGTAAACTGATTGAAAAAGAAGTTCCGCAGGCAGCGATCGCACGTATCGTCGTAGAACGCCCTGCGAAAACAGCACGCGTCACGATTTACGCGGCACGCCCCGGTGTTCTGATCGGTAAAAAAGGTCAGGATATTGAAAAGCTACGCAAGAAAGTGGCGGCACTGACTGAAGCTGATGTTTCTTTGAACATTGTGGAAGTTCGTAAACCGGAAATCGATGCCAAACTGGTGGCTGAGAGTATTGCTCAGCAACTGGAACGTCGTGTGGCTTTCCGCCGCGCAATGAAACGTGCTGTGCAATCAGCAATGCGTATGGGTGCTCAAGGCATTCGTATTAATGCCGGTGGCCGTCTTGGCGGTGCTGAGATCGCCCGCGTCGAATGGTATCGCGAAGGTCGGGTGCCTCTTCATACGCTTCGTGCGGATGTGGATTATGGCACAGCAGAAGCTTTAACCGCTTATGGCATTTGCGGCTTGAAAGTCTGGATTTTCAAAGGCGAGATCCTTGAGCATGATCCGATGGCTCAAGACAAACGCATGCAGGAAGCTCAAAGTGGAGGTCCTTCACGCGGTGGCCGCAATGATCGTAAAAATGAAGGTCGGGGGGCGTAACCCATGCTGCAGCCAAAGAGAACAAAATACCGGAAAGCTCATAAAGGCCGTATCCACGGCATAGCTTCTGGTGGAACAAAATTAAATTTCGGATCTTTTGGCTTGAAAGCCATGGAGCCAGAGCGTATTACAGCGCGCCAGATTGAAGCTGCACGTCGTGCCATGACACGGCATATGAAACGTGCGGGTAAGGTCTGGATCCGGGTGTTCCCTGATGTACCTGTATCGTCCAAGCCTGCAGAGGTTCGGATGGGTAAAGGTAAGGGTGCTCCAGAATTTTGGGCTGCCCGGGTTAAACCAGGTCGGATCTTATTCGAAATTGATGGTGTGAATGAGGAAACAGCGCGCGGCGCTTTCGAACGTGCAGCGGCAAAACTCCCCATTCGGACTAAATTCGTTCAACGCCTTGGCGAAGGTTTGTAAGCGGAGTGAATGTGATGAAAGCTGCAGATCTCCGGACAAAAACGGATGATGAGTTGGGCACAATGTTGGCTCAGCTAAAAAAAGAGCAATTCAACCTGCGCTTCCAAAAGGCGACAGGTCAGTTGGAAAAAACAGACCGGGTTCGTGCGGTGCGTCGTGATATCGCCCGGGTTAAAACGCTGATGGCCGAACGCGGCCAAGCTGAAGCGTAAAGCTGAGGGATAAGGCAATGCCTAAACGACTTCTGCAAGGGACGGTGGTCTCAGACAAAACGGACAAGACGGTAACCGTCTTGGTCGAACGTCGCTTCAAACACCCACTTTATGGGAAAATTGTGCGTCGTTCTAAACGTTTTCATGCACATGATGAAGCCAATGCTTATGCATCAGGCGACATCGTAAAAATTGAAGAATGCAGCCCGATTTCGAAAACGAAAACGTGGCGTGTGGTGGAAAAGGTATCCTGATCCGTTACGGACAGGAGCGATTTGGTAGAAGGACCTAATCCATGATCCAGATGCAAACGAACCTGGATGTCGCCGATAACTCGGGCGCACGCAGGGTGCAGTGCATCAAGGTGCTGGGTGGCTCAAAGCGGAAAACAGCAGGCATCGGTGATGTCATTGTTGTCTCCGTGAAAGACGCCATTCCGCGTGGCCGTGTGAAAAAAGGCGACGTGCACCGTGCTGTTATTGTACGCACAGCGAAAGACATTCGCCGTCCTGATGGCACAGTGATCCGCTTTGATCGCAATGCTGCGGTATTGATCAACAAAAGTGAAGAGCCCATTGGCACACGGATCTTTGGCCCGGTAGCACGTGAATTACGTGCGAAAAAGCACATGAAGATCATCAGCCTGGCGCCAGAGGTGTTGTAATGGCTACGAAGTTTAAGATCAAAAAAGGCGATAAGGTTATTGTTATCGCCGGCCGCGACAAAGGCAAAAAGGGTGAAGTCGTTGAGATGATCCCGGCGGAAAACCGTGCCAAAGTCTCCGGTGTAAATTTGGTGAAGCGTCATCGCAAGCCAACCCAGCAAAGTCCGGGTGGTATTGATACGATCGAAGCGCCGATCCATGTGTCGAATTTGGCGATTGAAGACCCGAAAACAGGCAAAGCAAGCCGTGTTGGGTTCAAGAAACTGGACGATGGTAAAAAAGTCCGTTTCGCCAAAGCTTCAGGAGAAGTGATTGATGGCTAAGGAACAATCCTATATGCCGCGCCTGAAGACTTTCTATGAGTCCACGGTACGCGATCAGCTGAAGGAAAAATTCGGTTATAAAAACCCGATGGAAGTTCCGAAGCTGGAAAAGATCGTCATCAACATGGGTGTCGGTGAAGCTGTTCAAGATAAAAAACGTCTGGAAGCTGCTGTTGCTGACATGACTGCTATTGCTGGTCAGAAGCCCGTTGTTACACGCGCTAAGAAGTCTATCGCCGGTTTTAAACTGCGCGAAGGTATGCCGATTGGTGCGAAAGTGACACTGCGTCAAGCCCAGATGTATGAATTTCTGGATCGTTTGATCACAGTTGCACTGCCGCGCGTTCGTGACTTCCGTGGCGTGAATCCGAAGAGCTTTGATGGTCGTGGTAATTATGCCATGGGCCTGAAAGAACAACTGGTGTTCCCGGAAATCAATTACGATCAAATTGATAAAGTCCGGGGTATGGACATCATTATCTGCACAACGGCCAAGAGCGATGATGAAGCACGCGAATTACTGCGCGCCTTCAGCATGCCCTTCCGGTCATAAGCTGCTAGTTGGAGATCTGAAAAATGGCTAAGAAAAGCGCCATTGAGAAAAACAACCGCCGCCGCAAATTGGCAAGCAAGTTCGCCGGTAAACGGGAGCGGTTGAAGGCGATTGCCAACGACATGTCGGTCGCTGAGGATGAGCGTCTGATTGCGCGGCTGAAGTTGGCAGAATTACCGCGGAATTCAAACCCGCACCGCGTCCGTAACCGGTGTGAAGTGTCGGGCCGTCCGCGTGCCTATTATCGTAAATTTCGCATGTCACGTATCGCCTTGCGGGAATTGGCCTCAGCCGGCCGCATCCCTGGCGTTGTGAAGTCGAGCTGGTAAGGAGCGGAATATTATGTCAATGACCGATCCGCTTGGCGATATGCTGACCCGTATCCGTAACGGGCAGCAAGCACGCAAGGACATCGTCCTTACGCCTGCGTCCAAGTTACGGGCCCGTGTTCTGGAAGTACTAGAACGCGAAGGCTATATCCGCGGTTTTGAAGCAGCTGCCCTTGATAACGGCAAAGCTGAGATCCGCATTGAGCTGAAATACCACGAAGGTGACCCGGTTATCCGTGAGATCCAACGTGTGTCGAAACCTGGTCGTCGGGTCTATTCGGGTGCTCGTGAATTACCACGTGTACGCAATGGCCTGGGTATTTCGATTGTTTCGACCCCACGTGGTGTGTTGTCGGATGCCGAAGCGCGCGACGCCAATGTTGGCGGCGAAGTGCTCTGCACCGTATTTTAACGAATTTGTACGAGCGGGGATAACCCATGTCACGTATTGGCAAAAAGCCGATTGAGATACCCTCCGGGGTCACTGTAGAGCTCAGCAATTCCGACCTGACTGTTAAGGGTCCGAAGGGCGTGCTTGCAATGCAGGTGCTGGATGAGGTCGAGGTCGCTATCAACGATGGCAGTGTTGATGTTGCTCCTAAGGATGAGAGCAAAACGGCACGCTCCCGTTGGGGTATGCAGCGCACATTGATTTCCAATCTGGTGGAAGGCGTCACTTCTGGATTTACTAAGAAGCTGGAAATCAGCGGTGTTGGCTACCGGGCACAGATGAAGGGCAATGCTTTGGCGCTTCAGCTGGGCTTTAGCCACGATGTTGATTATCCGGTGCCTGAAGGGATCACGATTAAGTGTCCTGATCAAACGACGATCGAAATTTCCGGTATGGATAAGCAGAAAGTCGGCCAGGTGGCGGCAGAAATCCGTAGCTATCGTAAGCCAGAGCCTTATAAAGGCAAAGGGATTCGCTACGAGGGTGAATATATCTTCCGTAAGGAAGGCAAGAAGAAATAGGTGCGGTTATGGGCAAGCGTTTATCATTATTCGAAAAGCGCCGGCAGCGCGTGCGGACAAGCCTCCGCTTACGTGCCAAGGATCGTCCGCGCCTTTCCATTCACCGGTCATCCAAGCATATTTATGCCCAATTGATCGATGATGCGCAGGGCGTGACTGTGGCGGCGGCGTCCACTTTGGACAAATCGCTACGCGGCAAAACCGGTGCGACGGTTGAAGCAGCTCAGGCTGTTGGGAAGCTTATCGCTGAACGGGCGAAAAAAGCTGGTGTTGAAAAAGTCGTGTTTGATCGCGGCGGGTTCCTCTTTCATGGGCGCGTAAAAGCTTTGGCTGACGCTGCACGTGAAGGCGGGTTGGATTTCTAAAGAGAAGGCGAAACACACATGGCACGTCCAGACAGGATCGAGCGCGAGGAAAGCGAACTCGTCGAAAAGTTGGTGCACATTAATCGTGTCGCCAAAGTGGTAAAAGGTGGCCGTCGCTTCGGCTTTGCCGCCCTAGTGGTTGTTGGTGATGGCCGGGGCCGTGCAGGCTTTGGCCATGGTAAAGCCCGGGAGGTTCCTGAGGCTATCCGTAAAGCGACCGAATCCGCTAAGAAATCAATGGTCCGCGTACCGTTACGCGAAGGCCGGACGCTGCATCACGATGTGGCAGGCCGTCATGGCGCGGGTAAAGTTGTCCTGCGGTCTGCACCGACTGGTACCGGTATTATTGCTGGTGGCCCGATGCGTGCGGTTTTTGAAAGCCTAGGTGTTCAGGACGTGGTAACCAAATCTTTGGGTTCCGCTAATCCGTACAACATGGTTCGCGCTACATTTGATGCGTTGAAAAACCAGAATAGCCCAAAAATGGTTGCTGCGAAGCGCTCCAAAAAAGTGGGTGAGATTGTAGCCCGCCGGGATGACAGCTCTAAACAGGCTGCTGAAATGGAAGCTGACGCTCAAACCAACTAAGTGGTTATGTGCGGCTATATTGATTAAGAAGTGAGGCGAAAGCCATGGCGACGAAAAAAACTGTGACTGTAACGCAAATCGGCAGCCCGATCCGGCGCACAAAAGACCAGCGTGCTACCTTGGTGGGCCTTGGTTTGAATAAGATGCACCGGACCCGCGTGCTTGAAGATACGCCGTCTGTGCGTGGCATGATCAATAAGGTGAAACATTTGGTTCGTGTTGAGGAAGCTGGTTAAGCAAGCCGCAACATCCAATAAATTAATGCCTGAGGTAATGAGATGGATCTCAACAAACTTTCCGATAATCGCGGTGCACGCACAGAGCGGACACGCATTGGTCGCGGCTTAGGCTCCGGCAAAGGCAAGACCGGTGGTCGTGGCTACAAAGGGGCCAAGTCTCGTTCCGGCGTTTCCATTAAAGGTTTTGAAGGCGGGCAAATGCCTTTGCATCGCCGTCTACCTAAGCGTGGTTTCACGAATCTCTTTGCTAAAGAGTATTCCATTGTGAACCTTGGCCGTCTGCAATCCGCTATTGATGCGGGCAAAGTTGATGCCAAAGCTGAAATCAATCACGATGTGTTGGTCG
>JASFRS010000093.1:0-9351 GCA_050114795.1 Sphingomonadales bacterium
AGCTCTGGCGCGCTATCAATAAACATGATGCGCTCGGGGGCGCGGGTGTGATGCTGGATATCTACACCGGTGAAATCCTGGCCATGGCTTCCTTACCAGATTTTGACCCCAATGCTGTCGCGCGCTCCCCTGTTAAATTCCAGGCTAACCGCGTGACCAAAGACACTTATGAGCTGGGCTCTATCTTTAAGGTATTCACTTTAGCTGGGGCACTCGATCATAAGGTTATCAGTATTAGTGATCGTTTTGATGCCACTAAGCCACTAAAGATCGCGGGATATAGTATCACGGACGATCATCCGCAAAACCGGTGGCTTACAACGCCTGAGGTGTTGCTTCATTCTTCTAATATCGCAAGTGGTCAGATCGCCTTGAAGATGGGTGCTGAAAACCATCGCAGTTTTTTGCAACAATTGGGCCTTCTGGATCCTTTAAGCGTTGAGTTAAATGAAATTTCTTCGCCTCGCTATGCCGGACGTTGGGGCGATGTGAAGACTGTTACCGCATCTTATGGCCATGGGATCGCTGTTTCCCAGTTACATGCTGCTCAAGCATCTGCCGCAATTTTGAACGGTGGAACCCTTATTCGGGCCACATTGATTGCTGATGATCCGATCTCAAAGGATGCGCGGTCAACACGTGTTATATCCCCTGAGACCAGTAAGGTGATGAGAGAGTTGTTGCGGCTTGTTGTTTTGAAGGGAACAGGATCAAAAGCAGATGTCCCTGGCTATCGCGTAGGCGGTAAAACAGGTACTGCAGAAAAGCCGTCTGCTCACGGCTATCGTAAAGACGCGAATATGGCTTCTTTCCTGGGGTCTTTCCCCATGGATGATCCTCGATATGTAGTGATTGTCACCTTAGATGAGGCCAAAGGAACAAAGGACACTTATGGCTTTGATGGCGCCGGCTGGGTTTCCGCGCCGGTCGTTAGAAATGTAATTCTGCGCTCAGCTCCCATTTTAGGCGTTGAGCCTTCGGATCGAGATGTGGATATAACAGTTGCGCCTTTATTAATGGCCGCAAGTGACAGGCAATAACCCATGGGTGTGGAGGTAAAAATACCTGCAATGACAATGTCTTTGCGAGATTTGGCGGGAGATATCAATCTGCCGGACCTGCAGGTCGCAGGTCTTGCGGTGGATTCCCGTAAGGTCAAACCAGGCTTTGTCTTTGCCGCGATTCAGGGCGTCAAAAATGACGGCACACGCTATATCCCTTCAGCCATTCAAAATGGGGCCTGCGCAATTTTGGTTGAACACGGCGTTGATGTCGGGCCATGCTCTGTACCCGTTATTCCGCAGTTCAATCTGCGCCGTTTAATTGCTCAGATGGCTGCACGCTTTTTTGATAATGCGCCGGAATATTTGGTCGGAGTGACGGGAACTAATGGAAAGTCTTCCGTCGTTGATCTGTTCCGCCAAATGGCGACGAGTTGTGGTCATAAGTCAGCCAGCATTGGCACTATTGGTGTCAATGTCGATGGGGAAACGACTTCATTCGGCCTGACAACGCCAGGACCCATTGAATTTCACCACATCCTGGCAAATCTTGGGGATCGTGGCGTTACCCATGCGGCCTTTGAAGCGTCAAGCCATGGGCTTGAGCAATATCGTGTGGATGGCGTCAAAATTAAAGCAGCAGCCTTCACCAACTTAAGTCGAGATCATCTCGATTATCATCATAGCTTGGAGGAATATTTATTCGCTAAGCTTCGGTTGTTTGGTGAAATTCTTCCACCTCATGGCATTGCTGTCATTAATGCAGATGATGAATTTGCTCATGAGGTGGAAACACTGTGCTGGGTCCGTGGCATTGATGTTCTAAGTGTTGGTGAAAAGGGTGAAGACATTCACCTGCTGTCAAGAGAACCTCTGCCGCATGGGCAAAATCTGCACATTGGTATTAGTGGGCAGGTTTATGAACTTACTTTGCCATTAATTGGTGATTTCCAAGCTTCTAACGCCTTGGTAGCTGCAGGTTTGCTTTTGTCTTTAGGAAAAAAGCCGGAAGCTATTGTCGCTGCTCTTGAAAGCCTTGAAGGTGTTCATGGTCGCTTGGAAGATGTTGGTGTCAGTCGTCGTGGTGCGCGGGTGATTATTGATTACGCCCATACACCTGATGGCCTGCGTGCGACGTTGGAGGCTTTGAAGCCTCATAATCTGGGCCGGATGCATGTGGTCTTTGGCTGCGGCGGCGATCGTGACAAGGGCAAACGGCCTGAAATGGGTGCCATTGCTCAGAAGTTAGCGGACCGAATTTATGTGACTGATGATAATCCGCGCAGCGAGGATGCGGCTATGATTCGTGCGCAGATCCTGCATGCAGCCCCCTCAGCTATGGAAATTGGTGATCGCGCGGAAGCCATTACAGCAGCGATTAGTGCAGCAGGTCCCGGTGATATTGTTTTGATTGCTGGCAAGGGCCATGAAACAGGGCAGATTATTGGAAATCAAATCCTGCCTTTCTCTGATGTGGAAGTGGCGAAAGCTGCCTTGGAGCAGGAGGGCGGTATTTGATGAGCCTTGCAAAGACCTTCACTCCCAATGCAGATTTGTTGCCTTTGTGGAACGCAGAAAATGCAGCGCGTGCGGTTGGCGGCGTTAATACTGCCCCATGGCAAGCCTTTGGCATTGCTATTGATAATCGCGAAGTTCACCCAGGCGATTTATTTGTTGCTTTGAAAGGTGAGCGTCATGATGCCCATAAATTCGTTGGCAAGGCATTTGAAGCTGGTGCTTATGCGGCGCTTGTCGCGGAAGATGCGGAATTGCCTGACGTTGATGGGCCTTTGTTAAAAGTCGCTGACACGCAAAAGGCTTTAATCGCATTAGGTCAGGCTGCACGGGTGCGCTCCAAAGCGAAAATCATTGGTGTGACGGGAAGTGTCGGCAAGACTGGGACAAAAGACGCACTGTATCAATGTTTCTCCCGCATGGGGGCCGCACATGTCAGCGTAAAGTCCTTTAACAATGAAATCGGTGTGCCTTTGACTTTGGCGCGCATGGTTGACTGGGCTGACTATGGCATCTTTGAAATGGGCATGAACCATGCTGGGGAGTTGATCGATCTGTCAGCGCAAGTTCGCCCCCATGTGGCCTTGATTACAACCGTTGAAAGCGCCCATGCTGCTCATTTCGAAAGTGAAGAAGCCATTGCTAATGCCAAGGCCGAAATATTCTCCGGTCTGGAAAGTGGCGGCACTGCAATCTTGAACCGGGATAATCGGCATTTTGATCGCTTGGTTCGTGCTGCCAAAGATGCAGGCGTGGAGAATATCCTAAGTTTTGGCTTTCATGAACAAGCGGATGTGCGCCCTTTGAATGTGGCCATGCATGCGGATTTAAGCTGCATTGCCGCTGATATTTGTGGTGAACGGCTCATATATAAAGTCGGTATCGCTGGACAGCACTGGGTCCTGAATTCTCTGGGTGTTTTGGCCACGGTCCATGCTGCAGGTGGGGATCTAGGCTTAGCAGGTTTAGCGCTTGGAGAACTTACGCCTTTACCCGGGCGTGGTCGTCGCCTGACGATTGATGTGAGAGGCGGTAATGCGCTTCTCATTGATGAAGCTTATAACGCAAATCCAGCGTCTATGCGCGCGGCTTTAGCGGCCATGGCTGTTGTGCCTGTTGAAAAGCCAGGCAAGCGTATCGCTGTATTGGCTGACATGCTGGAACTTGGCGATGATGCTGACCGCTTACATGCAGAGCTGGCAGAGCCACTTTTAAAGGCTGAAATTTCACACCTTGTACTTAAAGGCGCGCATTGGTCTGGTTTGATGGGCCGGTTGTCGAAAGAAATGGCTGTTTTCCATGTGCAGGATGATGAAGACCTGCTTGCTCATGCGGCAAAGCATTTTGGGCCTAATGACGTGATCCTTGCCAAGGGCTCCAATGCTCTCGGCTTGGGCCGTTTTGTTGAGCGTCTGTTGGAAGGCGCGCATCTTAAAAACCACCCACGCAAAATGATGGGGGAAAACTAATCGTGTTGTATCATTTCCTGGTTCCCTTCGCTGACGACTTTGTAATCTTAAACGTTTTTCGCTATCTGACGTTCCGGACCATTGGCGCTGTCGTGACGGCTCTGATTTTAAGTTTCATCTTTGGCCCGAAAATTATTCGCTGGTTGAAGGCTAAACAGCGTCATGGCCAGCCCATTCGTGAAGACGGTCCAGCGCATCATGTGGTTGAAAAAGCGGGTACGCCAACAATGGGTGGGGCGTTAATATTATTAGCGCTGTTCGCCTCTGTCTTGCTATGGGCGGATTTAAGCAGCGTCTATATCTGGGCTTGCCTGTTGGTGACCGGCGGCTTTGGCGCCATAGGGTTTATTGATGATTATCGTAAAGTCACAAAATCATCGCATGAGGGACTTAGCGGCCGTATTCGCCTTGCGCTTGAATTCCTGATCGCTGGTGCAGCGACAGCGATGATCGTCTCCGTTTCCAATAACAATCTTCATCTGCCGTTTTTCAAGGACTTAGTCCTAGATCTGGGTGTCTTTTATTTGGTCTTTGGTGCTTTCATTATTTCCGGTGCGGCTAATTCGGTGAATTTAACTGATGGGCTGGACGGGCTTGCAATCATGCCGGTGATTATTGCCGCCGCTGCATTTGCCTTGATCGCCTATCTGGTCGGCAATGCTGTATTTGCGGACTATCTGGCTATTCCGGGGGTTAAGGGTGCTGGTGAGTTAACGGTTTTCTGTGGGGCCATTATTGGTGCTGGGCTGGGTTTCCTATGGTTTAACGCGCCGCCTGCCATGGTGTTTATGGGGGATACAGGATCCTTGTCTTTAGGGGGCGCTTTGGGAACCGTTGCAGTTGTCACAAGGCATGAAATCGTTCTTGGTATTATTGGCGGTCTATTTGTTCTGGAAACTGTGTCCGTCATCGTGCAGGTGTTGTCATTCAAATTGACAGGCAAGCGCGTGTTTCGTATGGCGCCAATCCATCATCATTTTGAGCATATGGGTTGGAAAGAGCCCACAATCGTTATTCGTTTTTGGATCATCGCTGTGATTTTGGCGCTGGTTGGCTTAGCAACATTGAAGCTGAGGTAGGCCGATGATCCCCACACCTGCATTTAAAAATAAATCAATCGCCATCTTAGGATTGGGGCGCACTGGCATGGCTTGTGCTCATGCATTGGCTCATGCTGGTGCGGATGTGGTTTTGTGGGACGATAATGAGGTGCATCGTAAAGAAGCAGAACAGGCGGGTTTTAAGGTCACTGATTTTGCGCATATGGCATGGGACGGTGTTGATGCCCTTGTACCATCACCCGGCATTCCTGCTACTTTTCCAAAGCCTCATGAAATGATCGAGAAGGCCCGCAGTGCTAATGTCCCGGTCTTTGGTGATCTGGAGATTTTCGCCCGTTCGCGTCAGGCTTTACCACCACATCATCTGGCAGTTGTTACGGGTACGAATGGAAAGTCCACAACGACGGCGCTTTTGGCGCATGTCCTGGCCCATGCGGGCAAGCCTACAGCGATGGGCGGAAATATCGGTGCGGCCATGTTGGGGCTGGAGCCATTGCCGCAAGACGGTGTCTATGTGGTTGAGGCATCCTCCTTCCAGTTAGAGCAAAGCATTAGCTTATCCGCGGACATAGCGATATTGCTGAATATCGCGCCGGATCACCTGGATCGCCATGGAAATTTTGAAAATTATATCGCTGCAAAAAAACATCTGTTCGACATGCAGCGGCCCGAACAGGTGGCGATCATTGCCGTAGATGATGAGCCCAGTCGGACAATTGCGGATCAGGTGCGTGCCAAGCTCATCCCTGTTTCCTCACAGCGTCCGGTCCCGCATGGTATTTATGTCCAGGGCGGCGTGTTGATTGATAATTTGACTAATGAGCATCACGCTATTGACCTGCAATCAAACTGGCCTTCGCTACAAGGTCCGCATAATGCGCAGAATGTCGCTGCGGTTACGGCCGCTGCTCGTGTACTTGGACTGAGCCGTGAAGCGATTGTTGATGGCCTGCGCAGTTATCAGGCTTTGTCGCATCGCATGGAACCGTTCGGTGAAATTAAAGGTGTGCCATTTATCAATGATAGCAAGGCAACCAATGCGGACTCAGCAGCTCGCGCTGTCAGCTCTTTTGAGCGTGTGAACTGGATCATGGGTGGTATTGCAAAAACCAAGGATCTAGGCCCTATGGAAGCTGTTTTGCCACATGTGTCAAAGGCTTATCTCATCGGGGAAGCTCAGGATTTATATGCCCAATTGTTTGAAGGGCGGATTGCATTTGACAAATTTGGCAGTCTGGAAGCCGCAACACGTCAGGCTTTTGAAGATGCGCAGGAAACTGGCGGAGTTGTCTTGTTGTCTCCGGCTTGCGCATCCCAGGATCAATATAAGGACTTTGCCGCGCGAGGTGAGGATTTCCGTCGGATATTCACAGCAATGAAAGGGGAGGCTGCATGATCCCCTTTGCCCGCACCGATAATAGTGTTTTATCCCGCTGGTGGTGGACTGTGGACCGCTGGACTTTGGCCGCTGTGCCGCTGCTTGCCTTAGCAGGCCTCCTTGTTGCTGCAAGCGCGAGCCTGCCCACGGCTGAACGCCTGGGGCAGGGGCCATTTTATTTTGTCAGCCGCCAATCCATTTTTGCAGTCATCGGTTTAAGTGGGGCCTTGCTGTTATCTTTATTTGAAAAAGAACAGATCAAACGCATCGCGTTATTCTTGCTGATCGGCTCTTATCTTTTGGTTCTTGCTACGTTGGTCTTTGGGCCGGAACGTCAAGGAGCTGCGCGTTGGTTGTCCATCGCGGGTTTTAGCCTGCAACCCTCAGAGTTTCTAAAACCGACCATGGCGGTGACGACGGCCTGGATATTGTCTGCGCGTTATCAATATGGCGAAACAAAAGCATTCCGTAATGCGGCTTTGCTGCTTGTGGTTTGCCTTATCCCCTTGGCGATGCAACCCGATATTGGGCAATCCTTTTTAATTGCTTCGGTCTGGTCTGTTCAGCTTTTCCTGGCCGGTGCGCCCTTGATGTGGTTTGTGGGCTTGGCAGTGCTGGGCATTGTTGCTTTAAGCGTCGCATATAATGTGCTGCCTTATGTCGCCCATCGCATCCAGATTTTTATTGATCCAACATCGGGTGATGCATTCCAGCTTAAAATGTCTTTGGCGGCATTTCGCAATGGCGGTTTATTTGGCACTGGCCCTTCCGGTGGTGAAGTCAAACGCGTACTGCCAGATGCTTATGCGGATTATATCTTCGCTGTCGTGGGTGAAGAATTTGGCCTTGTCGCGGCCCTGCTGTTGATCGGAATTTTCCTAACGATTGTAGTGCGCTCTTTTGCTCGCTTGCTGCAGGAAGAAGATCCATTTTCATTCCTGGCTGTCGCTGGTATGACGACGCAATTCGGCTTGCAGGCGTTCATAAATATGGCGGTGAATTTGGGCCTAATGCCGCCTAAAGGCATGACCTTGCCTTTTGTTTCTTATGGTGGGTCATCGATGCTTGGGCTGTGTGTCTTAATGGGTTTCATTTTGGCCTTGTCGCGCCGCAACAGATTTTTGCAGGGCGCGCAATTTGGCAATTGGAGGCGGTTTTAATGGCTGATAACCGTCGTCATATCATTCTTGCTGCTGGGGGCACGGGGGGACATATCTATCCTGCCCATGCGCTGGCTGAGGAATGTTTGGCGCGCGGCCATAAAGTCTCGCTCATCACCGATAAACGCGGCAAGGCGTGGCCTGGTTTAAACCTGGAAGTTGAGGTCCATCTGGTCGAAGCCGGTGATGCGCGGCGACGCGGCCCGATGGGGCTATTGAAAACAGCTCTGGGTGTGCGGCGTGGTGTGAAACAAAGCTCTGCTCTTTACAAGCGTGAGAAACCGCATGTGGTTGTGGGCTTTGGTGGTTATCCGGCCTTGCCAGCCCTTTTGGCGGCCCGGCTTGAAGGCATCAAATACTGTCTGCATGAGCAAAATGCCGTGCTAGGCCGCGTCAATCGGTTCATGGCTGGGCATGCGGCGGCAATCGCTGTGTCTTGGGCGCAGACGGAGAGATTAAAGGGGTCTTGGCGGAAAAAGACCGCGCTGACTGGCAATCCGGTGCGTCCCGCTCTGGAGGATTTGAGAGGAGAACCTTATCCACTGGTATCTCGCGATAGCCTTTTGCGGATATTGGTTCTTGGCGGGTCCCAAGGCGCGCGGATTTTGTCCACTGTCGTGCCCGATGCTATCCGTATGTTACCGCCTGGCTTGCAACGCCGTCTGCAGATCACGCAGCAGTGTCGGGCTGAGGATATCGAGCGGGTCCGGGATCTCTATGCGGCTGAATCCATTGCCGCTGAATTGGCAACATTTATTGAAGATGTTGCGGATCGTTTGCGCTGGGCGCATTTGGTTATTTCAAGGGCAGGGGCGTCAACGACCTCCGAACTGGCTGTCGCAGGTCGTCCGGCCATTTTAGTGCCTTATGCCGCCGCGACAGACGACCATCAAAGGGCAAATGCAGAAGATATGAGACAAGCCGGGGGAGCGATTGTCTTATCCGAGAAGGAGTTCAAACCGATTACCCTGGCGAAACATTTACAGCGTCTGGCAACAGCACCGGCGCAATTGATTGAGATGGCGGAAGCATCACGCAGTGTAGGTCGCCCCGAAGCCACGATTCATTTAGCAAATATGGTTGAATATGTGCTCGGCCTTCGTGACAAGTCAGGCCATGGGAGGGTTGCGGCATGAAGCGTCTTCCCAAAGATATTGGCACCATTCATATCGTCGGCATTGGTGGCATTGGCATGTCAGGCATTGCGGAGGTTCTGCATAATCTCGGCTATAGCGTGCAAGGGTCTGATGTTGCGTTGAGTGCAAATGTGAAACGGCTGCAAAAGCTGGGTATTCCGGTGATGATCGGTCATGCAGCGGAAAATGTCACTGATGCACGCGTTGTCGTTATTTCCTCAGCCATTAAATCGGGTAATCCGGAAGTTGACGGCGCACGGGAACGTAAAATTCCCGTCGTCAAGCGTTCGGAAATGCTTGCGGAATTGATGCGTTTGAAATCCTGCGTTTCCGTTGCAGGAACCCACGGCAAAACGACTACCACATCGCTGATTGCGACGCTTTTGGATGAAGCTGAATTCGATCCAACAGTGATTAACGGCGGCATTATCAATGCCTATGGCACCAATGCCCGTTTAGGCGCTGGCGACTGGATGGTTGTTGAGGCTGATGAAAGCGACGGCACCTTTGTGAAAGTCCCGGCAACCATAGCTGTTGTAACGAATATTGACCCCGAACATCTGGATTTCTACGGCAGTTTTGATGCGATCAAAGCGGCCTTTCTGTCTTTTGTTGAGAATATACCCTTTTA
>JASFRS010000094.1:0-9299 GCA_050114795.1 Sphingomonadales bacterium
ATCACATGTTTTGCGTCTTCCAGGCCATGGCCCAATCGCGCGAGAGTCCCCATCTCTCTTTGAAACTGTTTTTCCTTTTCACTTTCCCAACGCTCCAAAGATCGTCCTGATCGAAATGGTCCAAGGCGTTTCTTTCTTGCAGCGATAATAACAGCCTCCCGTCGGGCAAATAGGCTGTCATCCACAGTGCGGGTGACGATCTCCTCATCCACACCGCGAACGGCCAAGTCTTGCCTGATCGCGCGCTGTCCCATGCCGCGCCGATGTAACCCCCCTGACCGGATTTCAGCAAAACGGCTATCATCAATTAATTTAAGGCGGCACAGATCATCAATAACTGCACGAATATCGGCCTCTACCTCAGGACTCAGAGCATTATGCCTTCTTGCACGCATTTGAAGGACGCGTTCCACGCGCGCGGCTGGTGCTTCAAAGCGCTCAAGATACCGCAATGCAACGGCGCGCCAACCCTCTTGATTTTGCGGCAAATACGGGAGTTTCCTGCGCCTTTTTCTATCTTCAGCCATGCTTCAAACTGACTTGAAAAGCCCAGCAATTCAAGCGGTTTAAGCCGATTTTAGCTCAAGCCGCCTCATTTGGTCGCAAAATCGCCTCATTTGACGCTAAAGTCCGCACGATCAATCAGAAGGTGGGGCGCAACTTCGAAGCTTTTTGGTTGATTGGGGCAAAAAGTCCTTGGATTTACAAGTCCAGGACTTTATGGCAGCCCCTTGCTAATTATGAGCAGTTGTTGCACTTTTATGAACAAAATTACTAGTGTTCGGCTTTTTGAGTGCAATAGGGAATAGAGACGCGGATTAAATAAAGGGGGCGCAATAAACGGGGCATTTCGTTTTTCGTCCAGACAATAAATTTAATTTTGGACGGGCTGGGTTTCGGCTCGAAACATGCTCTTATAACGCGCGGACAGATATAAAGCCTATGGTGCAAAAAACCCCAACTTTTGACGATCTTGAACGGCGTTATGCTGATTTTGATACGTTGACTGAAGCTCTTGACTATGCGGCAAAAGGCAAGCGGGGCTTAAACTTCTATTCACCGCGGGGCGAGCTTTATGAAGCGGTGACTTACAAAGAATTACGGGAACGTTCCATCGCAATTGGACAGCGGTTGATGACTTTAGGTTTTCAACCCGGCGACCGACTGGCATTGATTGCGGCAAATACTGCCAATTTCATCGCCAATTTCCTGGGCGCCCAATATGCTGGTGTTTTACCGGTCCCTCTCCCACTCCCAACCAGTTTTGGAGGGCGTGAAGGCTATGTCGACCAGCTTCGCAACCAGATCAACAGTTGCGGGGCTAAAGGTGTTATTTCACCAGTAGACATGGTGGAACTCATCCATGAAGCCGCTGAAGGCATGGGCCTGACTTTTGCTGGTTCCGATGAGGAACTAGCCGCAGTTAAAGAGGCAGGAAAGCCTCTACATCAGGCCAATAATGACGATATCTCCTATTTACAATACTCTTCCGGAAGCACGCGCTTCCCTCATGGCGTAATCGTCACGCATCGTATGCTGATGACGAATTGCCGGGGACAGGGCTACCACGGTGTACAACTTGTTGACACTGATCGCTGCGTATCTTGGTTGCCATTTTACCATGACATGGGTTTGGTTGGCTGCCTGCTGACAGCGCTTTGCTGCCAAGTGAGTTGTGATTTCATGGCAACAGAAAGCTTTGCGCGCCGTCCTTTGCTCTGGCTACAACTTATCACGGAAAACGAAGGTACCACGGTCTCTTACAGCCCGACCTTCGGTTATGACATTTGTGCGCGTCGCGCCAAACCAAATGCCATTGCAAATCTGGATCTGTCTCGTTGGCGGGTTGCTGGCAACGGTGGTGACATGATCCGTCCCGATGTCATGCAGAAATTCGTAGACACCTTTGGTCCTGCGGGCTTCCCTTCCACGGCCTTTGTTCCAAGCTATGGCTTAGCTGAATGTACGTTGGCAGTTAGCTTCATGCCTGTTGGCACGGGCATCATCACAGATATGGTGGACGAACGTATTTTATCCGGTGAAATCCGCAATGGCCACGCCGGGTTAAATGGGGCGCCTCACTTAAATGGCTCCAAAGGTACAGCGCTTGATGATTTGAACGGTGTGGAAGTCTTCCCCCGTTACCGTGCTGTCGTTAACTGCGGTGTCCCACTTCCGGATTATGAAATTGAAATCCGCGCTAGCGATGACCGGGCATTAACCGAACGCGAAATTGGGCGTGTCTGCGTCCGCGGTGATAGCGTTATGGTCGGCTATTATCGCGATGAAGACGCAACCAATGCCGTCCTTAGCGAGGACGGCTGGCTGGATACCGGTGATATGGGCTATATGCTTGACGGCTGCTTATACATCGTCGGTCGTTCCAAAGACATGATCATCATCAACGGCAAAAACCATTGGCCACAGGATATTGAGTGGGCTGTTGAGCAAATCCCAGGCTTTCGCCATGGCGATATTGCAGCCATTTCAATCACGGACATGTCCGGTGAAGAGATCCCCGCGGTTCTGGTTCAATGTCGTATCTCTGAAGACAGTGAACGAGATGCATTGCGCAACGAAGTCAAAAACCGTGTGAAAGCCGTAACCGGCATTAGTTGCCTGGTTGAGCTTGTTCCACCCCGGACATTGCCGCGCACTTCATCTGGGAAATTATCACGCTCAAAAGCACGGGACCGCTATTTGTCCGGTGGCATTGTCCCCTTAGCGGCAGCAAGTTGAGTGTAAATCCGACACGGAAAAAGAACACGGTCGCGCTTACAGGCGCGACCGGTTTTATCGGCCCTTACCTTATAAAAGCTCTCAAGGCATCCGGATATCATGTCCGCGCCCTCACCCGTCGCCCACAGCCAGAGCAAACTGGTGTTGATTGGGTGAAAGGACGATTGGACGACCCTGAAGCGATCCGCAACCTCGTTCAAAATGCCGTCCATGTGGTGCATGCAGCAGGCGCCATTAAAGCGCGCAACAAGCCCGATTTTTTCCAAATAAATTGCGACGCATGCACATTTATAGCGCGCGCAGCAAAAGCCGCCCGCGTTCAAAGCTTCGTTCTCATGTCATCACTTGCCGCACGCGCACCGGAACTTTCTGACTACGCCGCCAGCAAAGCGGCAGGCGAAGCGGCAATCGCCCAGATATTGGGCAATGATATTCCTTGGGTTGCCCTTCGCCCACCCGCTGTCTTCGGCCCCGGTGACACAGAAACACTCAAGATTTTCAAAGCTATTAAATCCGGTTTTGCACCACTTATCAGTCCACACGCACGCGCATCATGGATTTATGCGGACGATCTGGCACAAGCAACTGTGGCGGCTCTAACAGAGCAAAATGCCTTTTATCAAATTCTTCCCCTAGACGATGGCAGTGGAGGCTATTTGGTAAGAGAAAGCCACCAATTAGTAGCGGATTTATTGGATCGAAAGCTAAGAATAGTCCGTATTCCCCCACCCTTGCTCAGCTTTATAGGGCTGATGAATGAGGGGCTGTCATCAGTAACACGCCGCACGCCCATGCTCACACGCGGGAAAGCACGTGAACTTTCTCACCCTGATTGGGGTATTTCCGAACCGGGATTCGCTGAAAAGTCAGACTGGGAGCCACGCACTAGCTTGGCAGAAGGTCTTCGCATCAGTTTGAATTGGTACCGAGAAAAAGGCCTGCTTTAATTACCTCGGTTTTGCCCAAATATGGACATAATGCTCGCGCTTCTTGCGATCTTGTTATAGACCAAGAGCGGCTAATGCCGTGTGGCTCCACGGCATCGCTCTAAATCAATGTATGAGTTTTAAAATTTCGGGGCGCAAAATATATGTCTGATCAAAATACTTTTGATACACTGTGTAAATTAATTGCACCTTTCAATCGTAAAAATGTAGCACTAGCGCGTGACACGCGTTTTGCTAATGACCTGGAATTCGATTCATTGACGGTCATGGACCTTGTGGCTGAAATCGAAGATGAGTTTGATATCATCCTACCACTTAATCTGCTTCCCGATCTTGAAACCATTGGCGATGTAGCCAAAGCAGTTGACCGGATCGTAAAGGATAACGCATGACCGATATCCTGGACAAATTCGACGCTGCTATTGCTGAAGTCGCCTCTTTGAAATTTGAAGGTCCTGATCCGCTTGGTGTCGTTATTGAAGAAACGATTTCCGAAACCGAGGCTATTATTGACGGTCGGCGAACGATTTTGGCCGGTACGAATAATTATATGGGCATGACCTTTCACCCTGAAGCTATGGAAGCGGCAAGAGAGGCCCTTGAAAAACATGGCACAGGAACAACAGGGTCCCGCATATTAAATGGCACTTATAAAGGCCATAAGGCGCTTGAAGCAGAACTTGCCAAATTCTTTGGCACAGACCATGCCATGGTCTTTTCAACAGGATATCAGGCCAATCTAGGCATAATTTCAGCCTTAGGCCAACGTGGCGATTATATCATCATCGATGCGGACAGCCATGCGAGCATTTATGACGGCTGCGCTATGGGCAATGCCGATATCGTGCGGTTCCGCCATAATAATGTGGAAGACCTTCGCAAGCGCCTGGCTCGGCTTCCTAAAGATGCTCCTAAGCTTGTGGTTTTGGAGAGCATCTATTCCATGCTTGGTGATCAAGCACCTTTAAAAGAAATGCTGGAAGTCGCGAAAGAAGCCGGGGCACAAACCCTGGTAGATGAAGCACATAGCATGGGCTTTTGCGGTGAAACCGGCCGTGGTCTTGCCCAAGAATTAGGTGTTGAACACCTTTGTGATTTCATCGTTGGCACATTTTCCAAGAGTGTTGGAACCGTTGGTGGTTTTTGTGTCTCCAACCACCCGAAATTTGAAGTCCTGCGTTTCATGTCCCGCCCCTATATGTTTACGGCTTCACTTCCGCCTTCTGTTGTCGCCTCTGCACTGGCTTCAGTCCGGGTATTAGCGCATTCAGGCAATCGCCGTGCTCATCTATGGGAAAATTCCAAACGCCTCCATAAAGGTCTTATGGAAGCTGGTTTCACAATGGGCACCAAAGAGGCGGAAAGTCCCATCATCTCTCTCATCATGCCTGAGCAGGAGATACTGTTCAAATTCTGGCAGGCCCTTCTCAAAGAAGGTGCATATGTGAATGTCGCACGCCCGCCGGCAACGCCGACAGGAATTTTCCTGGTACGCTGCTCACTAAGTGCCGGACACAGCAATGAACAGATTGATCAACTGCTGGAAAAATTCAAAACAGCCGCTGAAAAAGTTGGGGTGCCGCTTAAACAAGCTGCGGAATAACTCTTATTTAACCGCGCCTTTATGACGAAGGCGCGGTAACATGATAAGCCCTGCGATCACAGGAAAACGCCTGTGCCAGGGCTTAATTTCCATTTTCACCCCCGAATGCCGGTAAATCTTCCAAGCAAGATAGTCTATGCCACCATCAAATGTAGTCGCCCCTTTTATAAGGCGGAGGGCATGAAGCAACTTGCCTTGGATACGGCGAAAGAACCAGGCAATACGAGCCTCACGTCTATCTTTAGGCGCAAAGGAGAAAGATATTTGTCCAGTCTCCCTTTCTTCAATGGCAGATAAATTACGAACGGCCGCCGATGTCACTTCATGATAAAAATTAGACATTAAGTCATAAATTAGCTCTGGCCTACCACCATTCTCTGCACGAAATTCTGTTGTGTAAGTCTGCGAAAAACAGAAGGCCCACAGCTCTTTCTCCGATACCGCCGTCATAATCAAAGGGGCACAGTTTGACAAAAGAGTGGTTATCGCCAAACCCAAACAATGGGCAATGTGTTTTGAAATTTGCTCGTCCCTGAAATAGGCGAGAGCAATAGGTTGTGCGAAACGTGCCCAAATTGCGGGATTGAACGTCTTATCGCTACATAATCTCTCGAAGTGGGTTGACGACAAGGTTGCATATTTCGCGCGCACGCAAAGCCCATCAATTTCTTCTTCAAAATAAAAGACATTTGGCGGAATAAGCCTATTTCCAAGCACCCTCCCCCATGATTTGAAAGCACCTCTATAATCGTCAACGATGACGTAGAAGTCCAACATCTGGCCTTCCACCTCACCGGTACGCAGGCAAGAGCCATAGAATAAAACGGCACTGCAATTAGGGAATCGCTTTGCTATTCGCTTTGCGGCTTTCCTTACATAGGGTGAAATATCCGCGCTTAGAAATGGGGTAAGGGCTGCATTCAAACTATCGTGTGTCGTCCCCATCAAAGCCCCACAAATTCCATGACTTCATGGCCATCCAAGGTTATCGGCGTATCCTCATGCGGCATAAACATTTCGCCATCTAATGTTACTTGCTCCCGCGTATAAACACGAATGACATCTGAGCGACGATAATGCACACCGTTTATTACCGCCTTACCCATCCGACCGAACAGCAATGCAAGCATGGAACGGAAAAATGTCCGCCGACTATGTTCAATGGCGGTAAATTTCAATTTACCCTCCCCCATGGCAGAGAAAGGATCTATCCCCATAATAAGCCGGTTTAAGGTTGTCACCATGATGACTAGGAAGCGACCGTCAATATAGCCCCCTCCTTTGACCTGGACCCGCGTCATAGGTGCATGGACAAAAGACTTTTCGCTATTTCCCTGAACAATGACTCCAAAAAATACCAATAATGTTGTCATGATATGGGAAAGGATATTGGGCAATTTCATCGGATAAACATATTTGCGGCAGGCATCAATCCCGCTCACAATCCCAGACGCGCCAAAGAACATACCATAAGTTACCGGGCTGCCATCACCAAGATCCAAACCGATCAGCGCCCGCTTAGTCTTCTTGCTATCAATCTGTCCTGACAAAGTGAGTTCGCTAATCTGTTGCAATGCGCGTACCGTTGAGCCGCGCATACCAATATCTTTGGCGATCATATTTGTCTTGCCGCCCGGCAAAACAGCTACGGGAGGCGGGTTTTTGCCGAACGGTCGATTATGGATCAGCGCACTCAAGGTTGCTTGAATTGTTCCGTCGCCGCCGTTGATAACAAGTATTGTTGGGTTAGCCCTGGCGCACATCAAAAGCGCTTCAGGTATCTCGTCAAACTTGTTAATTTCCACATGAAAAATGCCCGAGCTTTTCTCAATAAAAGCTCGAACTGCGGGCAGACTTTTTCGATTGGTTGTACTGCCCGGATTGCTTAAAATGGCGACAAGTGGTTGCATGCCCCTCAGACCGACTGACGCCTTGCCTTAAACCAAAGGAAGGCTGTTTTTACACTCAACTACTCATAACATCTAACGGCGGCGCCGTTTGCGCTTATTTCCGCCGAAATATTGCATATTGATATCCATGTCGAGGATTTCATTGCTAATCTCAAACGCCGCTTCATCATGCCGCGGCCGACGCAGCTTCATTTTCGGGTTATTGGAAATGCCAAATCCTTCAGAAAAAACATCGGCTTTTCCATTTTCATTACGATCATGAAGAAGGAAAAGTGCGTAAGTCCCTTCTTTTTCAAGCGGCACACAAACATCAACGGGGCCACCATCTTCCGGAACCGCAACTTCAATGCGCAATAGCTTCGTACCCTTTTCCAGAAATTCATCCGGATTATCATTATAAAGCTGCACTCGGACATTGCCTTTGCCGTCTTTGAATTCCTGCACTTTGAGTTTAATCGCTGGAAGCTCCTGCGCGCCTTCACAACGGGCTGCGAATTGATTCCCCATGATTGTATCTTCATGGGGAAGCTTTAACTCAAGCGATGACGACGGTGTTACCGATTCAACTGCGGCCATTTCCTCGGCCACTGTATTTGGCGCAAACGCCAACGCCAAGACCGATACACTCAGCGCTTTAATATTCTTATTTAAAGGCATAGGTTACAACTCCATATCCCAGTTTTCCGCGCCGGAAATCTTTTCAGCCGCCTCTTCAACATCTTTAAGAAGGCAAAAATATGTCTAAACTTGCTAATCTCAACAGCTTAGTCCAATGTGACGCCGTTTTGATGCTGAAGTGATTGTCATTTTGTGGCCCCAATCGCATCATATCGCCTTTAGTCCGGACTTTAGAGACGATTATGTTCCAACGCGTTGACCGATATCTGCTACGGCTGATCATTGTGCCAATGATGGTAACCCTCATCATTGCTGCAATGCTTTTGCTTTTGGATAAGATGCTCCGCCTCTTTGATTTTGTCATCAATGAGGGCGGGCCTGTCTCAGTGGTTTGGCAGATGCTTGGTGCTAAAATCCCACAATATATGGCCTTTGCCATCCCTATTGGTGTGTTTTTAGGGATTCTTCTCGCCTTTCGTCGCCTCGCACTTTCAAGCGAGCTGGACGCAATGCTTGGCACAGGCATCAGCCAGAATCGTATGCTACGTATTCCGGTTATTGTAGCACTGGTCATGTCGGTCATCACATATGTCCTGGTTGGCCATCTCCAACCCATAAGCCGCTATACTTATGAAGAATTGCAATATGAACTTCGCAGTGGCGCCTTGGGTGCCAGCATCAAAGTGGGCGAATTTGTCGAAATCGATGATAGGCTAACATTACGTATCGAAGAATCACGCGATAACGGTCGCAATTTAATGCGTATTTTCCTTCAAAGAACCAGTGAGAATGGCGAACAAATCATCGTCACCGCCCAAAATGGGACATTTTTCTCAACCGAAGACCAAGAACGCATCCTCTTTCGTCTATATAATGGGACTTTGATAAATCTGTCCCCCGAACTAGATTCGCCGCGGACATTACGATTTGAAGTCCATGATTTGCCGATATCCCTTCCCCAAAGCGAAGTCTTCCGCAAAAGAGGGGAAAAACAGCTTGAGCTTACTATTCCAGAGCTTATTCAAGGTGTGTTTTCCGGAGAATTAGATGAAGAAACATATAATGGATATTCGGGCGACCTCAATTACCGATTGATTCAAATCGCAGCAAATTTTGTGCTGCCATTTCTCGCCATCGCGCTTGGCGTTCCACCAAAACGATCCGCAAGCGCAGTTGGTCTCTTTGCAGGCATCACCTTGCTCATTGTCTTCAATGAATTTGCACAATTTACAGGTAAATTGGTCGAAGAAGGGCAAGCCTCGGCCCTAATGTCTATGTGGGTTCCCTATCTAGTCTTTGTCGTGATTAGCCTGCACCTATATCGTATTGCCGTTTATAAAGTTGGTGCGCAACCGACCCGGGCGCTTGATGTCGTCGTCAATCTGGTGGTGACCGCAGTGAAGAAAATCCAGTCCTTGGTGCAAAAGGAGCACACGGTATGAATGGCTGGCGACATATGAGACGGTTGTTGTTTCCGTCGAG
>JASFRS010000095.1:0-9292 GCA_050114795.1 Sphingomonadales bacterium
GGGGGGAACACCAACCTCTCAGAACCAAGCTCCCCCAGCTCTCATACCGAGAGCGTGTCAAGCGCGCACGCGCGTCGCGATAGCCCGGAATAGCGAAGCTATGGAGGATCAGCGTTATCGCGTAGCCAAGCAGACGGATGTCTGCGCCCGGCGCCTGAGGGATTAAAAAACAAACAGGAACCCTGCGCTCCTGCGCTCCACGTTTGAACTCAAAAAATAAACCTAACCTCGCGCTCTTACCCCTCCATCTCTTCAATCGCCTTCGCCATCTCTACCAATCTCCGGGCCTCATCGACGTGGAGGATTTCGATTAATTTGCCGTCCAGCAAAGCGACGGCTTTGCCTTCGGCCATGGCTTCGTCGAAGGCGGCGATGAGGCGTTTTGCATGTTCGACATCATCTGAGGATGGCGTAAAGACTTTATTGGCTGCTTCAACCTGGCGCGGGTGGATAAGGGTTTTGCCATCAAAGCCCAATTCCTTGCCTTGCAAACAGGCCTCATGAAAGCCCACATCATTTTGAATGTCGAGATAAACGCCGTCTAAAATCGCCAAGCCTTCAGCGCGCGCGGCCAGCAGGCATTGGCCTAAGGACACCAGCACGGGCAAGCGCATAGATGTGTGTGCAGCGTGCAGGTCTTTGACCAAATCCGATGTGCCCATCACCAGGCATTCAAGCCGGGGGTGGGCGGCGGCGATGTCTGCAGCCCTTAATATGCCGCGCGGGGTTTCCATCATCGCCCAGATGGCGGTCTTTTCTAAATCGCCATATTGCTCAATCAATGCCGCCAAAGCCCGGATTTCATCTGCGGATTCGACTTTGGGCAGAAGCAGCGCATCAGGTTTGACAGCAACCGCTGCTTTCACATCATCCTCACCCCAAGGCGTGTCCAGTCCATTAACGCGAATGATAAGTTCCCGCCCGCGATACCCCCCTTGGCGGACGGCATCACAGACTTGAGTGCGCGCCAACTCCTTAGCATCCGGGGAAACCGCGTCTTCTAAATCGAAAATAAAGCCATCAGCGTTTATTTCCCTCGCCTTTTCCAGTGCCCGCGCATTTGCACCCGGCATATAAAGGACAGTACGGCGTGGTCTGGCAGTCATGGGAAAGCCCTTTCGAATTCAGCGTGAGATTTATGCTTATAAGAGCAGGTCATAACATGTTTTTTAACCCACAAAATGCCGCAGGAATGGAAATTTCCTAGAGTGTGTGCACAAAATCCGCTTTAGTATAGGGGCGTTTTATAAAAAAAGTGGGGCACGCCATGCTGGCAGATGCAGGTGAATTCATTATCGGATTGTTGATTCTCGTCCTGGGGTCGGAGTTTTTGCTTCGCGGTGCAGCAGGGCTGAAGCGCTTCTTCCGCGTGCCTGAATTCGTCATTGGTCTCGCCATTGTCGGTTTTGGCACGTCGCTGCCTGAGCTGATTATCGGCCTGGGCGCAGCGGAGGTGGGCGCGCAGGAACTTGCCGTCGGCATGGTGATTGGCTCCAATATATTCAATTTATTGGTGATTC
The DNA here is from genome assembly GCA_050114795.1 of Sphingomonadales bacterium. GTDB lineage: Bacteria > Pseudomonadota > Alphaproteobacteria > Sphingomonadales > CAKZYD01 > JASFRS01. Next base: position 1,521 of record JASFRS010000095.1, read on the forward strand.
TGGCCATTGCCGCACTCATCATACCATTAAAGACGGATGACAGGGCCTTGAAGCGCGATGGCTGGTTCATGGCTTTGTCCGCGGTTGCAGTTGGCGGGCTTGCGCTTTATGGGCGCATAAACCTGGCTACAGCATTGATCTTGCTGGGCATCCTTGCCCTCTATATCGCGATTGTTGTGGTAGAGGAACGCAAATTACCTGCGGATACTAAAAGCCTGTACAGCTCTAAGGCGGCGATGCTGGTTAAAGTGCCAAAATCGCCCATCGTTGGCGCAATCGTCGCTTTATTGGGGGCGGCGATGCTGACTTATGGATCCGGCCTAGTGATTGAATCGACAGTTGGCTTTGCCGTTGATTATGGCGTGGGTGAGGCGATTATCGGCTTGTTCCTCGTGGCCATTGTAACCTCTGCCCCGGAACTGGTGGTATCCGTCATTGCCGCGCGTAGGAAGCTTTATGGTGTTGCAGTTGGTAACATCCTGGGCTCCAATATCTTTAACGGCTTTGGCATTTTGGGCCTGATTGGCATTACCGAACCTACCCGTTGGCCTGCGGGGCTGATGGGAGGCGATATTGTAGCGCTCATTTTAGCAAGCCTTGGGCTGTGGTGGGCTTTGGCAAGCGACCATTGCCTGACAAGGCGCGAGGGGTTCATCGCTTTGGTGTTGTTCATTGCCTACACCGTCTGGCGTTTCTCCGTTACCATGTGATAATGGGCACCATGTAAAAAGGGGCCGCCAAAGCGACCCCTTTTCAGCTTATATCTTCAAGCTTACCAGCCGCATTGGCGGCCTTTGTTCTGTTCTTCCAACCAGGTCATCAGCGGTTGGAAATAAGCAATGATGGCCGAGCCATCCATTTCCCGGCTGCCGGTGAATGCTTCTAAAGCTTCCGGCCAGGATTTGGAGGCACCCAATTCCAGCATGGCGTTGAACTTCTCACCCACTTCTTTGTTGCCATAGATGGAACAACGATGAAGCGGGCCTTCCCATCCGGCCTGTTCACAAGCGGCTTTATGGAATTGGAATTGAAGGATATGGGCCAAGAAATAACGCATATAAGGCGTGTTGCCTGGAATATGGAATTTCGCACCCGGGTCAAAGGCATCCGCCGGGCGGTCAACCGGGGCTTTAATGCCCTGATATTCTTCCCGTAAATCCCACCAAGCCTGAGTGTAATTTTCAGGCGTTATTTCGCCTGAGAACACCTGCCAGCGCCATTTATCAACCAGCAAACCAAAGGGTAAGAAGGCAACTTTATCCAGCGCGCGGGCCATGAGAAGCCCCACATCAGCAGAGGCATCCGGTACCTGACTATCATCCAGCAAGTCAATCTGTGTGAGATATTCAGGCGTGATAGACAGTGCAATCATGTCACCAATGGCTTCATGGAAACCATCATTGGCACCGTTTTGGTGCAGGGTGCTCTGGTCTTTATAAGCGCGCTGATAGAAATTATGGCCGAGCTCATGATGAACGGTCTCGAAATCATCCGCATTGACCTTAGTACACATTTTAATGCGGACATCATCCTTACTATCAATGTCCCATGCAGACGCGTGGCAGACCACTTCGCGGTCCTGCGGTTTGGTGATTAAAGACCGTTCCCAGAAGGTATCGGGAAGCGGGTCAAAGCCTAAAGAAGTGAAGAAGCCTTCGCCTGTTTCCACCATTTTCTTAGGCGTATAATCCGCTTTAACCAGCAAGTCCGTCAGGTCATAGCCTGGGCCGGAATTTTTCGGACCAACGAGGTCATAGATATTACCCCATTGCTGCGCCCACATATTCCCAAGGAGATGGGCGGGGATAGGCTCATTTTGATCAACCACGCGGGTGCCATAATATTCGCCTAATTCCGCGCGCACATGGCAGTGAAGCTGTTCATAAAGCGGCTTTACTTGGCCCCAAAGTTTGTCGACTAAAGCGGCAAATTCATCCGGGTCCATATCATAATTGGACCGCCACATTTCACCTAGCTCATCGTAGCCAAGCTCACGCGCGCCTTCATTGGCGATATCGACCATGCGGGCATAATCATCTTTCATGGGCTTGGCAATTTCGCGCCAGCTTGTCCACATTTCCAACAGCACTTCGGGATCACGTTCTGTGCCCATTAAAGCTTCCAGGTCATTCCCTGACGTGACTTCACCCTTATAAAGGCCTTTGCCTTTGCCATAAGTGGATTGAAGCTTCGTCGCGATGTCAGACAGTTCAGCAGCAGCGCCCTCTTTTTCAGGTGCGGGCAATGTGATGCCTGCTTTTAAGATGGTCATTTTCCGTGCAAGTTCCGGTGGCAAATCCAGATCCTGATATTGTTTGGTTTCATTAGCGAGACGCACAAACAATTCAGTAAATTCCGCACCGGATTTGGAAGCCAGCCAGTCAGTGTCTTCGGTGATGAAGTTGTTATTCACCCATTGGACGCGGTTTGTGTATTCCAGTATTTCCGCGATATCTTTTTCAGCCTTATCCATGAAGGCTTGCGCATCTTCCACAGTGACATCAGAGGTGGAAATATCCACCTCCACCTTGTCACAAGCACTTAACCCCAGCGCAACGAGCAGACCCATAGCGGTCATTGTCTGCCATTTTGCTTTTTTCATTTGTAACACTCCCAATTGGACCTCATTGGAAGTGATAGCACCCTATTTTGACCCCAAAGGTCAATGGAGAAGCGTCAATATGCGTGATTTAGTCACCTACGGCCTTATATCGGGCCATAAGCGCTTTACTTTCATCAGAGCGTTGTTCTGGTAGGTCGTCCGGACGGTGCCAAGCCTCCAGACGGCTTTCAATTGCAAAATGATGATTGGGTCTAGTTAATTCAGGCTCATCCAAAGCGCCAACCGTCAAATCAACATCGTCCGCATCGTCATAAGCGAAATAAAGCGGTGTCCCACAATCAGCACAAAATCCACGTGTGGCGATTTTGGATGAACGATAAACGGCGGGTTCACCTTTGATCCAGACGAGTTTGTCCTTATCCACGGTAAGAAACGTGCCAAAGATATTTCCCAATGCCCTTTGGCACATCCGACAATGGCAATAGCCCGCATTTAATGAGGGTGTCAGCACCTTATAACGCACAGCCCCACATTGACAGCCACCTGTTAATTCATGCATAGGTCTACCCTCATCTTACAGGCCCTATAGAGGCCACTGTAAATACTAAATTCGTCTATCCCGAAGTTTCTATTTTAATCCCTATCCCATCAACTTCCAAATCCATCATTGGAATGTCCAACCCGATAAGAAAAACCTCGAATTCCCCCAATTTCATTTCTTGGGGGTTTGCTTTGGGATAAAAATACCATAGTGGGCTTTGAATATAGCCTTTCGAATCATCTAAATACTCAAGGCATAGCTCTTAATATTCTTGCGCAATCCAAAAGCGATGATAAGGCCGCTCAATTTCAGGGCTATTTCTTTGAAGAACCATTCATGGCCGCTTATCGCTTCGGCAAGCTTGACTTGCCCTGGTCAAATGAATAGCGTTCTGCAATCCAACAATCATGAGGGGATGGCAAGGCTGATACCGTTGAGATTTGTGGCAAACAAACACTCAACAATACCCAGCGAAAGCCAGCGTCAATCCATAATGAATTCCCGTATCGATTTACGCCCAATCGTACATGTCGTAGGGCTTCTTCTCCTGGGCCTCGCCGCCTTTATGATGATTCCAGCCATCGTCGAAGCATTGATGACGAAATACACACCCTCTGAGTTCTTATTCGCAGCCGCTGCGACAGGCTTTTTTGGCGGTATGTTCATTCTGGCCACTCGGGATAACCGTGAGTTTACGCTCAACATCAAACAAGCTTTCCTACTCACGGCAAGCTGCTGGATCATCCTACCTGTGTTTGCAGCACTTCCTTTATTAGGATCTGGCCTGCAGGAAGGGCCATCCCTATCCTTCACGGATGCTGTCTTTGAAACGGTGTCGGGAATTACCACAACAGGCTCCACGGTAATGTCCGGGTTGGACGACATGTTGCCTGGCATCCTCTTGTGGCGCTCCTTGTTGCAGTGGATTGGTGGTATCGGAATCGTTGTGATGGCCATCATCCTGCTACCCTTCCTGCGCATTGGCGGCATGCAGTTGTTCAGGACGGAAAGCTCGGATAAATCAGAAAAGGTGATCCCCAAATCGGCTGAGCTCGTCAAATGGATTACCGGAGTTTATATTGGCCTTACAGCGGCTTGTGTGGTCGCTTATATTGCCTCAGGCATGACGGTCTTCGATGCTGTGAATCATGCCATGACGACCCTATCGACCGGCGGATATAGCACCCACGATGCATCCTTCGGTTACTTCGATGCAGACAGCCAGTGGATCGGCGTTATTTTTATGCTCGCTGGCGCCGCTCCCTTCATCAGCTACATCAGATATGCCCAAGGTAAACACCGCGCTTTCATTGATGACCCACAAATCAAGACTTTCCTGCGGTTTCTGTCGGCAACCATCCTAATTTCGGCGGTCATGTTGATGGTGGACCAAGGTTGGGGCTTTTTCGAAGCTCTCAGGATGTCGGCCTTCAATATCGTGTCGATCGTCACGACGACAGGATTTGCATCTTCTGACTATACCTTATGGGGTACGGGCGCCGTCGCCGGTTTCTTCCTGCTGACGTTCATGGGTGGTTGCGCCGGGTCAACGTCGGGCGCGATCAAGGTCTACAGGTTTCAGGTCCTATGGATCACCCTTCGGGAACAGATGATGCGGCTCAACAGCCCAAACAGAGTGGTGGTTCTTCACTACCACGGCGCTCGGATGCCACAGGATCTGCCGATTTCCGTGCTCGCATTTCTAGCGGCATTTTTTGCATCGATCGCCGTGATTACACTTGCTCTGACGATGATGGGTATCGACTTTGTCACCGCGTTAAGCGCATGCGCAACGGCTATCACCAACGTCGGTCCGGGGCTGGGCGAAATTATCGGCCCAGCCGGGAACTTTTCCAGTCTCCCCGATGGTGCAAAATGGCTCCTTTCCTTCGCCATGCTTCTCGGACGCCTGGAGGTCTTCACGCTCCTCATGCTGTTCGACCCGCACTTCTGGCGGGACTGAGGCAACAAGAGACAGACCTCGTCTCGGAGAAACAGATTAACCAAAAAGACTTTTACATGCATAAAATGCGCTGACAGCGCATTTTATCACTTAATCTGAACTTGAAGTGACTGGAGCTATGCTTGTTTCAGGTGTTTCCGCCCCAAAAGCTCTGCAATCTGCACCGCGTTCAAGGCAGCACCTTTACGCAGATTATCAGAAACCACCCATAAGGATAACCCGTTTTCAACGGTCGGATCCTTGCGAATACGGGACACAAATGTGGCAAAGTCACCAACGCATTCGACAGGGGTCACATAACCTCCATCTTCGCGCTTATCGATAACCATACAGCCGGGGGCCTCACGCAGCAGGTCTCGCGCTTCCTCATCCGTGATGGGATTTTCAAATTCCAAATTCACTGCTTCCGCATGGCCGACAAAGACCGGCACGCGCACACAGGTGGCTTGAACTTTGATATCCGGGTCGAGGATTTTGTTGGTTTCAACCCGCATTTTCCACTCTTCTTTGGTAGAGCCATCATCCATGAACACATCAATATGCGGGATGACGTTGAAGGCGATTTGTTTGGTAAATTTCTCCGGATCTAGCGGATCATTCACAAAAACCGCGCGGGTCTGATTAAACAGCTCATCCATACCAGCAGTCCCTGCACCTGATACAGATTGATAAGTCGCCACGCTGATACGTTTGATTTTCGCTTTGTCGTGAAGCGGCTTTAAGGGAACCAGCATTTGCGCCGTCGAACAATTCGGATTGGCAATGATATTGCGCTTTTTATAAGCGTCAATCGCATCCCCATTTACCTCAGGCACGATAAGTGGCACGTCTTCATCCACACGGAAAAGCGAGCTATTATCAATGACTACACAGCCTTGAGAGGCGGCTTTGGGTGCATATTCTTTGGAAACAGAAGACCCAGCCGCAAAAAGCGCGATGTCATATCCAGTGAAATCAAAGGTGGCAATATCCTTGACCTTGAGTGTGCGTTCTTCACCATAATGCACTTCCGTTCCAATAGAACGGGAGGATGCGAGCGCAACAACTTCATCCGCCGGAAACTGACGTTCCGACAATATGTTCAACATCTCACGGCCAACTTGACCGGTGGCACCAACAACGACCACGCGGTAACCCATGGTTTCACTCCTTTACATCTCAAAAAATAAGGCTTTTCGCACACGCAAAAAAGCCCGTGCGCTGGCGATAAACGCATCGGGCTTAAATGTCAATTCCTTGCGGAAATTTATTGCTTAGAGCAATTTTTGTTCACGCGCAGCTTTCTCAACCTGGTTCAAAACAGCATCCGTCATAACGGTAGTTGAAACCCGTGCCATGCCGGGTGTCATAATATCCGTAGTCCGCATACCGCCCGCCAGAACTTTCTCCACAGCATTGCGAATGGTTGTGGCTGCCTCAGGTGCGCCAAGGCTGTATTCCAACGCCATCGCCACACTTAAAATCGCAGCAATGGGGTTGGCAACACCTTGCCCCGCAATATCAGGGGCAGAGCCATGAATAGGCTCATAAAGCGCAAAACGGCTGCCATTCTCGCGGGTCGGGCCAAGCGACGCGGATGGCAACATGCCAATAGAACCTGTCAACATGGAGGCTTCATCTGAAAGGATATCACCAAAAAGATTATCCGTTAGAATCACATCGAATTGTTTGGGGTCACGCACCAATTGCATCGCACAATTGTCCGCATACATATGATCAAGCTGCACGTCTGGATATTCATCCGCGCCTAATTTTGCGACTTCTTCACGCCACAACAGACCCGCTTCCATTACATTGGCCTTATCAACGGACATCACTCGGCCAGATCGGGTGCGCGCCAATTCAAAAGCAACGCGTGCCACACGGAGAATTTCATCTGTCTCATAATGATGCGTGTTAACACCGCGACGTTTGCCATTGCCTAAATTTTCAATGCCGCGCGGTTCGCCAAAATAAACGCCGCCGGTCAATTCCCGCACAATCATCATGTCAAAGCCAGATACGACTTCAGCTTTTAAAGTAGAGGCTACCGCCAAGGCGGGGTAGCAAAATGCCGGGCGCAGATTGGCAAAGACCTGCATCGCCTTGCGTAGCTCCAAAAGACCGCGTTCAGGACGAATGGCATAATCGATATTTTCCCATTTATGACCACCAACGGCCCCTAAAAGAACCGCATCCGCCTGACAGGCATCTTCAATCATCTGGCCGGTTGCCGGAACTCCGTGGGTGTCGATGCTGGCGCCACCGATGAGATCTTGGGTGACATCAATGTCCAACCCATAAATCATCGCGATATAGTCCAACACACGCCGTGCCTGGTTCAGGACCTCCGGCCCGACGCCATCTCCAGGAAGCATTAGAATTTTCATTGATTGTTTTTCCGGCCCTTCTTTATGTTGATTTGGTGATTGTGCCATGATGACACCTCCCGCAATTACGCAACACTACTTGGATACTTTTAACTATAGAGCCAAGGGGAAATATTCCTCTGTTTGGCTTCAAAAGCTTCTATCTTGCCCTGGTTCGACAAGGTCAGCCCGATTTCATCAAGCCCTTCCAACATACAGTGTTTTTTAAAAGGATCATAATCGAAGCTTATAACATGTTGATTAGGGACAATAATTTTTTGTTCTTCTAAATCAATTCCAATTTCGTCTTTCTTCGCATCAACAAGCAATTTATCGATAACATTTTGTTCAAGCGTA
>JASFRS010000096.1:0-9183 GCA_050114795.1 Sphingomonadales bacterium
ATACCCGGAACGCCTGGGATCAAAAGCCAAAGTCGCAAGCGCCTGAATAACGCTAAACCCACCTGTATAACGACCATAGCTTGTCTCCATACCCCAAATCGCGGCAATGAATTCCGGAGCCACACCATAACGCGCACTGACCTCTGCAAGAATGTCTTCATTCTCCGCTAGCATCTTCACGCCGTGCTCAATGATAGACGGCTTAATCCGACGTTCGAGGTAATTCGCTAAAGTAACTTTGACTTCTGGCTGATTTCTATCCAGTTCAACAACGCGATCAATAGGCTGAAGGCCCGTTAAAGCCTCTTCCACAACAGCTGGAGAGATGCCTGTCTCCAAAGCCTCAGACTTCACACCTTCCAGCCAGGTCGCAAAATCCTCTTGCGCTTGAAGCGGAGAAAGCGACGCACATAAAAATATAAAGACCGAAACGATATAGCGCACTTTGGGGCAATGTCCTCTCTTCAACGCCGCACATGAGAGATGTGCCACATCATTTTCCGCAAAGAAAGCCCTGTCAGTTAACTTTGTTCATAAAATCCTTGTGCACAGGTTAATTTTAGCATAATCGAACAGCCGCATTGGCAAGGATGGGTGGCCGAGTGGTTGAAGGCACCGGTCTTGAAAACCGGCAAACGGGCAACCGTTTCGTGGGTTCGAATCCCACCCCATCCGCCATTTTAACTCAGTAGAACGAACCCACGCTTCATTGATGATGCGCAAAGCGCAAAGCGGTTCTAACTTGACCCATGCGCCAACAAAAACCGCTCAACACAATTTGCCCAACTCACGCAAGTGATAAATAGCGGCAAGATCGCCAATGCTCATACTTTAAAGACGATAGAAAGACTGCTAAAGACTGACCGAATGGAAACTAAAGAAAATCAAAACTCGAAGCCTACAGTTCGCAAACGTGCGAATGCTATAAAGCCTTTTCGCTGCAAAAATCTGATTGCTGTGATCGAAAATCCATCTAACATCAAAAATATAGGAACGGTGATTAGGAACGCGAACGCGTTGGGTGTTGAAAAGGTATATGTCATCGACCCTCGTGATGCACTCCCTGATGAGTGGCAAGACATGCGGGACCAAAGGTCTATTTCTAAAACCTCAGTATCAGCCATTAAATGGACTTTTGTGAAACGCTTTGACAGTACTGAGGCCTGTTTGGATCATCTAGAGAAGCAAAATTTCGTATCAGTTGTCACCTCTCCACATGTGAAAGGGAAAACCAATGTTTATCTGCACGAAGGTGACTACACACTACATGGTAAGCTCGCTGTCTGGTTCGGTAATGAAGCCCATGGAATCAGTAATTTAGCTGTTGAACGCTGTGAGATGTGTATCGCAATTCCAATGTTTGGAATGATCGAAAGCCTGAATCTGGGAACCAGTTCAGGAATCGTTCTCTATGAAATCACGAAACAACGTCGAGAATATCAGAGCCAATATCGACGGAACCACAGAAAAGGTAAGCGCACCACTCCACTACCGACAATTATGCCTCGTGAAAGTGAGAAGCAGGACTCCTGATAAGAATTCGTCAAAATGCTCTGATACTCTCGTAGCAAACCAAAGCATACTTAACTTAAGCGACCCAAGACTTAATCAGGCAGCGCTATAAACAATGTTACGAGGGTAACTGACCCTACAAATTGGAACGCACCCTCTAAGGACATTGACCCCAGCTCCGTCTGCCACATTTGGAAAAATGCGCCGCCGATTACGGTGAAAAATCCAAACCAGACGATAAGCAAGACACCTGCGCCAATATACAGCGTCTTCTTCGCTTCATTGAAAGTGTCTTTATGGCGGCTCATGAACAAGTCATATGCCCCTTTCAAGGCGATCGCCCCACCTGAAATTTCGCCCGTTATGATAAGAGCTACAGTGATCCAGACCAAGATTGGCGATGAAATCGCAGGGCCTATAGAGTTTGGGTAATATTCATGGCCCGCCATACTTAGAACCGTTGAAATCACATTATAAGCTGCATCCAGGTTAGCGATATTTTCCAACCCATAGATAAACCCCAGCAGCCCCAGAAACGCAGCCAAGGCACATTTAATCAGTCTCAATGTCATGATTTATCCCCCCTCAGAGAAGGACAGCGCGAATCTATGCTTTTGTCAAATGAGTTCTATTACTCAGCATAGTCATCCTGGTTTTCAGGTTTGGCACTTTCAAACGCATCCATTGATGTTAAATGTGCATCAATTGCGCAAAGCCTTGGAAATGCGTTCAAGTCTGTTTTGAACCGCCTCGCATTCCACATCTGCGGAACCAGGCAAACATCAGCAAGGCTTAACACATCGCCGAAACAATGAGTGTCGCTGCCATAGCGCCGAACTAATGCTTCTAACGCAGTAAAGCCCTCTTTAATCCAATAACGATACCACTCATTGGTCACTTCTTCACTTTGACCCAAAGGGCCGCGCAAATATTTTAAAACCCTGAGATTATTCAACGGGTGAATTTCACAGGCCACGACCTGTGCCATCGCGCGGACATGGGCACGGTCTATGGAGCGCTCAGGCAACAATGCAGGATCCGGCTGCACCTCGTCCAAATACTCCAATATGGCCAGGGACTGACTAAGAATTTCGCCTTCAACAGCCAGGGCCGGCAACAATCCTTGAGGATTAGCGGCAATATAACCCGTGTCCTTTTGCTCATTTTCCCGCAGATTAACTGGAATTGCCTCCCAATCCAGGCCTTTGAGATTAAGCGCAATCCTTACTCGAAAGGCCGCAGAGCTTCTAAAATAGGTGTAGAGATGCATGGCTTTGCTCCCTTCAAACGACGAAAGTCAATGTCAGGATCAGGAATATGACCATGATCAGCATTGCAAGGCCCAAGGCTTTCGCAAATACATCCATCGTCATTCCCCCTCTAATTCGGTACCGGTAAGCTTAGAAGATAAACATTGATAAGCAAAATTAAAGCGACACCCATCATTAGCCAGCCTTTTAGATGTTTGCCCTTCGCATTCCAAACCATCCGAATACCAAAGACCACAAGCCCAAAGGCGCAAAGAATGGCAATTGACGCAATAACTGAACCGAAACCTGACATTAGTGCCCCGCTTGAACTTGTTTTACAGCAATTTTCCAGCCGCTTAGCCGCTTTTTTCTCTCCGCCTCGCTTAAGTCTGGAGAAAAACTACGCTCTAGTTTCCAGGTTTGTGCAATTTCCTCAAGGCTTGAGAACAACCCAGCGCCAAGTGCAGCCAACATTGCGGCGCCTAAAGCCGTTGTTTCCGTCTGCGATGGCCGATCAATTTCTACGTTAAGAACATTTGCTAAGTCTTGGCATAGCCAATCATTTTTCACCATTCCACCGTCCACACGAAGGCGTGTAGGTTCCACACCATCCGCTTCCATTGCCGATATCAAATCATTTGTTTGATAAGCTTGTGCCTCAAGGGCCGCCCGAATAATTTCCGCTTTACCAGCGCCCCTGGTCAGCCCAACAATAGCACCACGTGCTTCCGCATCCCAATAGGGTGCACCTAAGCCTGTAAAGGCTGGAACGATATAAACGCCCGCACTATCTTCGACAGACTCCGCGAGGGCTTGAGTCTCCGACGCATCCTTAATCAAGCCCAAGCCGTCTCTTAACCATTGAATGAGCGCGCCTGCGATAAAAATGCTTCCTTCTAGCGCATAATGCGTTTTGCCATTCAGAGACAAGGCTATAGTCGCCAAAAGTCTGTTCTTACTTTCAACAATCTCATTCCCTGTATTCACAATAGCGAAACATCCGGTGCCATAAGTTGATTTCATCATGCCCGGTTCAAAACAAGCCTGCCCAACCGTTGCAGACTGCTGATCACCAATCATCGCCCGAACAGGAATAGTACGGCCAAAAAGCTCATCTTTAGTCTGCCCGAAATCAGCAACACAATCACGAACCTCAGGTAAAAGACTCTGAGGAATATTGAAAAGCTTCAAAAGCTCTTCATCCCAACTCTCGTCGCGGATATTATACAACATGGTCCGACTGGCATTTGTCGCATCTGTTGCGTGCATGCCCGTTAGATTCCAAAGCAGAAAACTATCAATGGTTCCAGCCAGCAATTGCCCAGCGTTTGCCTTTTCGCGTGCACCCGCGACATTGTTCAAAAGCCAGGCAATTTTCGTTGCTGAAAAATATGGATCCAACAAAAGGCCCGTCTTATGTTGGACCATTGGCTCATGCCCATCAGCTTTTAATTTTGCACAAAAATCAGCCGTGCGCCTATCCTGCCATACGATAGCATTAGCAATAGGCTTGCCGGTGTTCTTGTCCCAAAGCACAACTGTTTCACGTTGATTGGTAATGCCTATCGCAACCACCTGATTCAGATGGCCTTCGCCAAGCGCTTTTTTACAGACTTGAAATGTTGTTTCCCAAATCCGTTCCGCATCGTGCTCAACCCAACCGGGCTTTGGATAAATTTGGGAAAATTCCTGAGCATGAGTGCAAATCGCCTCCCCTTGCTGGTCAAACACAATGGCACGCGAACTTGTCGTGCCTTGGTCGATCGCAAGAAGCAAGGCGTCGGTTCCCATAGAAATCCCTCATAACATGATTGCTTTAAACGTGAGGGATGATGCGTTTGCTCATTCCAAATTACAAGATTTTTCCCAGACAGCTTGCCTGAGTTTAATAATCTTTACGGGTCACGATATAATCAATTGCAGGGCCTATAAGATCATTCTGATTTTCCACATGCTCACACAATTTCTTCTTAGTTCGCGCCGTGGGTTTCGAGAAACCCAACACATGTATCCTGCCCTGCATATGGCGATGAAGCGCAATCGGTAAATGCCCAATGCCATGAATATGTAGCGCAGCGCCCGCAAAGTCTTTAACTTTGCCCTTTAGTTCAATTGCGGCGCCTTGTTCCGTGACATCAATAACAGAGACAGGAATTCGTGCGCTACCAATAATAAGATCAGCCGACGCGATGGCGTCATCAAGACGAGTTGCCATAAAGTGTTCCCCCAAACACATGTTGACCTGTAGTATCTAGATCATGTCTGTATTGATGTTGCGTTAAAACGCCAACCACAAGCAACGAATGAACAATAACACAGGCTTAAGCGCATTTGGACACTTTTGGTTCTTGCAAATGCGGGCGCACGCTCCCATCAATGGGAAAAACTGAGGGGTCACAGTTTATGGCGGTTCTTAAATCAGCGCTCTCAACGCGCTCAGAAGCTTTTAAAATCAATGCCGCGGCTTTAAAGCGCGATGTCGAAGACTTGCGTGCAAAAATTGCTGAAATATCGAAGGGTGGCAGTGAGCGTGCAAGGGAAAAACACCTCTCCCGCGGGAAACTCCTGCCTCGTCAGCGGGTCGAGCAGCTTATTGATACAGGCAGCTCCTTTTTGGAATTTTCCCAGCTTGCCGCGCATAATATGTACGATAGTGAAATTCCAGCAGCAGGTGTTATCACGGGCATTGGTCGAATTGCCGGACAAGAATGTGTGATTGTCTGTAATGACGCAACGGTCAAAGGCGGCACTTATTACCCGATGACGGTCAAGAAGCATCTCCGCGCACAGGAGATTGCGCAGCAGAATAATCTGCCTTGTATTTATCTCGTCGATAGCGGTGGTGCCAATCTGCCAAACCAGGATGAGGTTTTCCCAGACAAAGAACACTTTGGTCGTATTTTCTATAACCAGGCCAATATGTCAGCCCAGGGCATTCCCCAGATCGCTGTGGTCATGGGGTCCTGTACGGCTGGTGGAGCTTATGTTCCTGCCATGTCAGACGAATCCATCATCGTTAAGAACCAAGGTACGATCTTTCTTGGTGGGCCTCCCCTTGTTAAAGCGGCAACGGGTGAGGTTGTTTCAGCCGAAGATCTCGGCGGTGGCGATGTGCATTCACGGCATTCAGGCGTTACCGACCATTTGGCTGCGAATGACCCGCATGCGCTTGCTTTGGCGCGTCAGGTGGTTTCCAACCTAAACCGCGTCAAAAAGCTGGATATAAATGTTCGTGAAGTGAAAGAGCCCCTATACGATCCACAGGAACTATATGGCGTAATCCCGGCAGACAACCGACAGCCCTATGATGTACGTGAAGTTATCGCACGTATCGTTGATGGTTCCGAATTTGATGAGTTTAAAAAGCTTTATGGCCAGACATTGGTCACAGGCTTTGCGCATCTTTACGGTTATCCCGTAGGCATCGTTGCCAATAATGGCGTGCTGTTTTCCGAATCTGCTTTGAAAGGCGCGCATTTCGTTGAATTATGCTCGCAGCGCGGCATCCCCCTCCTCTTCCTGCAAAACATCACGGGCTTCATGGTCGGGCGCAAATATGAAACCGGTGGCATTGCCAAAGATGGTGCGAAAATGGTGACAGCGGTAGCAACGACTAAAGTCCCCAAAATCACAACCTTAATTGGCGGCAGCTTTGGTGCGGGAAATTACGGCATGTGTGGCCGGGCTTATGACCCGCGTTTCTTGTGGATGTGGCCCAATGCGCGCATCTCTGTCATGGGCGGTGAACAGGCAGCCAGCGTTTTAGCCCAAGTTAAACGTGACGGCATGGAAGCGCGCGGTGAAAATTGGTCAGATGCCGATGAAGCCGCATTTAAAGACCCAATCCGCGCGCAATATGAACATCAGGGCCATCCCTATTATGCCTCCGCCCGCCTTTGGGATGACGGCGTGATTGACCCGGCTGACACAAGGCGTGTTCTTGGCTTATCGCTTTCAGCGGCACTGAACGCACCAATTGAACCCACGCGCTTCGGCGTCTTTAGGATGTGATGCGATGGATGAGATGATTTTAACCCAAATAGATGATCGCGGTGTCGCGCATATCATTTTAAATCGCCCTGATGTGCATAATGCCTTCAACGCTGAGGTTATTGGCCTGTTGCACGATGCCTTTTGTTCTCTTGGCCAAAATGAGGACGTAAGGGCTATCGTGTTGCGTGCAGAAGGCCGCAGCTTCAGCGCAGGTGCTGATTTGGGCTGGATGAAAGATGCAGCGAACTGGTCAATCGAAGACAATCTCTCAGATGCCGGACGTTTATCCGCCATGTTGGATGCGTTCAACAGCTGCCCTAAGCCGACAATTGCGCTTGTGCAAGGTGCCGCTTTTGGTGGTGGTGTGGGGCTTGTCGCCTGCGCCGATATTGCCTTGGGCACAGCTCATGCCAAATTTGCCCTAAGCGAAGTGCGATTGGGTATCTTGCCTGCAACCATTTCACCTTATGTCATTGCTGCGATTGGACCCCGCCAGGCCCGGCGTTATTTTCAAACGGCCGAGCGTTTTGATGCGAGAGAGGCACAGCGTATTGGCTT
Source organism: Sphingomonadales bacterium (assembly GCA_050114795.1). Lineage (GTDB taxonomy): Bacteria > Pseudomonadota > Alphaproteobacteria > Sphingomonadales > CAKZYD01 > JASFRS01. The sequence goes on from JASFRS010000096.1 coordinate 7,314, forward strand.
ACTGCACGAGATTTTGGCAGATGAACAGGCATTGGGGGCGCGAGCCGAAGAAATCATCGCGGAACTGCTAAAAGGCGGCCCTCAAGCCCAGGCCGCGTCCAAACAATTGGTCTTTAATGTGACGGGCCGCGACATTAATTATGAGCTCAGGCGGGAAACGGCTGAAAGCATTGCAAAACACCGCACCAGCATCGAGGGTCAAGAGGGCTTGCGCGCCTTTTTTGAAAAACGCCCTGCTGCCTGGATTAACAGCGACAAGAAAAGCTGAAGGTTTTCAAACCATGAGTGATAAAAGCATTTCCAAACTCTTGATTGCGAACCGAGGCGAAATTGCCGTCCGGGTCATTAAAACAGCACGGGCTATGGGCATACGCACTATCGCAGTCTATTCAGAGGCAGATGAGCATGCACTTTTTGTCGAATTAGCAGATGAAGCGTATCTCATTGGCCCGGCCAATGTGTCTGAAAGCTATTTGCAGGCAGACAAAATTCTTGAAGTCGCAAAACAATCAGGCGCGAATGCCATTCATCCAGGCTATGGTTTTCTCTCGGAAAATGCCGATTTTGCAGATAAATGCGCCAAGGCTGGGATAATTTTTGTCGGCCCAACGGGCGACGCCATCCGCGCCATGGGCTTGAAAGATAAAGCAAAGGCATTGATGACTGAGGCCGGTGTGCCCGTGGTTCCTGGATATCATGGTGCATCTCAGGATGAGGCACTCCTAGCCAAAGAGGCGGAGCGCATCGGATATCCAGTACTTATCAAAGCCGTATCAGGCGGTGGCGGCAAAGGCATGCGCCGGGTCGACCAGGCCAAAGATTTCAGTGCTGCCTTAAAGTCTGCTCAAAGCGAGGGGCAGTCGTCCTTTGGCGATCCCCGGGTCTTGATTGAGAAATATATCGAAAAACCCCGACATATTGAAATCCAAGTTTTTGCAGATAGCCATGGCAATGCCGTTCATTTATTTGAACGTGACTGCTCCCTTCAACGGCGCCACCAAAAAGTGGTGGAAGAGGCCCCTGCCCCCTCCATGAGCGCTACTTTACGCACGCAAATGGGCAATGCCGCCGTAAAAGCTGCCAAAGCCATTAGCTATCAAGGTGCGGGAACCATTGAATTCATCGTGGATGTGGCTAAGGGTCTGGAAGGTGCACCCTTTTATTTCATGGAAATGAACACCCGGCTTCAGGTCGAGCACCCTGTGACTGAGGCCATTACAGGCACAGACCTTGTCGAGTGGCAGCTCCGTGTTGCGCGCGGAGAGAAACTTCCAAAAACGCAGGATGAGCTTCAAATTCAAGGCCATGCCTTTGAAGTCCGGCTTTATGCCGAGGACCCGGATAATGATTTTCTGCCCGCCATTGGCCGTCTAAAAGACCTACGCCTGGCGGAAGGTGAAGGCACCCGCATCGACACAGGCGTGCGTACCGGGGATGAAATCTCCATCTTTTATGACCCGATGATTGCGAAAGTCATTACCTATGGAGAGACCCGCGAGGCTGCACTTTCCCGCATGGCACAAGCGCTTGATGCGTCCCATGTTATGGGGTTGGCCACCAATAAGGCCTTTTTATCCCGCATCATGGCCCATGATGCATTTCGAAACGGTGACGTTGATACGGGCTTTATCCCCAGATACCTCGACGAATTACTACCTGCAAAAGCGCCCATCAGCGATGAACATTTTGTCATGGCCGCTTTAGGACGTCTGCTAGATCGGGAACAAAGGGTCAATTCAGCGAAATTATCCGATCCCACTTCCCCCTGGCACTATGTTGATGGTTGGCGGATGAATCTGCCTGCGGCAGAAACACTGCGTTTCACAAGGAATAGTGAGCATATTGAAATAGGCATCATTCGTCACGACCA
>JASFRS010000097.1:0-9097 GCA_050114795.1 Sphingomonadales bacterium
AGCGTTGCTAAAGACGAATATGAAGAATGCCTAACCAAGGCTGCTTTCCTTACAGCCTCAAAGGGACAATTCGATTTATTCGAAACACTGGGCTGGACACCAGCAGACGGCTTCCACTTACTAGACCGCCATTTGGAACGGCTTACGCATTCGGCAACCTATTTCGGCTTTCGCTTTGACGAAAATGAAATACGCACGTTCTTGGACCAACTTGTCGAAGACCAAAGCGAGGCAAGGCGAATTAAACTCCTCCTATCTCGCTCTGGCGCCATAAGCGGGCAGGCACAGTCCATGCCCCCCTCACCCAAACAGCCCGTGCCCATTAAATTATCAGCCATTCAGGTGAACAGCGCTGACCCTTTTCTTTATCACAAGACGACTAAGCGGGATGTCTATACTCAAGCAGCCTCTGATAAAGACGCCTTTGAACACTTGCTGTCCAATGAACGTGGCGAGATTACCGAAGGCTGTTTCACCAATTTATTCGTTCAAAAACACGGGCAGCTCTACACCCCTAAACTCGAATGCGGCCTCCTACCCGGGATCTTGCGCGCTGAGCTACTAGCCCAAGGCACCTATAAAGAACACACTCTATATATAGATGATCTCAAAAACGCTGACGCCCTATTCATCGGCAACTCTCTGCGTGGACTTTTGTCTGCAAAGCTGATTTAGCCGGGTTTACGGCTATTTTACGCTTCCATGCCACTATAAATTCCATGGGAAGAGTACTCCCGGAAGGAGTAAGGGCTATGGGTCAGTCAAAACCGGCAGGTGGCAGCAAGGCGACACCGGGCAACAGCCACAACCAGGATCTCAGTCACATTCAAGAACTCGCAAACACACTGGTACGTCACTTAGGTGTTCAAGGTGCGCGGCGCATATGTATGGAAAACCATTGGGCGTCCGTTTTGGCATTCATTGACCATCAGGATCCGCATTAAAACTTCACCTACAAAATCCCTAGGAAAAGAACATTGGAGTGAATCGATTTTAAGAGAATCGATTCATTTTGCCCTTGTTCACTTCTCATAAATTTCTGATTCTCCCCTCTTGATGAACACTTCATCGCGCTTTAGAAGGGAAATTCGGCGCGAAATCGCGTCAATTAAACTTTTTCCTTGGAATAAGGATCGATTCCTGGATGATAGGGCGCCGTTGCGAAGGCCCGTATTATCCGGGCAATAAGAAGGCACCATAAATTAAAGAAATAAGGTGCCCTAAAAATGCGGGGAGTAATGGATCGAAAGATCGACCGGTTAACGCGGGGTAACGCGTGTGTTGCTGGATTATGCCAGCACCCCGAACCGGCTCTTTACCATGTCCCTCGTACCGTGAGCTTCGATGCTCGCTTGCAACGGTGAGCATGTCTTTGGACGCAGGCCCATGCCCTAATGCTAGGCTTGATAAAGAAGACACTCGGGGAACGACGGGCCTGTAATGGAAGCTTTAAGGCTCATATGGAATGGATACGTTCGTAGGATAACGCATGAACATCAAAACACTTAGAGATTTAGCCCTGTCAGGTGCTGCCATTGCAGCACTTGGTATTGGTGCTTTTAGCGCTCAAGCGCAAGACGTGGATAGCGTCGTAAGCGAAGGGCAACAAGCCAATCAGCTTGCCCAACAATCCCAACAACGGGTCGACCAAATCAGCGATGAAACCGATAAGCTGGTTAACAATTATCGGACATTGAGCCGTCAAATCGACGACATTCGGATTTATAATGAGCAATTGCGGCGGCAAATTGCCAGCCAATTGGAAGAAATTGCCAATCTGGATGAATCCATTAACAACATCGATGTTATTCGTCGTCAGGTTCTACCGGAAATGATTGAAATGGTTGATGGCCTCGAAGAGTTCATCAAACTTGACATGCCGTTCCGTCGTCAAGAACGTCTGGACCGTGTTGCGGATTTGCGTGAATTCTTGGATAGTGGCGATATCAGCCCTGCTGAACAATTCCGCCAAATCATGGAAACACTGCAAGCTGAAGCTGAATATGGTCGTACCATTGAACATTACCGTGATACGGTAAATCACAATGGTGAAGACCGTCAGGTTGAAGTCCTCCGCATTGGTCGCGTTGCGCTAATGTATAAAGCTGAAGGCCAAAACACTAATGTCCTCGGCATGTGGGATCAATCAGCAGGCGCATGGACCGCACTCCCATCGTCTTATGCAGCCCAAATCGAAACAGGCCTGCGTTTCTCCAAGAAACAAGCTACGGCTCAGCTCCTTGTTCTTCCCGTTTCTGCGCCGGAGGGTAACTGATGAAAAAGATTTTAGCCGGCACAGTCGCCGCACTTTGCTTGGGTTTTGGTGTTTCTGCACAAGCTCAAGAAGCTCAAAGCCTTGATGAACTTCTGGAAACCGTTCAACAAGGTCGTTCTGCTGAAGCCCGTGAATGGCAGCAGCGTGAAGCTGCTTTCCGCGCAGAACGTTCAACACAACAACAAAAACTACAACAGGCTCGCAATGATGTCGCTCGTGAAGAACGCACATCAGAACAGTTGGAAGCTCAGTTCCGCGCCAATGAAAACACCATTGCGCAAAAAACTGAAACTTATCAAAACCGCCTGGCAAACCTGAACGAATTGTTTGGTGTTCTGCAGCAAGTCGCTGGTGATACCCGCGCCAATCTGCAAAACTCACTCATCAGCGCTGAATACCCAGGTCGTGTTGACTCGATTCAAGAGCTGATCGACAAAACAGCTACCGGTACAACGCTTCCGAAAATCGAAGAAATCCGCAACCTGTGGTCAACGATTCTTCAAGAAGCCATTGAATCCGGCAAAACTTCTGTCTTTGTTGCAGACGTCAATGAAGAAGGCGTGACAAGCAGCCGCGAAGTGACCCGCGTTGGTCAATTTGCCATCGTTTCTGACGGCGAGTTCCTGTCTTATAACATTGAAACCGGTCAAACTGAGGGTTCACTGTCTGTTTTGGCAGCACAACCGTCAAGCAGCATTCAATCCATGGCTCGTGACCTGCAAAACGCATCAGGCGGCCATGTTGATTTCGCTGTTGACCCACTTCGTGGTCAATTGCTTGCCTTGATCGGCCAAAGCCCAAGCCTTGGCGAGCGTATCAACCAAGGTGGTGAAGTTGGTTATGTGATCTTAGGCCTTGGCGTCATTGCGATCCTGTTCACAATCTTCAAAGTTCTGTCTCTCCTTGCTGTTTCCGGCAAAATCAAGCGTCAGATGAAGTCTGAACAACCAATGGACAACAACCCACTGGGTCGTGTGCTGCAAGTCTATCATGACAACCGCAGCGTTGACGTCGAAACCCTTGAGCTGAAAATGGATGAAGCCATCTTGAAAGAAACACCGAAGCTTGAAGCCGGTAATACTTTCGTCAAGATCGTTTCGGTTGTTGCACCGCTTCTTGGTCTGTTCGGTACGGTTACCGGCATGATCGTGGTGTTCCAATCCATCACGCTCTTCGGTACTGGCGATCCAAAACTGATGGCTGGCGGTATTTCTCAAGCCCTGGTCACCACCGTGCTTGGTCTGACAGTCGCTATCCCAACCGTTCTGCTGCATAGCTTCCTCGCTGGTCGGACACGCTCACTCATCCATATTTTGGAAGAGCAAGCTGCCGGCATTATCGCAGTACATGCGGAACAGGAGAATGCCCGTGCTTGATTTCGGCGGTGCATTGGACAGTGTCCGCACCTTTATGGATAGTGGCGGTGTCGTCCTCTATCTCATATTTGGTGTGATCACGGTCATGCTAGCGCTGGTGCTCGAGCGGGCGATCTATTTCCAGACCGCCTATAAGCGCGAAGCTTCCCGGGTTATTGAAGCCTGGGAAGCTCGTGACGAGCGTAAGTCCTGGTATGCCCATAAAATTCGTACTGCAATGATCTCGCAGGTCAAAGAAGGCCTTAATCAGAATATCAATATGATTAAGACTTTGGTCGCCGTCTGCCCGCTTTTTGGGCTGCTCGGCACCGTGACCGGTATGATCCTTGTCTTTGAAGTAATGGCTTTCTTTGGTTCTGGTAATGCCCGCGCTATGGCGTCTGGTGTTTCCAAAGCCACCATCCCTACGATGGCCGGCATGGTCGGTGCGTTGATTGGTGTGTTCGCCTCCACTTATGTGGAACGCGGCGCCTCCAAACGTGCTGAGGAGCTGGAAGACAGCCTGACAATGGAGCATTGAGGCCATGCGTAGTCACGCTCAGAAACAAATCGGAGAAGAGGCAACGATCGACTTGACGCCCATGTTGGACGTCGTGTTCATTATGCTCATCTTCTTCATCGTGACGGCTTCCTTTGTTAAGGAAGCTGGCATTCAGGTGATCAAGCCAGAGGTGACACAAGCCTGGCTTGAACAAAGAGCCAGTATCATTATCGCGATTGATCAAAACGATCAGATATACATCCAGCGCCAAAATTATGACATTGCGTCAGTTCGTCCGGTTATTGAAAGGCTACAGGCAGAAAACCCGAAAGGGTCTGTCGTTATCCAGCCTGACCGTGCGTCCAGCGTTCATGTCTATGCTGAGGTGCAAGATGCCGTGAAAGCGGCGGGTGTCCCAAAAGTGATCATGGCTACTGAATCTGAATTTTAGAAACACCGGGCTTTATGCTAATATGCACATATCCAGCAGCATGATCTGCTGGATATGACGCCCGAAGCGAAAGCGAGGAACATATGCGCAGACGCTTTACAGCCGAAGATGATGAGGCTCAAATTGACCTGACGCCCATGTTGGACGTCGTGTTCATTATGTTGATCTTCTTCATCGTAACGGCTTCCTTCGTAAAGGAGAAGGGTTGGGAAGTAACGCGGCCTGATCAAAATCAGCAGCAACAACAAGAACCCGATCCGGATAAGAAGAATATCCTGATTACCATAACCGCCAATAATCAGTTGAAGCTTAACCGCTACACCTCGATTAGTGTTGCGTCTGTCGGTGCGAACATCAGCCGCTTGATAGCGGAAAATAATGATGCTTCAGTGGTCATTCAGGCCCAAAAGGGCGCAAAAATCAGCACATATACGGCCGTCCATGATGCCGCCATCCAAGCGGGTGTCGATCAGGCGAAGGTCGTTATGGTTACATCGGAGTAAACAACATGCTAGCACGTTTACCTGGGGCCATTTTAATCGCTGTTGCGGTTACCTTTTCACTCTTTTTCGGCATGCAGTTTCTGATCGCGATTTCTGATAAACCGCAAGAAGAGACACTTGATATCCGCATTGTCGATACGCGTATTCCACCTGAACAAACTGAAGTTCAGCGGAAGGAACGTCTGCCTGAAAAGCCGGACGAACCGGAAGAACCACCAGAGCCGCCAAAATTCGATACAGCGGCCACCAACAAGCCTGGTGCAACCGGTACAGATCTAGCGTTCGAATTTGACGGCGGAATTGATACTGGTGGAGGCATTGAATTTGATGTTGCAGACCGTGAGGTTCTTCCCATCGTACGGGTCGAGCCGGTCTATCCAGACCGCGCAGCTCAACGGGGCATTGAAGGCTATGTCGTTCTTGAGTTTACCGTTTTGGCCAGTGGTGAAGTCGACTCAGACTCCATCATGATCATTCAAGCCGAACCTTCCAGCATCTTTAATCGCGCAGCAACCCGTGCGGTTCGGAAATGGAAGTACCGGCCGAAAATCGAAAACGGCCAACCGGTTCCACAATACGGCATTCAAACCCAGCTGACCTTCCAGCTGGATAACTAATCGGACCGGAGATGAGGACTATGAAATATTTAAAAGCTCCAAAATTTGCGGTCGCAAGCTTGACGGCGTTTTCCATCGCCTGTGGCGCATTAGCAGTATCAACAATTGTTACACCGGCTAATGCGCAAAGAGCAGATGACGATCAACAGCAGAAGCGCAGAACCAAAAAAGCTCAAGTTATTCGCAATGAAAAACTCGGGAAAGTTTTGCAGGAAGCAGTTGAACTGATGACGGCAGAGCCACCGGATTTAAACGGTGCTCTGAATGCTATGAAGCGTGCACCTGCGAATGATAAACTTTCGAGCTATGAACGTTCAAAAGTGTATCAAATTCAGGCGTCTATTGCTGCACAGCAGGAACGTTATGCCGATGCCATCCGCTTCTTTTCTCTCATGATTGCAGAGGAAGACACCTCACCTGCTGAAAAAGAACAAGCCACTTTCAACACTGCACAGCTTTATATGGTGACAGAACAGTTCCAAAAAGCAGTCAATCTTTTAGAAAGCTGGTTCAAAACGGCAGAAAATCCTGCTCCCAGCGCCTATTTCTGGCTGTGTCAGGGCTATTTGCAACTTGAGGACTATAAGAAAGCTCTCAAGCCTTGCACAGACACCATCAAAGTTGCTCAGGAACGGGACGTACCTGTGATTGAGAATTGGGTGCGTGCTGCGGTTGTTTCTTATCAGCAAAGCGGTGACTTAGTCAGTGCAACAAATTGGATCAAATACGCCTTGGAAAATTGGCCAAAGCGTGATTATTGGATCCAATATGTCTCCATGATGAGCCAGCAGGGCAAAGAAAAAGACGAACTCGCAGCCTATGAAATTGCTTATAAGCAAGGGTTTTTGACGCGTGAATCTGAAATCGTGCGCCTGGCCCAAATGTACCAATATCAACAAATCCCCTATAAAGCGGTGAAGGTATTGGAAAAAGGCATGAAGGACGGCATTGTCGAGGAGAACCGTAAGCATCTCGAGCTTTTGGCCAATGTTTATACTTTGTCAAAAGAGTATGATGATGCTGTAAACCCGCTGGAACGCGCTGCCGCGCTTGCCAACGAAGGCAAGTTGTGGGAACGCCTCGCTTCCGTTTATCTGCAAGACGAAGAGTGGGAAAAAGCCTCTGATGCTTTGGACAAAGCAATTAAAGCAGGCGATGTCAGCAACCCATTCCGCACACGTATTCTTGAGGGAATGGCCTTGGCCAACTCTGGCAAATTTGCGCAAGCGGAAGCCAAGTTCAAAGAGGCACGACGTGTTGCTGAGGACGCCCGCGAACGTAACCAGATCAAAGGCTGGCTGCGTTATGTCGAAGATGAAAAGCGGCGTTCGAAAGACATCTCTACATATCGTATTAAGAAATATGGAACCGGCGCCAATTAAGTCGGCTTCAAACCCAAAGAAACGGTCGCTTTATGCGGCCGTTTTTTTATGGGGAAATTGTTTTCCAAACAAGTCACACCACTAGGTGTAAGAAGAAGGCTTCTCTCGCCTCGATGCCCTTGAATCCAGTCCTTATCCAAGAACAGAGTCAATAGTGCCTTTCCTACCTCACCGGAAAGATGATAGCGTCTCTCACTCCAATCCAGACATGTACGGCATAATGGTTTGGCCTTCTCTGCTAGTAAATTCACATCCACACCAAGCTCGACAAGAAACGCTTTCCCCTCATCCGTTAGCGAAACTTCACTATCCAATAATTTGACGAACCCCCGTTCATACATAGACTGAAATATGCGAACACCCAGTCGCCCAGCCAAGTGGCTATAACACCGTCGTGCCGCCCTAAGCTCCTCATTCTTTGGGCCAGGGCGAATATGACTTAGCTCAAACGCCGCCCCTAAAGCGAATAGAGCTTCCAGATTATGGGCGACCTCATCATTTTTTAGCTTAAAATATTTGAAGCGGCCCTGGCGCAACGCACAAATCAGTCCCGCCCCTTCAAGAACACGCAAATGACCACTTAAAGTGGAAGCCTGAACGCCCGTTTCCCGGCATAACTCATTTGGCGTTAGAGCCATCCCCGAAAGCAAGGCGCGCAAAATGCCCTCTCTTACAGGCGACGCGATAACGGATGCGATTTTCGAGATATTTGGATGGGCATTCATAATTCGGATATTTCCAAAACAAATTAGTGATAGATCAAGCTATTGATTCCTTCAAAATGAAGGATAACACAATGACCACATCACTTTCTCCGGATCAAAATCAAGCTGCATTTGACTATGTAGATTTTTGGTTTTGGCGCAAGGAAACGCTGTTAGAAGCTTCGAATATTGAACACCCCCTGTTTGACGCGCTGGTTGAGGCAAAAGCCATTCCCGGCATCATTTACAGCTTTCATGAGAAAGATGGATGGTGGAGCGCTTTAGCGGCTTATAAGGAAGAAACCCGGCCTCACCCTCGTCAGGGAGGTAAAGACTATTATAGCCCCGCTGCTCTTTGGTGGATTCGTCATACTTGTCTTTCCTTAAAAGAGGAGATGAACGTCCGGGAGGCGGCCACATTAAACGCTTCCAAATTCAAACACCAATATAAGACCCTCTATAAAAATTTACCGTCCTGCTATCCTCACCTCGCTTATGCGCTCCCACCTATTCCCGACGATGAGCTAGACGCATTGGCGCATAGCGAATGGGAAGCATGGGTCACAGGCGCTTATGCCGTCTGTTTAAGAGACTTCAGCGCCGATATCTGCTTGAGAAAAGAGGCCTTAGCCAAAACACTTAAAGCACATTTAGCAGGGCCGCTGGGCGTATCCGAGGCTTCACAAGATAAGCTGTTACACATGACCCAGGATTTAGCGTCTCTTTTACTTCCATTCGCCCCATGGGAAAGGCCGACAGCTACCGCCGGACTTATTCTTGACCCTATCATAAAGACCTTCGGATTAGGTGTTGATATTCCTCAGCCGACAAAGAAACCGGCTGTTCGCTTTGACATGTAGAAAGGCCTGACATCTAAGAGAAGATGGTGCCCCCGGTCCGAATCGAACGGACACTCCCTTGCAGGAACCAGATTTTGAGTCTGGCGCGTCTACCAGTTCCGCCACAGGGGCCCCTTGATGGGAGGCGCCATATTAGCTTTGGAATCCTGCCCGTCAAGAGCCGTTTAAAGCCCCAAGTCATAATTTTTCACTCTCACATTGTACTTACGCCCACACCCTGATATCGCAAAGGAGGAAACTTCTGAGAGGGAACACGCTTTTGCTACGCCGCCTTTATGACTGGACCCTGTCCTTAGCAGGCAAACCGGCTGCAAAAGTCTGGTTAGCTTTTATATCTTTTCTTGAAAGCTCCATCTTTCCCATTCCACCAGATGTGATGCTCATGCCCATGTGTATGGCCAAGCGCGACAAGAGCTTCTTATATGCCGCAATTGCCACCGTCTCATCA
>JASFRS010000098.1:0-8981 GCA_050114795.1 Sphingomonadales bacterium
TTGGCCATTACGCTCAATATTCAGGTGGATTTCTTCACCAGGCCGGACAAAAACATAACGCCCAATGTCTGAGAAAGCTTCCATCTTAACGCCGTCAATCGTGATAATTTTGTCGCCAGGCTTAAGCCCTGCCCGCTCAGCAGGAGATGCTTCAACTACAGTCTCTACAATTGGGGGTGAGAAGCTATATCCCAAAGTAGCAAAGAAAATTGCAAATATGATGATGGCGAAGAGATAATTGATAAGCGGACCCGCAGCCACAATCGCGGCGCGTTGATATAGGGGCTTGTAATGAAAAGCGACTTGCTTTTCTTCCTCGCTCATGTGCGCTAACTTTCCGTCCGGATTGGAGGCAACGCCAGCATCCCCAAAAAATTTCACATATCCACCAAGCGGCAACATGGCAATTTTCCAGCGCGTGCCATGCTTATCATTCCAGCCAAAAATTTCGCGTCCAAAGCCAATGGAGAAGCTTTCAACGCGCACTCCACAAAGGCGGGCAACGAGGTAATGCCCCATTTCATGGACGAAAACCAGAACGGTAATTACTATCAGGAAAATGAAAGCCATATAGCCGAAGCTTGGCGTGGCAAATTCCATTTTAAATCCTTTCAGCCTCTCGCGCCGCTTAAGCTTTTGCCTGCACAAGTTTCTCCGCGCAGAGCCTCGCTTCTCGATCCACATCATATACCGTATCAAGGTTTAGAAGTGGTCTATTGGCAACTTGGCTCAAGGTTTCGCGGACAATTGTGACGATATCGAGGTAAGCTATATTTTTTTTCAAAAATGCGTCGACAGCTATCTCATTTGCGGCATTTAAAATAGCTGGAGCTGCTCCGCCAGCGTTTAGAGTATCTCTTGCGCACACTAAAGCGGGAAACCTCTCAAGATCGGGTTCTTCGAAATTCAGGGTTTTTAATTCTGCGAAATTCAGTTTTGCAGAAGGTGTTGAAATTCGATCTGGCCAGCCAAGAGCATACCCAATCGGTGTGCGCATATCCGGTGTGCCCATTTGAGCGAGAACAGAACCGTCGATATATTCCACCATTGAATGGATGACAGATTGCGGGTGAACTACAATTTCAATCTGTTCACTTGAGACAGGGAAGAGATGATAAGCCTCAATTAATTCCAGGCCTTTATTCATCATTGTTGCTGAATCGACAGAAATTTTAGCGCCCATAGACCAGTTAGGATGCGCCACAGCCTGTTCCGGTGTAATATCCGTCATGTCTTCTTTGGCCCAGGTCCTAAATGGTCCGCCGGAAGCGGTCAGGATGATACGGTTGACGCGCTCGGCTTGATCAAAATCGAAAACCTGGAATATAGCGTTATGCTCAGAATCCACTGGCAACATGGTCGCTTGAGCCGTTTCAAGCTCTTTGGTGAAAACCTCACCGGCACAGACAAGTGTTTCTTTATTAGCTAAACCAACGACATTGCCTTGGCGCACGGCCTCAAGCGTAGGTGCCAGACCCGCAGCGCCCATAATCGCTGCCATGACCCAATCAGCTTCCATTGCGCCGGCTGCTATAACGGCGTCTCTGCCTCCGGCGACATCGATGCCCGTGCCTTTTAATCCCTGTTCCAACTCCGGTAATAAATCTTCCCGACCGATAACAGCGTATTTGGGGCGCAAAGATTTCGCCTGTTCAATCAGCTTCGTAACATTGCTGTTCGCAGTTAAAGCAACTACGTCATAAAGGTCAGATTCACGTTCCACTAAGTCAACGGTATTGCATCCAATGGATCCTGTTGAACCCAAAATGGTGACTCTACGCTTTTGACTTTGAGGCTCTGTTTTTAAAGCTTCTACAGTCATAGCCGATCTCCGATGAGGGCGATGGCACCACCCTCCTGAATTATCATTGCGGCCGCGACGACCGGGGCTGTTACAAGTAGGCCGTCAAGGCGGTCAAAGAGTCCGCCGTGACCGGGAATCAATTGCCCTGAATCCTTGACATTAAAGTCCCGTTTTACGGCGGATTCAAGAGCATCTCCAAATTGCGAAAGCATTGACACTGCGACACTCGAGATAATCAAGCCCGTCAAAGAGCCGCTCAACGCAAATATATTATGCATGGTAATAGCAACTACCGCCCCACCCAAAAGACCTCCTAGGGCGCCTGACCAAGTCTTTTTGGGGCTAATCGTGGGCAGAAATTTTGGCCCCCCAACAGCTCTTCCAACAAAATATGCAAAACTGTCAGTCGCCCAAATTGTGAGTAGCAACCATAGTGTTGTGATATAGCCCATAGGATCCGGGAGATTTCGGATCCAATAGAGAGCAAGAACCGGTACGCCAATATAAGCAAGCCCGAAACCAAATCTTTTCACAGCGCTATGCCCTGTCACTAGTCCTAAAAACACCAGAACAATAGCTAAAGTCAAAAGGGTGATGGAGGGGCGTTCAATTCCATAAAAACGAGCGTCCGCCAAGGCGGAAAGAACGGCAATCGCAGTTACTGTACTTAAGATGGTCTTTTGAGGTAATTGAACCAAAGTAGCCCATTCAAAGGACATTCCAATTGCCGCGGCAGCGATAAGCGTTAGCCAAAACCACCCACCAAAATAAAGTGCAGCTAGAGCAACGGAGCCAAGTAAGGCAGCAGATATAATTCGCAGAGTAAGATTTGACATAATTTATGGGCGAGCGCCGAAACGGCGGTCCCTTTGTTGATATTCTTCAATGGCAACTTCCAGAGCGGCTTGGTTGAAATCTGGCCAAAGGACGTCTGTAAAAAGCAATTCCGCATAAGCGGCCTGCCATAGCAAGAAGTTCGAAAGTCGTTGCTCTCCACTTGTGCGAATTATGACATCTGGATCTGGAATATCTTTTGTTTCAAGTCGCTCTGAAAAGCTGTTTTCGTCCAAGTCATCAATGCTGACTTTGGACTCAACGACATCTCGGGCAAATGCTTTTGCTGCTGACATGATTTCAGCGCGTGCACCATAATTCAGAGCAATAATCAGGTTCAACCCTGTGTTTTCGGAGGTCTCTTTTTCGGCGTTAGAAATCATGTCTTTGATATCTGATGCCAAGGCTGCTCGCTCCCCAATAAATCGGATGCGTACATTATTCTTATGAAGATCCTTGAGTTCTTGGCGTAAATAAATACGCAATAAGCCCATCAGATCATCAACCTCATCTGCGGGACGCTTCCAATTCTCGGACGAAAAGGCATATAGGGTAAGATATTCGATGCCTAAGTTTGCGCAGGCTTTAACTGTGGCACGCACCGCATCTGCGCCTTTGCGATGACCGACAACCCGCGGCAACATTCGTTTTTTTGCCCACCTCCCATTGCCGTCCATAATGATTGCGACATGAACAGGCATTGGTTGGTTTTTGGTTTCAGGCACTGGACTTACACCCATCAAACTTGCATAATCTCAGCGTCTTTAGTTGCCAGAGTTTTGTCGACTTCACCGATATACTGGTCAGTCAGTTTTTGAACATCATCAGCAGAGTCCTTATGTTCGTCCTGACTGATATCACCATCCTTTTCCATCTTCTTCAGGCTTTCCATGCCGTCTCTGCGGATATTGCGAATGGCGATACGGCTTTGCTCTGCATATTTATGTGCAACTCTGGTCAATTCCGTGCGTCGTTCTTCATTGAGCTCGGGGATTGGAATGCGAATGACTTGCCCCTCTCCCACCGGATTCAAGCCAAGGCCTGCGTTACGAATAGCTTTTTCAACAGCGCCGGCATTGTTTTTGTCCCAAACCTGAACGCTAATCATTCGCGCTTCAGGGATGCTCACTGTTGCGACCTGATTTAAAGGCATAAGAGCGCCATAAACTTCCACCTGTACCGGGTCCAACAGACCGGTAGAAGCGCGTCCTGTGCGCAGGCCTGTGAACTCGTGCCGTAACGCTTCAATTGCGCCTTTCATCCGACGTTCCAAATCCCCTATGGAAAATTCGCTCGACATTTTTTAGCCCTCATTTCTGATGGTTGTGGCACGCCCTGCGCCTTTTAGCACGCGTCCCAATTCACCGGACTCATTAATATTAAATACAAGGATTGGTATATTATTATCCCTGCACAAGGATACAGCAGACGCATCCAAAACACGAAGATCTTCCGCCAAGACTTTGGTGAAACTTAGACTTTCAAACCTTTCGGCGTCAGGATTTGTTTTTGGGTCAGCCGAATAAACGCCATCGACCTGTGTGCCTTTAAGCAAGGCGTTACAGCCCATTTCTGCGGCTCTTAAAGCTGCAGCCGTATCCGTTGTAAAAAATGGATTGCCGGTCCCGGCTGCAAATATAACAACCCTACCTTTTTCCATATGGCGGATAGCCCGCCTACGGATATAGGGTTCCGAGATGCTGGACATCGGGATAGCAGATTGCACGCGGGTGGGAACGCTTTGGGTCTCAAGTGCATTCTGGATGGCTAGGGCGTTCATGACTGTTGCCAACATGCCCATATAATCGGCAGATGCACGGTCAAAACCTTTTGCAGCACCCGCTAGTCCGCGGAAAATATTGCCACCACCGACAACAACGCAGATTTCAAAACCGCCTTCTCGGGCTAACCTAATTTCGCCTGCAACCCGTTCAACCGTTTGCGGATCAATGCCGAATTCTGACGAACCCATAAGAGCTTCGCCGGAAAGTTTCAGAAGAACACGTTGGTACCGACCTTGGCTCATATTTCCCCCTGTGAGGTTCATTCATTTTTGGCCCACCGGTTATATGTCCGGCTTGAATTCCGGGCAGCTTAACGTGCAGAGATCAACTATGCCACTGCTATTCGATGCGGCCCGAATTTGGACACAAAAAGGGCAGCACCTACTGAGGTGCTGCCCTGATTTTATTAAGCGCCTACCGCAGCAGCAACTTCAGCGGCAAAATCGCTTTCTTCTTTTTCAATGCCTTCACCCAAGGCATAGCGGACAAAGCCGGCAAGTTTAATTTCTGCGCCAGCAGATTTGCCTTCTTGTTCCAGCCATTTACGAATTTGGGTTTCGCCATCAATCACTGAAGTCTGTTCCAAAAGAACAACTTCTTTGAAATATTTGCGCATCCGCCCTTCAATCATTTTCTCGATGATTTCCATGGGCTTACCGGATTCTTTAGCTTGTTCGATTTGAACGGCGCGTTCACGCTCAACCAGTGCCTGATCCAAATCATCAACGTCCAAAGATTGCGGCGCAGCAGCAGCAATATGCATGGCAAGTTGCTTTGCCAAAGGTGCTAAAACGTCTTCACTAGCTTCTGATTCCAAAGCAACCAAAACACCGATTTTGCCAAGACCATCAGCCGCAGCGTTATGCACATAGCTGGAAACAAGACCGGAGCCCACGCTTAAAGAGGTCATGCGGCGAAGAGACATATTTTCGCCGATGGTCGCAATCAAATGAGTAAGTTGTTCAGAAACATTACGGCTTTCACCGGGATAACCTGTACCTAACACAGTGTCTTGATCGCCATCATTCGCCAAGGCTAATTCAGCAATAGTTTTGACAAAACCCTGGAATTCTGGGTTGCGGGCTACAAAGTCGGTTTCTGCGTTTACTTCGACAACAGCACCGCTTGTTCCGGCTGTTGTAACACCGATTAAGCCATCCGCAGCCGTACGACCGGATTTCTTTTGAGCGGCAGCAAGGCCTTTTGTCCGCAGCCAATCAACAGCAGCTTCCATATCACCGTTGTTTTCGACCAGGGCTTTTTTGCAATCCATCATGCCTGCGCCGGTTTTTTCGCGCAGTTGCTTGACTAATGCAGCTGTAATTTCAGCCATTTCGTGCTCCATTCATTAGGGCAAAATACGATTTAAAGATGCCGCCTTTCAGCAAGCGACACCTTTATATGAATAAAGAATTACGCTTCTGCGGTAGCTTCTTTTGCTGGAGCTTCTGCCGGAGTTTCAGAAGGAACTTCTTCCGCAGCCGGTGTCTCAAGAGCGCCAGTGTCTACGCCGCGTTTTGACATTTCTTCTTGCAGACCATCAAGGATCGCATCGGCAAAAGCGTCAGCATAAAGCTTGATTGCGCGGGATGCGTCATCGTTCCCTGGGATTGGGAAAGCAATGCCATCAGGATTACAGTTAGTATCCAAGACTGCAACAACCGGAATACCGAGGTTATTTGCTTCCTGGATAGCAATAGTTTCTTTGTTGGTGTCGATAACGACCATTACATCAGGTACACCGCCCATATCGCGGATGCCGCCCAGGGATTGTTCCAGTTTGTCGCGCTGACGGGTCAATGTCAGAATTTCTTTTTTAGTCAGACCTTTTGTGTCGCCACCCAAACGCTCATCAAGCTCTTTCAAACGCTTGATGGACTGTGAAATGGTGCGCCAGTTGGTCATCATCCCACCCAACCAACGGTGGTTGACATAATACTGACCCGAACGCTTCGCAGCATCAGCGATAGCACCCTGCGCCTGACGTTTAGTTCCAACAAATAATACACGACCGCCACCACTTGCGACGTCACGGACGAATTGCATAGCGCGCGCCAAATGAGGCACGGTTTGGGACAGATCAATGATGTGTACTTTGTTTTTTTCGCCGAAGATATAGGGGGCCATCTTCGGGTTCCAACGATGGGTCTGGTGACCAAAGTGAACGCCTGCTTCCAATAGCTGACGCATAGATACGGCTGTTGCCATCTCTTTTTCCTTTCCGGTTAATCCTCCGCGAAGCTTGAGCCACTTTCGTGACACCGGAGCCAGGCCCATCCTGGCCTTATATGGCTTCGCGTGTGAAGTCGACGCGCGATTACCGCGAATAGCGATAAATTGCAAGGGGGAAATGTTTAAAAATCAGGGCAAACGGTCAAAAACTGCAGTTTCTCCATAGCCTGCATTTTTCGGAATACGCCCTTTCATCACACCGTCTTCCTTAAATATCTCCGGCATTACTGTGATGATTGCCTGTCTACGCGCTCGTGCCATGGCATCCGCAACGGAATGTGCTTCCCCTAAACGGATAAGGTTTAACCTGGTTGGAAACATCATGCGAAACTCACCGTCTCTCTCAGCATCCAGCGCTTCTTGAGGTGTAAACCATTGAGAATGAACAGCTTCCCATCCGTCATGCTCCATTTTCTGCCCAGCAGGAGCTTTGGCCAGAAAGAAGCTGGTGTCAAATCTCTTGGAAACAAAAGGTGGAGTGATCCAGTGAGCAAATGGTTGCAAGGCTTGCGGGTCAAGGCGTAGACGATGCGCTGTCAACATATCAATAAGCTCAGCCCTATTGTCGGACATGGTTCTCCGCCATTTTCGACCTAAATCAGCGCGCTTGGCCTCACTTACCATTGTATGCGTTTTAGCGTCTTTAAGTAGAAGTAGACCGCTTTCTTCAAAAACCTCACGCACGGCGGCTGCTTGCCGGGCCAGCAAATAACGATGCAGGCCTTTCTTGCTTGCAAGATAACGTAATAGCCTTGGGTCTTTATCTCCCGTAGTCACCTTGCCGCCTGGAAAAGCTAAGGCGCCCCCCGCAAATTCGATGGACTTGGCGCGTTCCACCATGAGTACTTCAACGCCCCGGCGACTATCTCTGATGACCAGAACGGTGGCCGATGGAAGAGGATGTACAACACTCATTAGGTCAATACCGCATCAACAACACCTTGGATCGAGGCCAATGCTCCACGCACCTGTGGTGTGATTTTATAAGTTCCAGGCACTTCGATTTCTACATCGCGCCCACCGTCCAAAAGCAAATGTAAAAGGACGCG
Source organism: Sphingomonadales bacterium (assembly GCA_050114795.1). Taxonomy (GTDB): domain Bacteria; phylum Pseudomonadota; class Alphaproteobacteria; order Sphingomonadales; family CAKZYD01; genus JASFRS01. The sequence continues at coordinate 7,704 of JASFRS010000098.1, forward strand.
CCCACGTCCGCCCTTATTCTGATCCAAAAGACTTTGAATGACCTGCACCGGTTTGGGGGTATTCAAGAAAATCTCTACGGATTTGGTTGAACGCGCTGAAGCTGCGTCCAAAGATTCAATAAATCGGCCGGTCAGATTTACCCGGTCAGAGCCCTCAAACTGTTCAATAGCGACAGTCATGACAACAGGCTCTTCCTGCATATGAAGGCGCCGGGCATCAGATACAAGATCGCCAAAGAAAGTGACTTCATAACCGCCGCTTTGATCGCTCATTTGTAAGGAAACAAAGGATTTACCTTTTTTCGTTTTCCGCTCCGATAAGCCTTCAATCACACCGGCTAGGGTCGCGGTTCTTACACCTTCAGCACTGCGTTCAATAGCCTGCGCCGCAGTCATAACCCCTTTTGCATTGAGTTGCTCCTGATAAATACTTAAGGGGTGAGAGGTTAGATAGAAACCAACCGCGCCACGTTCTTCTTCCAGGGTTTTCAAAGGGTCCCAAGTGTCTGCTGAAGGTAAAGACGGCAAAGCTGCATGCATTTCCGCTTCACCAAAGAGGCTGACTTGGGATGACCTTCTTCGCTCTGCGGCTTCATGGCTGGCGCGGAGAATGAGATCAATACCCGACATGGATTGCGCACGGTTTTCATTCAAACAGGCGGTTGCACCCGAACGGGTTAGATTTTCTAACAGACGTTTATTCAATACTGATGGATCAAGTCTCTCGCCCAAATCATAGAGTGATTTAAATGGGCCATTGGCTTCCCGCTCGTGCACCAATTCTTCCATTGCCGCACGGCCGACGTTTTTCAAGGCGGCAAGGGCATAGCGAATGGCCCTCCCCTGCGCGCTTGGCCAGGCTTTCGCGGTCTCTGATTTATCGACCTTTTCAACTGAAAACACGGCTTGTGATGCATTTACGTCGGGCGGTAGTACAGGGATATGGATCCGGCGCGCTTCTTTCACAAAAGCGGATAATTTATCCGTTAAATGAAGGTCGAGCGTCATGGACGCCGCCAGGAACTCAACTGGATAATTGGCTTTGAAATAGGCCGTTTGATAGGCGACCAGCGCATAGGCCGCCGCGTGACTTTTGTTAAAACCATAGCCTGCGAATTTAGCAACAAGGTCAAAGATGAAAGAAGCCTGCTTCTCTTTAACGCCTTTTTCTTTCGCGCCGGATACAAAGCGTTCTCGCTGCGCGTCCATCTCAGCTTTAATCTTTTTACCCATGGCGCGCCGGAGTAAATCGGCTTCCCCAAGGCTATAACCAGCCAA
>JASFRS010000099.1:0-8859 GCA_050114795.1 Sphingomonadales bacterium
GCCTGTCTGGGGCGAATTTCGGTTGCTATCCCGTGTGATTGGAAAATTTTTTCGTATTGCCGCATGCTGGCACCCCGCTGGACGCAGCCTAGAAATTGAAATCAGCCAAAGCCAAGACCGCCGCTTGCGCATATCAACACCACTTCCCCTTTATGAGGGAGAGGTTGCCTTGAATGACCTAATGACACCACCAAAGGCAAATAAACATAGCCTATTAAGCACAGCACTTGGTTATGGATTAGGACCTGAATTTGCAGCCCAAATAGCGGACCTATTCGGCGGAGAATTAAATTTGGTGCAGAACGCAGATGGACAAGCCAAACTTTTCCTTTCTCTCAATACGAGCACATAAGGGTGAACACGGACTAATTGCGCTTTTCCTCACCTTTGCTTATATCCCTAACAAAATATGTTTTAGGAGTTAGACGTTCATGGCTGAACCCATTCATTCCCGCGTGCTGATTATCGGTTCCGGACCTGCCGGTTATACCGCTGCTGTTTATGCCGCCCGTGCGAGCCTGGAACCTGTATTGGTCCAGGGTATGGAACCTGGTGGGCAATTGACGATCACCACAGAAGTTGAAAATTACCCCGGCTTTGCTGATCCTATCCAAGGCCCATGGCTTATGGATCAGATGCGGGCGCAGGCTGAAAATGTCGGCACGAAATTGATCTCTGACTATATCGTCGATGTCGACTTTAACGCTCGCCCCTTCCGCGCGACTGGCGATAGCGGCCAAGTTTACACCGGTGACACACTTGTCATCGCCACAGGCGCGCAGGCACGGTGGCTGGGCCTCCCATCTGAGAAAAAATTCCAAGGCTTTGGGGTTTCAGCATGCGCAACATGCGACGGCTTTTTCTACCGCGGTAAAGAGGTTGTGGTTGTCGGTGGCGGCAATACAGCCGTGGAAGAAGCATTATTCCTAACCAATTTTGCGTCCAAAGTAACCTTGATTCATCGTCGCGATTCATTACGCGCTGAGAAAATTCTGCAGAATCGCCTCTTGAAGAATGAAAAAATCAAAGTTGAATGGGACAATGTTATTGAGGAAATCATCGGTGATGAGGAACCTCTGGGCGTCACCGGCGTACGCGTTAAAAACGTCAAAACTGGAGAAGAACGCACCCTGCCCTGCCATGGTGTTTTCATCGCCATCGGCCATGACCCGGCAACAAAGTTATTCAAAAACAAGCTAAAAATGGATGAAGAAGGCTATTTAATCACAGCTCCAGATTCCACAGCGACTGATATCCCAGGCGTGTACGCGGCAGGCGACGTAAAAGATAAGACCTATCGTCAGGCCGTAACTGCCGCTGGTATGGGTTGCATGGCTGCATTGGAAGCAGAGCATTTCCTTGCTGCCCAGGATGAAGCTCAAGAGGCAGCGGAATAATCATATGGCGGTGGATTGGGATAAATTACGTTTGTTTCATGCCGTTGTGGAAGCGGGCAGTCTGACTGAAGCTGGGCGCAAGCTTGGCATGAGCCAACCCGCTTTATCGCGGCAAATCAGAAGCCTTGAGGAACAAACGGGCTCCACCCTCTTCCACCGCCACGCTCGCGGTATTGTTTTAACCCATGACGGGGAAAGACTGGCTGCTGCAACACAGGGCTTTGCTGACCGGATTGAAGCAGCCACACGGGAAATTGCCGAAAGCGGTCAATATGCCCGTGGCCCGTTAAACGTAACGACGACCGTAAGCTTTGGCTCGCTTTGGATTGTCCCCCATCTTCCGCGTTTCTTCTCTCATTATCCAGAGATGAAAATCAATCTGGTATTATCAGATTCAGAGTTGGACCTTGCCACGCGACAAGCCGAGGTTGCCATCCGCTTCCAACCACCGACACAGGCGGACCTCATTCAACGGCCTTTGGTCAAGGTGCAACACAATCTCTATGCCAGTCGGCACTACATCGAAGACCACGGTGCGCCAAAAACAGTTGAGGATTTGGATAATCACCCCCTTATCACCTATGGCCAAGATGTACCTCTTCCCATTCAGGATGTGAATTGGATCCTAACTGCGGGTACAGAAGAAGGTCTACGCGAACCGGTCTTAACCGTGAACAACATCTATGGCGTAGCGCAAGCCGTGCGTAAAAGCATCGGGATTGCCGCCCTGCCCGACTATCTGGCTCGCCATGAAGAAGATTTGGTGCGGGTTTTACCGGACGTGCAAGGCCCAACCTTCCAGACTTATTTCGTCTATCCCAGCGAATTAAAAGGCTCCCGCCGAGTACAGGTTTTCCGAGATTTTCTTTTCGAAGAAGTTGCGAATTTTGAGGGTCAGCCTTAAACGCCGATTAGTTTTCGCGCCTCAGACATCTCTTTAATGATGTAGGTGTTCTCGCCTTCAAAAGATGCAGCATCCCCATTTGGCACATAGGCAAGTGCTGTCATGCCTGCACGACGCGCAGCTTCAGCACCATAGCGGCTATCTTCAACTACCACGCAATGTTCCGGCTGCGTGCCCATTTGTTCTGCTGCGAAAAGAAATAAATCCGGATAGGGCTTCCCACGTTTCACTTGGGATGAAGAAAATATGCGGCCCTCGAACAAGGGAGCAAGGCCCGTTTCTCCCAAAGTCACCGCCATTTTGTCAAATCCGCCTGAAGATGCGATACAGGTCTTAATTCCTGCCGCCTGCACTGCTTCCACCAGGTCTCGCACACCGGGCACGGCCTTCACACGCCCCTTAAAGGCTGCGAATGTGTCTTTCTGAACGCCATCGAGAAAATCCTCAGGCAGAGGCCTTCCGATTAACGCATTGGCTTTTTCCACCACCGCCGTCATCGACAAGCCCACAAATGTGGCCATGCTCTCATCAACGCTCATGTCCAGGCCATAACGACGAAGCGCTTCGGCCAAAACTTCATTAGCCAGGCGCTCACTATCGACAAGCACGCCGTCACAGTCAAAAATAACCAGTTCAGGAGCACTCATGCAGTTAATGCATTTCTTCTTCTCTGTTTCAATCCCCAACGCATGACCCGCATGGACAGGAGGATTAACAGAATAAAGCCATGAACGATCGGCGCAAGCTGAATACCTTTGACCATGAACCAATGATGAAAAACAGCAAGAATACCAATGATATAAACGCTACGATGCAGATATTGCCAGCGCTTTGCACCAACCCGGCGCACCATTTTATTCGTTGATGTAATCGCCAACGGGATAAGCATTACAACGGCAATCATACCCAAAGTGATGTATTTGCGCTTCAGCACGTCTTCCCAAAGCAGCCCAAAATTAAAAAGCTGATCCATGCCGAAATAGGCCATTAAATGGATAATCACATAAGCAAAAGCCCATAAGCCAGTCAGGCGGCGAATCTGCATGAGCTGTTTCCAGCCGAAAGCCCAGCTTAAAGGGCTGACAGCCAAAGCCACCAACAACACACGGATAGCTGTGTCCCCAAGAAAACGAATGGTCGTTTCAATGGCGTTCACGCCCAGGCCATGGGGCATGCCTAATATTGCCGCCACCCACTGCCAGAGAAGCCAAATCAAAGGCAATGCCAGAAGCAAGTGGGCAACTGGTTTCAACCACTTAAAAGAATGTTTAGGCTTAGCCAAAAGTCAGACCTTAATGATGTTTTCGCAAATCCATGCCTTCATATAGGCTTGCAACCTCTTCCGCATACCCATTGAAAGGCAGGGTTTTAACGCGATTGAATTGAGAGAAAATCCCGCCACCCAAAACGCGTTCCGTTGCTTGTGACCAGCGCGGATGAGATACATCAGGATTCACATTGGAATAAAATCCATATTCATTCGCTGCGGCCTTGTTCCAAGCCGTCGCCGGCTGTGTTTTAGTAAAGCGAATACCAACGATAGATTTGATGGATTTATAACCATATTTCCAAGGCACAATCAAACGAATGGGCGCGCCGTTTTGATTAGGCAGTTCTTTGCCATACATGCCAACCACCAACATGGTCAGTGGGTGCATCGCTTCATCCATACGCAGACCTTCTACATAGGGCCAATCCAGAACCGGCCAGCGCAGACCTGGCATTTGCTCTTTATCTGATAAAGTCTCAAAGGCCACATATTTGGCATCACTTGTCGGGCCAAAGCGCTTCAGCACATCGCGCAGCGGCACACCAACCCACGGCACGACCGTGGACCAGGCCTCCACGCAGCGGAAACGATAGATACGCTCTTCTAATGTATGTGGCTTGATGAGATCTTCATAATCAAAGACGCCTGTTTTTTCAGCATGGCCAGAGACTTCCACGCTCCATGGTTTCGGCTGCAACCGCCAGGCGTTTTTCGCCGGATCAGTTTTTTGAACGCCGAATTCATAAAAATTATTATAGCTAGAAACGACCTCTTCCGGCGTGACCGGTTCATGCCATTGATAAGGGCCTTTGACACTCTCCAAGGGGTTCAACACACGCTCTTCACGCGCAAAAGCGGGAGAGACACCCATACTCAACCCCAGGCCCGCCAGCCCCATACCCGCAACAATCTGACGTCGATTTAAGTAAATCGATTCAGACGTGGTCTCATTTTCTGAGATTTCCCAGGACTTACGTGCGCGAATAAGCATATTTGACCCTCAACTTATAAACTCATGCAGGATCAAATATGGGATAAAGGGCTACACAAGCAAATAAAGCCTCTGTGATCGCATAAATTACTTCAAACGAGAGCAGGCGTCCTGAATACGCGCGCAAGCATCTTTTAATACGTCCATAGAAGCCGCATAGGATATGCGCAGATAAGGACTTAAGCCAAAAGCTTCCCCTTGCACGGCCGCAACGCCAACATCTTCAAGAAGATAAGTCACGAAGTCCGTATCATTCTCGATGCGCTTTCCACCTGGAGTGGTTTTCCCAATTGCGCCTGCGCATGAAGGATAGGCATAAAAAGCGCCGATCGGCGTACGACAGCTCATGCCTTCTGCGTCATTCATCATTGCAACAACCAAGTCACGGCGTTCCTTGAATGCCTTTAGCCAAATTTCCAGATGCGCATGCGTACCTGTTAAGGCTTCAACCGCTGCTGCCTGACTGATGGAACAAGGGTTGGATGTCGATTGTGACTGGATTTTCGCCATGCCTTTGATGAGCTCCTTTGGCCCACCCGCGAAACCAATACGCCAGCCCGTCATGCTATAGGCCTTCGCCACACCATTGACCGTTAAAATCCGGTCCATTAAATCGGGGACGACTTTGCCAAATGAGAAAAATTCAAAGCCATCATAGATGATATGTTCATAAATATCGTCGGTCATGACCCATACATGCGGATGACGTTTCAAGACTTCGCCCAAGGCCTTAATTTCCGCACGGCTATAGGCAGAACCAGACGGATTTGAGGGTGAATTGAAAATCAACCATTTGGTTTTAGGCGTGATGGCCTCTTCCAATTGCTCCGGCGTAATTTTGAAATCTTTTTCCATTGTCGTGGAAATAAACACCGGGCGACCAGCAGCCAGCAACACAATATCGGGATAGCTCACCCAATAAGGGCAAGGAATGATGACTTCGTCACCAGGGTTCACGCTTGCCATTATGGCATTATAAATACTGTGCTTACCGCCACAGTTCACGCTGACCTGGTCCAACCCATAATCCAGGCCATTTTGTTCTTTGAATTTTTGCACAACAGCCGCTTTTAATTCCGGCGTACCGTCCACCTTGGTATATTTCGTCTCGCCACGGCGAATGGCTGCAATCGCGGCCTCTTTAATATGGTCCGGCGTATCAAAATCTGGCTCACCAGCACCAAGACCAATCACATTCTTACCCGCAGCGCGCAGTTCCTGCGCTTTGGCTGTAACGGCCATTGTAGGGGATGGTTTGATGCGTGACAAAGAGGTCGCGAGGATAGACATGAAAAGTCCTTCTCAATGATATAAGACATGGGAGCAAAATCACACTACGTCGCAATTATATGTCGCAAACAAGCATGATTCAGACAGGCATTTAAAGCCATGCCCCATAAGATGCAATATTACATTGCAGATATTTCGGTCTTTATGCTGCAGAGGAGCGCACACTGACCACTTTGAACGGATATGCCTCGCCGTCAGTCTCTCTGATTGTCACATATTCACCCTGATGCAATGGATGATTCTCAAGATGGTAAATCGGCTCATCATCATCTTCACCAGGTTCATAAGAAAAGGCCCATGCGCCACGCCTTGTATGAATGAGGTGACCGTGATCATCACCCTCGCCTTCCCAAAAACGCGTGACGGTACAGAATTTCTTATTTGCCCGCCATCGATCCACGTCGATAAGACCATCAGCATTCAATGGGACATGTAAGATATAGCCGTGATTTGGGCTGCCTGCCGGATGTTCTTTCGTGCGCCCTAACTCCAAACGGACATGGCTCATCGTCATGACCTGATCCTTTCCTATTTAGACATTTTCCCCAACATGCCTCGCCATTCTTGCGAATAGAATGATCTGGATCAAGCTGATCCGTTAGAAAGCCAAAATCAAAATCAGATTTATATACGCGAACGCCCTGGTAAACCCACCAGGGCGCAAGCGGTTGCGTACGAGGTCTATAGCGGATCGAAAATCCACTGAAGAAAGCATATGCTGATACAAATTCGAGAAAAAGTCCAAATTGTTTTACTTAAAATTGTTGTGAACACAAAAAATCGATTATTTTTCGGTTTAGATGGCATAAAACCGCACTTATTACCGTTTCCTTCCGGATGGCAGTAAAAACTGCAGTTTCGTGATGCTGACAAGAATGCAGATAGAGTCTCCGAATGGCTTGGGAGTTCCAATCTCGTTCGTTATACTCGCCTTCCCATTTGGAATTAAAGTTGAAGCTGCAGAGCGCACCCATGAATAAACCACTCGTCATTCGCGATAATTTTGAAGCGCTCACTCAACCCGCGCCCTTCATACCCCATAAGGCCGCCCGCCCTGAGAAGTCCGAGGGCGGCAAACCTCTTATGATGAAAAGCGATTTCGAACCATCGGGCGACCAACCCACCGCTATTAAGGAATTGGTTCAAGGCGTTAATCAACAAGAACGCAGTCAGGTTCTTTTAGGCGTTACCGGGTCCGGCAAAACCTTCACTATGGCCAAAGTGATTGAAGAGACACAGCGCCCTGCCCTCATTTTGGCACCTAATAAGACTTTAGCAGCGCAACTCTATGGAGAATTCAAAAGCTTCTTCCCCGACAACGCAGTCGAATATTTCGTCTCGTATTACGACTATTATCAACCGGAAGCTTATGTGCCGCGCACGGACACCTATATTGAAAAAGAAAGCTCCGTAAACGCACAGATCGATCGCATGCGTCACAGCGCAACCCGTGCGCTTCTTGAACGTGATGATGTGGTGATTGTGGCGTCAGTTTCCTGTCTTTACGGTATCGGCTCAGTCGAAACCTACTCTGCCATGACGGTTACCCTGAAGGCTGGTGACATATTGGACCCACGGGAACTCATCCGTAAACTGGTTAGTCTGCAATATAAGCGTAATGATGCAAATTTTGTACGCGGCACTTTTCGGGTGCGCGGGGATGTAGTGGAACTTTTCCCATCCCACTATGAAGACCGGGCTTGGCGTTTTGATTTCTTTGGCGATGAGCTTGAAAAGGTCATAGAATTCGACCCCCTAACCGGTGAAGTTTCCGCCAATATGGAATTTGTCCGGGTCTATGCAAATTCTCACTATGTGACGCCGGGGCCAACTTTGGACCAGGCGATGAAGGCGATGAAGCTGGAGCTGGATGCAACGTTGAAACACTTCCAGGCCAATAACATGTTACTTGAGGCTCAGAGAATCGAGCAGCGCACACGCTTTGACCTGGAAATGATTGCAGCCACCGGCTCCTGCCCTGGCATTGAGAATTACTCACGCTTTCTCACAGGTCGTTTGCCTGGCGAGCCACCGCCAACATTATTCGAATATCTGCCTGAAAATGCGTTGCTTTTCATTGATGAAAGTCATGTGACAGTGCCGCAAATCGGCGGGATGTCCCGGGGTGATACCAAACGTAAGGTAACTTTGGCCAATTATGGCTTCCGCTTGCCTTCCTGCGTGGACAACCGCCCACTCCATTTCGAGGAATGGGATAGCATGCGGCCGCAGACCGTTTTCGTCTCAGCCACTCCAGGGCCCTGGGAAATGAATGAAACCGGTGGAACATTTGCAGAGCAGGTCATTCGGCCCACAGGACTGATTGACCCGGTGACTGAAATTAGACCGGTTGAGCATCAAGTCGATGATCTCATTCATGAAGCCAAGCTGGAGGCGCAAAAGGGTAATCGTGTACTCGTCACTGTTTTGACCAAGCGTATGGCTGAAGATCTGACCGAATATATGCATGAACAAGGCATTCGCGTGCGTTATATGCACAGCGACATCGACACGCTGGAACGCATTGAAATCATGCGGGATTTACGCCTGGGTGCATTTGACGTGTTAATCGGCATCAACCTGCTGCGTGAAGGACTTGATATCCCTGAATGTGGGCTAGTCGCGATATTGGATGCGGACAAAGAGGGCTTTTTGCGTTCTGAAACATCGCTTGTCCAAACCATTGGCCGGGCAGCGCGGAATATAGATGGACGCGTCTTGCTTTATGCAGACAAAATCACCGGCTCAATGGACCGGGCGTTAAAAGAAACCGAACGTCGGCGTACCAAGCAAATCGCTTATAATGAAGAACATGGCATCACGCCGCAGAGTGTGCGCAAAGCCATTGGCGACATCATTCAAAGTACGGCAGAGAAAGATTATCTCACACCGCAGATTGAAGATGGCGTCGAGGGCGCACCCGGCCATATGGTCGGCCATAATCTCAAAGCCTATATTGAGGATATGGAACGGCGCATGAAAGAGGCTGCTGGCAATCTTGAATTCG
>JASFRS010000100.1:0-8590 GCA_050114795.1 Sphingomonadales bacterium
CCGTATGGAAAAATGGGCTGAAGGCGCGACCGCCCAGCGACATTATGCAGACGGTGCTGAATACCTCGTTCTTGAGGGCCATTTGAGAGACGTAACAGGCGATTATGGCGAAGGCGACTGGCTTCGCATGCCTCCAGGAAGCAGCCACGATCTAGAGGCGCTTAAGCCAAGCCGCCTTTATGTAAAAACCGGCCATCTGACCAAGGTTTTACCCTTGCCTGGCGCTTAGGTCTCTATCCACATTTTGAATAACCACAATTAAGACAGACGTCGCAGCCTTCCTGGCGAATAAGCGCTGGTGCAGCGCATTTTGGGCAAGACGCCATCCCAGGCTGCGCTGGACCATCGGCTTTTTCTTCACCAACTGCGACTTTTGCACGGGCCGCCTCGACCATGCTCCCATCTGGATTTTCAATAAAGCCAATATCAATAAGATGCTGCTCAATAACTTCGCCAATCGCTGCTAAAAGGGATGGCACATAACGGCCTTGAACCCAATAGCCCCCGCGTGGATCAAAGACCGCTTTCAACTCTTCCACAACAAAGGAAACATCGCCACCACGGCGGAAAACAGCTGAAATCATCCGCGTCAAAGCCACGGTCCAAGCATAATGTTCCATGTTTTTAGAATTAATAAAAACTTCGAAAGGCCGACGTCGCCCATCCTGAATGACATCATTCACGGTGATATACATGGCATGGTCCGAACCCGGCCAATTCACCTTATAAGTTTTACCAGGCAATACTTCCGGCCGATCCAAGGGTTGCGTCATATAAACGATACCACCGGCTTCAAAAACATCCTTAGGTCGTGACCGTTCAGCCTGACTTTCTTCTAGTGGTAATTGTGGCTCTTGGTCCTCCTTTTTGACTTCCAAAACAGATCCCGTCACATCATTTGGACGATAGGTCGTACAGCCTTTACAGCCCCAGTCATAAGCTAGGCTGTAAACATCCTTAAAGGCCTCAAAAGACATATCTTCAGGGCAGTTGATTGTTTTAGAAATGGAAGAATCAATAAATTCCTGAACGGCAGCCTGAACCTTCAAATGGTCCGTTGGCGCCAAAGTCAGAGCCGTTACAAAATAGTCCGGTAATTTCGCATCTTCACCAAAACACTTCTGATAAAGCCGATAAGCATAATCGGAAACCGTTTCCTCCTTCCGCGTTCCATCCGGCATCAATACTTTCCGCGTATAGGTGAAGGAAAATACCGGCTCCAAACCCGAAGAAATATTATCAGCGAAAAGCGATATTGTTCCCGTAGGCGCAATGGATGTTAGCAGCGCGTTTCTTATCCCATGTTTGCGGATAAGTGCCTGAACATCTTCATCCAACTCCTGAATGGAGGGAGATTGCATATAACCTTCAACATCGAAAAGTGGGAACGCTCCTTTTTCTTTCGCAAGCTCTATTGATGCTAGATAAGCTTCCCGCCGCAAGCGCCCAAGCCAGCGCTTTATAAGTGCTAAAGATCGATCCCCGCCATAACGTACGCCGCATAAAATAAAGGCATCCGCCAAGCCGGTCACGCCTAAGCCAATACGGCGTTTCGCTTGCGCCTCATTACGCTGCGCATCAAGTGGAAAGCGGGACACATCGACCACATTGTCCATCATGCGCACGGCCAAATGTACGATACGTGCTAGCTCTTCCTCATCAAGGTGCGCATCTTCTTCAAATGGGTTTTTCACCAGCTTTGCCAGATTTACGGAACCAAGAAGACACGCGCCATAAGGCGGCAAAGGCTGTTCCCCGCAAGGGTTAGTCGCGCTAATGGTCTCGCAATAGGCCAAATTATTACGCTGATTGATACGGTCGATAAAAATCACACCCGGTTCTGCAAAAGCATAGGTCGCATGCATGATTTTGTCCCAAAGGTCTTGGGCGGAAACCGTTTTGAACACTTCACCGTCAAAGCTGAGATCCCAATCCGCACCAGCGCGAACAGCTTCCATAAAGGCATCTGTCACTAGAACAGACAGGTTAAACATGCGAAGCCGCCCGGGGTCCTGTTTTGCTTCGATAAAGGCTTCAATATCCGGATGATCACAGCGCAAAGTCGCCATCATCGCACCACGGCGATATCCCGCCGACATAATGGTACGGCACATAGAATCCCATACATCCATGAAACTCAACGGACCCGACGCATCTGCACCAACGCCTTTTACGAGCGCGCCTTTCGGGCGAAGCGTAGAGAAATCATAACCAATTCCCCCACCCTGCTGCATGGTCAGCGCAGCCTCTTTCAGATTTTCAAATATACCTTCAAGACTGTCCGGAATCGTACCCATTACAAAGCAGTTGAACAAAGTCACATCACGCTGTGTCCCGGCCCCGGCCAGAATACGCCCAGCAGGCAAGAATTTGAAATCATCCAGCGCGGATGAAAATTCTTTGCTCCATTTGCCCTGGTCTTTTTTGTTTTCGACAGCAGCCAAGGCCTTGGCAACACGCGTCCAACTTTCATCAATAGTTTTATCACGCGGCGTACCGTCAGCATCGCGAAAGCGATACTTCATATCCCAGATTTGACGCGAAATCGGCGCAATCATTCCCTGACCCCTTAGGCAAATAATATAGTCTGAAAATTTAAGATAGCCATTTTACCAAAGGGTTCATGTTTGGGGAAGGACAAAGTTCCTCAAATGTTCTCCCCAATTTATCTCACCTGCAAACCAAGACAGGCCCTTGAGAAATAGCCGTTTTCCACAGTTTCCACAGGATGGTTTAAGCGGGGTTCTCAACCAAAGCCTTGGTTGCGCTTTCAATCTCCGTCTCAAGACGGCTCATGAAACGACGTTTATCCAGCCCTGATTCGATAATGGGCAGAAACTCAATGGTGATACGCCCAGGCTTTTTCACAAACTGCCCGCGTCCCCAGAATAGACCTGAATTCACCGCAACCGGAACGACGGGCAAACCAAGGTGCCGATATAGGGCAACAATACCCGGTTGATAAGCGGGCTTTGCCCCTACAGCAGTCCTTGTCCCCTCAGGGAAAATAGCGATCCGACGTCCGTCTTCTTTGGCGCGACTAGCGGCACGGAACATATATCGCAGCGCTTTTGCACCCGCCTTCCGGTCTACTGGAATATGGCGCGCAGGCCATCCATACCAACCGAAAAAGGGAATCTGCATCAGTTCTTTTTTCACCACATAAGCGGCATCTTTCAAGATGCAGGATAGCGCCAGAGTTTCAAACGTGGACTGATGCTTGCACGCAATGATGCACGAGCCTTCCGGGAGGTGTTCCAACCCCTTCACCTCATAGCTAATACCTACAAAAACGCGCGCTATAAATAATACGCCCCTAGACCATAACCGCTGCATCCATGTCCCTTGAGGCCAGGACATAAAATAAATCGGCATAAACCCCAAAACGACAACGACTGACCAGATATAAAAGGCAATGCTAAAGCCCAAGGACCGTATGAAGGCCATAAACCAATCTCTTTACTATTAAATCTATGAAGCAAACGGCCCGACATGAAGCCGTGCGCCAATCAAAGTGATGACATATTTGCTGTATTCCTTAGCCCGTCCATATAGTGACGCAGGCGCTTCTACACTATAGGGCAACAGCATGATATGAGGCATGGCATGTTTCAGGATCAGCATAGACCGTGGCATATGATAATCTGCCGTAATGACCAATAAACTGCCATAGCCTTTAGCACGGACCCAATTTGCTGTCTCAATCGCATTGCCCTGAGTATTGCGTGCAGCCCGCCCTACATCAATGCAGCAAGCCAATTTCTCAGCATCTATACCGACGATATTTTCCAGATCATTCGTGCTCACTTGGATATTCACGCCAGAGATCAACAATCGTTCAACCAACCCTTCATCGAGCAAAGCAACCGCCGTTTCAATGCGCTTGGCACCTCCAGTCAAGACCACTGCCGCCGGTGCTGAATGCTCGCTGCGCATGGGCGCTTGCGCAGTAAAGGCGAAAAATCCACCCAGCCAAAGGCTGACGAGGGTTAAAACTCCCCACAATAGCGCTTTAAGCCAAGGCTTCTTCATCACACCATCCGTTTCAATGCACGCATAACAGTCAAACGCGCAGTCACCATCGTCATTACCGCAGAGATGAGGGGAATAAGCAGAAGTAATAACAAATTCTGCAAATCCAAAGTTAATGTCGGCAGCAAAGCCATCTCACCAAAGCCTGAAGACAGGCTTAAGGCAAATAAAGTCACCAAAGCTGCAAAGGCGCCCATCGCCCCACCACGCAAACCCTGGTTCAAAAACCTCCATTCAAATTCCTTGGAAATTTGCCCGTCATCCGCACCAATCAAATGCATAATTTCAACCGTTCCATCATACATAGCAAGGCGGGAGCGCGTACCAAATACAACAATTGCGACTGTTGCCATAAGGACCAACGCCAAAATAAAGATCAAGGTAAAAACCAAAACGCTGACAAGGCGTTTAACCTGCGCTAGCCATTGCTGATGATCATCCAATGTAGCTCCTGGCGCATCCTGATGCAGTCGGTCCCGCAAGGTTGCTAATGTTGCAGGTGCGGCTTCATCCAACTCCACATCAATCAAAGTCGGCACGGGGAGATCATCAACCAAATTTCCACCACCCAACCAGGGCTCTAGCAACAAATTGACCTCATCATCACTTAGCCTGCGCGCAGAAGATACCCCCCGGATTTGCGACAAAGTATCTAAAGCCGCCTGTGTCTGCTCCTCCCGCAGGCCATCATCAGGTGTGATAATCTGCACAGTGACACGCTGTTGCAGTTGTCCGCTCCAGGCACCCAAGGCCCCATATAGGGACACACCACCGACTGCTGTTAAGCCAGTTAAATACATCATTACCGCAATAACCCATGGAAGCAGGCCAACACGCTCCCGCCCTTCAGGCAAAAATGGAAAACGGGGTTTTAGCATCTTAGCTTCCCCCTCTTCGTGGTCCGGCATGGCCTATATGTTCCATCTCACCCTTCTCAAGCCGGAAAACATTTCCGCCCACTTCCTCTATCAAGCCAAGATCATGGGTGGCAACAACCATAGTTGTGCCTATCTTATTCAATTCCATGAATAAATGCATCAATCGCCCGGCCATTTCCGGGTCCACATTACCTGTCGGCTCATCGGCCAACAAAAGCGAGGGACGTGCGATCACAGCACGTGCGATTGCGACCCTTTGCTGTTCACCACCCGACAAAGTCGGCGGGCGGGCGTTCATCCGGTCAGCAAGACCGACCCAGCTTAAGAGTTCAGCCACATGGTCTTTGATTTGGCCTTCATCAACACCTGCTATACGTAAAGGCAATGCAACATTGTCCATCGCGCTTAAATGGTCAAGAAGACGGAAATCTTGAAATACAACACCGATTCGCCGCCTCAAGGCAGGAAGGGCTTCCCGCTTCATGCTAACAATGTCATTTCCAAAAATATTTATCAGCCCACGTGAAGGGCGATGCGACAAATACAGCAGTTTCAAAAGCGACGTTTTTCCAGCCCCCGACGGCCCTGTTAAAAAATGCAGCGAGCCTGGTTCCAGATTAAAACTGACATTGCGTAGCACCTCAGGACCGACGCCATAGCGCATCCCAACATTCTCAAAACGCACAAAATTCGCGTTTTTCTGCCTATTCACAAGCATTTATCCATTTTTGAACCAACATATTCATTCAGATCATAGACCTGAATTTTGCAGACTTACATATGGTCCGCTTTAGGTCCAGCGGCGCGTTGTAGAAGATTCTAGAATGCAACACCGCGTGACAAAAACGCCAATGTCGGTACATACAAAACCTTGACCTTAAGCTTTTCACTTGCGAGATTCCGATTAAGGAAAGATAAAACTCAACAGTTCTGGACAGCCACAAAAATAAAGTTGCCACCCTTATTATGATCATCACTTGTGAAAATTGCAGAACACGCTTTCGTGTGGATGAAAACAAACTGGGTGCCACCGGTCGCATGGTGCGCTGCGCAAGTTGCGCTCATGTCTGGCATCAAGAACCCGCCGCCGTCACCCAAAGTTCTATCTCAAAAGCTGAAGACTCTGCGATTAGCCAAAGCGAAATATTGCAACAGGTCGCCGAGGAACGTCGGACCTATCAAGAAACGACCGAGGAGTTACCTCATGCCTCCGCGCAGGAAGATGAATTACAGCAAGCAATAAAGGCGGCTTTAGAAGAAGATGTTGATGATGAAGGCACGGATGATGATCTTGGCAGTGAAAACCGCCTGAGCGATATCATTGCGCGCCCGAAATCATCTGAAGAAAAGACAAATCCAGAAGAGGATGCAGTCGAGACGAGCTTCGAACGCCGCTCCCGCCTGCGCGATCAATTACGTGCACGCGATGACACCAAAGATGAAATAGAAGCCAAAGACGCACATTTGAACCTTCCCATGGTGGTGGAAGGGAATAATCGCCGCACTTGGCTCATGCTGGGATGGGGCATGCTCGTCTTGACGGTTCTTGTCGGGCTTTCAGTACTTTATATCTGGCGCTATGAAGTGGCTGCCCGCTATGATCGGGCTTGGACCGTTTATGAAGCTTTGGGTCTTTTAGATGAAAATGTGGCCAGCACCAGCAACGCCCCCCGTGCAGCAGAAGTTGACCCACTTACCTATTTAGCCGTTCGCATTGAACAGCGCGAAGCCCAAGTGGTTGACGGAAAACTGGTTGCAGACATTCCTGTTCATATTACCAACAACGGCCCTTCAGAAGTGGTCATCCCATTGATGTATGGCGTGCTTTGTGATGCTCTCGCTCAGGAATTGGTTAATTGGCAGTTCCGCGCACCCGCTACCCGCGTCCAACCTGGAAAATCTCTGATTGCAACCACATCAGTTGAGGAAATTCCCGCAGGAACGGTAAGCATGCGTATTCTGTTTGAACGTGAATATCGCCGCTTAAAAGACATGGGTGCAGTCTGCGAAGGTCAGTAAAACACCTTTAATCCGCCATAACGGCACGTAAAAGGGTGATCGCCTCCGGCCCATCCCATTCGGCCGGACCATCATAGCGCGCCACAATCTGACCTTTTCTATCCAAGATAAGTGTGATTGGAAGAGCCGCACTCTTTAGCGCACGCATTGTGATGGCCTTGGGATCGCTATATAATTCCAAATTCTCAATGCCGAGCTTTGCAAGAAAGGGCTTTGTCGTTTCAGCCCCTCCACGATCCATAGACAAAGCAATTACAGTCAAATCTTTTCCACCCAACTTATCTTGCAAGCGATCCAAACTCGGTAGCTCATGAACACAAGGCGCGCACCAGGTTGCCCACAAGTTCAAAACTACAATCTGGCCCTTAAAGGCATCCAACCCAAGCTGTTTACCTTCATCTGCTCCTTTATAGAATACCAGTTGCGGCGGCATTTGCGGGCTATCCAGCAGTTGAAGATCTGCCATATCACCTTTGAGGAAAGCTTGCAGTTCTAAAGGCTTTGACTTATCCCCTTCGCTTGAGAAAATCATGAGCGCGGCAGCCGTTGCCAGAACAAGGGTGAGCCAGATCAGCGGGCGTGGTAGTTTCATAACGTCCTCTTTAGAATTGGGATGCGGGTGATTATTTATGTCGAATGACACAAAAAACAAAGGCAAAAACGGCGGCCAGAGCATGTGGGGCGGTCGTTTTGACACCGACCCTGACGCGGTTATGACCGCTATTAACGCTTCTATCGACTTCGACAAGAAGCTATGGCAGCAAGACTTAGCCGGCAGTCGCGCCCATTGCCGCATGCTCATCAAACAAGACATCATCTCAAGTCAGGATGGTGAGGCTATTTTAAAGGGCCTCGATCAAATTGAAGGCGAAATTGCAGCAGGTGAGTTCGTTTTTGACCCCGCGCTTGAAGATATCCATATGCATGTGGAAGCCCGGCTTAAAGAGATTATCGGCGAAGCCGCTGGGCGGCTGCACACCGCGCGATCCCGCAATGACCAAGTGGCGACAGATTTCAAACTATGGACCCGCGCGGCGATTGATGCGCATATGAAGGCGCTCAATGGCTTGTGTCATGCCTTAATGGATAAAGCTGAAATTCATGCGGAAACGCTGATGCCCGGCTTTACCCATTTACAAACCGCACAGCCGGTGACATTAGGCCAACATCTCATGGCTTATTGCGCCATGTTCTATCGCGATATCACACGTTTTGAAGATGCGCGCAAAAGGCTGAATGAATGCCCTCTAGGCTCCGCTGCATTGGCCGGAACGAGCTTTCCCATCGACCGTTTCGCTGTCGCCAAAGACTTGGGTTTCGACAAGCCAACAGAAAACTCTTTGGACAGCGTGTCTGATAGGGATTTCGCTTTGGAATTTCTAAGCACAGCGTCCATTGCCGCCATCCATTTATCACGTATGGCTGAGGAAATGGTCATCTGGGCCTCACAACCCTTTGGCTTTTTGAAATTATCAGACCGTTTCTCAACCGGCTCCTCCATCATGCCGCAGAAGCGCAACCCGGATGCGGCAGAGCTGACACGCGGGAAAAGTGGGCGAATTTTAGGGGACTTTCATACCCTCGCTGTGGTCATGAAAGGTCTCCCCCTCGCCTATGCCAAGGACAGTCAGGAAGATAAAGAGCCAGTTTTTGACGCCCAT
>JASFRS010000101.1:0-8576 GCA_050114795.1 Sphingomonadales bacterium
ACAGAGACCCACGGGCAATATTCATTGCATCAAGAAGGTCATTCAAAGAACTACCCTGATAGCCCTTTTCCCAAAACACCTGCATCGCTGCTTCCAGAGCTTCATCCATGTCAAATTCACGAGGGCGTGCCATGCTCCATCTCCTTTAAGCCTTAAAGATGTATCTTCACAAAGCCGTGGTCAAGTTTTGACCCCTCTGTGAGGGGCCTAGTTATTGACCTAGTGGTTCCTAATACCTAAATAGCCCCCATCGCGTGACGATAAAGCAACCAAAACCTGGAGTAAGAATATGCCCCGTATTTCAGCCGTAGACCACGCATCTGCAGAAGGTGCACAAAAAGAAATTCTCGACGCCATTAAAGCCAAAGTTGGCATGGTTCCGAACTTGTTCGCAACATTGGCCAATCAACCAACCATCCTTAAAGCTTATCTCGACTTCGCTGATACGCTTGGGAAAGGCAATCTGAACGCCAAAGAACGTGAAGCTATTGCCTTAACCACAGCCGGCGCGAACAGCTGTGACTATTGCGCCTCCGCTCACGTTACTTTCGCTAAAATGATGAAAGTTGACGAAGGTGAAATCGAAGCCAATTTGAAAGCCAGCTCTGCTGACGCCAAATTGAACGCTGCACTGGGCTTTGCAAATGCCGTCGTTGAAAAGCGTGGTTTTGTTTCCGACGAAGACTTGGCCGCTGTGCGCGCCGCCGGTCATGACGAAGCAGCCATTATTGAAATCATCGGTAATGTCATCGTCAATATCTTCACAAACTATGTGAATCATATTGCGCAAACCGACATCGACTTCCCTGTCGTTGAAACGCAAAAGAAAGCCGCATAAGCCTTCTTTAACGACAAAGAAGCGGCGGGTCATATGACCCGCCGTTTTTTTTAATGCTCATGATCATCGCTGTGTTCATCGGCTGGCACTTGGCCTAAGTCTTCTGGCGCTTTCCGCGCAGACCAATGAATATGGGCAATACGCCAATCATTACCCTCTTTTCTTAGAACAACCGTTTCCAGTGTCAGGCTGTTGATATCCTGATCTTTCCATTTACCCTGTGTATGCCGGTCTGAGACCACCCATGCCAACGCTCCATCTTCGATGACCCGGGTACGGCTCACTTTGGTGTGGACGCCCCCAGCAAACTCCATATCCGCAGGCATATGGTGGCCTTCATATTCTTTGAAACTGCGCTCTGCATAACCTGACTCAAATATCATAACGTCCGGTGCGAGAACGGCTTCTACTGCAGCTTTATCGCCTTCACCCAAAGCATGATGAAATGCGCGCACAGTTGCCAAAGGCGAGGATAGATCAACATCATGACTGTGTTCATGATCAGCTTCGCCATGATGTTCATGATTGCTGGCATCGGGAAGAGACGCGACACCTAAGCCATGGCTGTAAACCAGCGCCGCACCCTTGCCCCCCGTTATGAGGATTAGAGCGGCCAGCACCAACATAGGCAACAAGAAGATTTGGCTTGGCCGCCGTCCTTTAAGAAAGCTTCTTGCCGACCAAACCGCCAAGAGAACAGCCAGAGTCGCCGTTGAAAGCGCCCACAGTCGATGATCCTTCATTGCTAAATGCGCGGGGGTGTCATGGGTGACTGTATTAAAGGCATCAATACCCGCGATAACACTAATGATCGCAAAACCCGCCCCAATCCAAAGATTCACATAGCCGACAAACTGCAGACGTGAAGCCCAATTCTTCGCGCCAAACACTCTCGCCGCCACCAGTAAGGCCGTCGCCACCAATATCAAAGCAATTGTAAAATGAACAAAAAATGGATGCCACTCAGCCATTGTTTTTCCTTCTTTAAACGAAAACGGAGTCTGCAATTCCTAACATTATTTCGCAATAGCCCATTGACGCTTCGCATAAAAAAACGACCCCAAATGGGGCCGTTTGGAAGGATGGGGCAATTATAGAACCGCCTTTTTTATTCGGACCATTGATACGCTCAGGGGGAGGGGGAGAGGGGTGCGCATCAAAGTCATATGTTCTCAGCAGCTCTTTATCCGACAGTGCTTGTTAACAGGGGTTAAGCGCTGTCCTTTCGGAGATGACCCACAAATATGGAGAAGAATGGTGCCTGTTGCGCAGCAAGAAGGCGTAAAGATCGGACTGACATCTGGACTACTCCTTACAACACATCAACCAACGTGGTTGTACACAACACCCAACATACCGTGGGAAGGTCACGCCCTGATCCGCAGTTATCAGTGAGGCATTACGAACCAGAACACGAATCACGCTATACCGATCAGTCTATCTTGTCAAGAAATAATTAAGATGAATATACATGTTTACTTTAAAACTCAAGAAATTACATAAATATATAAAACTGTATATGCAGGTATATACAGTTGAAATTGAAATTTTTTCAAAATCATGTAGATTAACCTATCTATATAGTGTTTTTGAGGTTTGTCGCATGGCGTCAATGAAGCGGGATCATTTAATCAACACAGCTCTTCAAATGTTCTGTGAATATGGATTTCATGCGACCGGTGTAGACAAAATAATTGAACAAGCTGGCGTCGCACGCATGACGCTGTACAAACATTTCAAATCCAAAGACGAATTGATATTAGCGACTTTACGCCGACATGATGAAGAACTGCGTAACTGGTTTATGCGTCGTGTTGAACACTTAGGCGACACAGCTAAAGCACGGCTCTTATGTATATTTGATGTTTTAGATGAATGGTTTAATAGCGAAGACTTCACAGGTTGCATGTTTATAAACGCATCTGCAGAATACCCCCTGCCCCAGGACCCAATCCACCGGGCCGCGCGGGAACATAAAATTCTAACATTTGAATTTATTCGTGACTTAGCAAAAGAGGCAGGCGCTGAAGACCCTGACAGCCTCGCCTATACCCTTACTTTGATTGCTGAGGGGTCTATGGTCATGGCCTATGTGGCTGATGATAAGGAGGCGGCGATCAAGGCAAAAGTCGCCGCGGAGAGGGTGATCAATGCACTTGTGCCTGACAGCGCTAGGGTTGACGGGCATGCAGATGAGCATGCAACCGTTTAACACCATCTTGCTCCACAAATAAGCCCAGCTTTGATCGCCTCCACAGAATATCCTCAGCCGTTTCCGCCCATTCCCGATCACATAAATAATCAACCTCCCGCGCTGTCAGGCCATGGCCAAAATCTTCGCCCATATCCTGCCATCCATGGGCATTTTTTAGAAATTCCCGACACAGCGTCCCATAGCTGCGCACATAACGCCGAGCCACATCCGATGGGAGCCAAGGATAAGTTGTTTTCAAATCCGACAAAAGGGCATCAGGAGTGTCAAAATCACCACCAGGCAACGGCGCATCACCCGTCCACGATCCAGGCATATCTGGAAAGACATCCTTAAGTTTGTCCATCACAGCTTCACCAAGCACGCGATAAGTCGTGATCTTGCCGCCAAAGACCGAGACTATTGCAGGTTCTTCCCCACCGCCATTTTTCACCAGGACATAATCACGTGTCACAGCCGAAGGGTCGTCTTTCTCATCATCTAATAAGGCGCGTACACCGCTGTAGCTATGGACGATATCTTCGATAGAAATCTTATGTTTGAAATAACCATTGATCAGCTTGACCAGATATTCTTTCTCGCCCTGATCAATTTTCACATCAGCCGGGTTACCTGTTATCTCGACGTCCGTCGTACCAATCAGAGTGAACTGACCCTCATAAGGAATAGCAAATACGATCCGCTTATCTTCATTTTGAAGAATGTAGCAATGCTCCCCTTTATAGAGCTTGGGGACAATGATGTGGCTACCCTTCACCAGCCGAATTTTGCGGGGTGAGGCTTCTTTCAACTCTTCTTCGAACAGGCTTTGAACCCATGGTCCGGCCGCATTCACCATTGCTTTGGCACGGATGTCGCGCCGCTGACCCGAATGCATGTCCTCCAAGGTGATGCGCCAGAATGCGTTCTCCCGCGCAATTGCAACACATTTTGTTCGAGTAAAAATTTCAGCGCCCTTATCCTGTGCCTGCATAGCATTCAACGCCACCAATCGCGCATCATCGACCCAGCAGTCAGAATACTCAAAGCCCTTTGTTATTCTCGTGACTAAGGGGCTATCTGGACCGAATTTGATAGATTTAGCTCCGGGCAAAGTCACGCGGCGCGCCATATTGTCATAAAGGAACAGCCCCAATCGGATCATCCAAGCCGGACGCAAATGCGGCATATGCGGCATACGAAAGCGCAAGGGCCATATAATGTGCGGCGCTTTGGCAAGCAGGACTTCGCGCTCCTTCAAAGCCTTTCTAACAAGGCGGAACTCATAATATTCCAAATAGCGCAGCCCGCCATGGATCAGCTTTGAACTTCTCGACGATGTTGCAGAGGCCAGGTCAGACATTTCGCACAAGGCTACAGACAGCCCACGTCCGGCGGCATCCACGGCAACCCCACAGCCATTCACACCGCCACCGATAACTAAGAGATCAAATTCGTCCCGCACAGCCCTTTCCCTGGAAGCGTTAAACCTTTATTTCAAAACCACTTCAAATATTTAAAAATTATAATTTCCAAAGCAACAACAACCACCAGGGAACCAGAGAAAATCCAGAATGCCAGACCGCTGTCGATGCCCGGCATGCCGCCAATATTTATGCCAAACAGACTTGTTAAAAAACTAATGGGCAGAAAGACCGCAGCAATAACAGATAAGACGTAAAGATTCTTGTTTAAGCGATCTGCCATTGTCGTTGCCAATTCGTCTTTGACAATCTGCGCTCGCTCTCTGATCGATTCCAAATCCTCAATATAGCGGGTAATGATATTATAGCTTTCTTGCAAATACCTACGGTTCAATTCATTTAACCATTCCAGATCCGCCATGCGCAATTGGTCAATTGCATCTCTCTGCGGCGCCATATAGCGCCTAAGAATGATGGCCTTTCGCCTCATTTCTACTATGGCCGTTCGCTGGCTCATTTCTGGCTCTTCCAAAATGCGCTCTTCAATTGCATCCGTGCCTTCATTCAACTCCGTCAAAAGCGGATTCATACGATCAAATAATTTTGCTACCAGGACACAAAGAAATTCAGCCATCGACTTTGGCCCATTACCGTCCACAAGCATTGTGCGAATGTCCTGAACCGCACGTAGCTGCCGCCTTTGCACGGAAATAATCCTTTGCGCATCCGCCCATATTCGAATGGAGACCATATCCTCTGCCTGAGCGTTTTCATTCAGATTCACACCGCGCAGAATAAGTAATACGCCATCACCAAATTGCTCAAAACGAGGCCGGGTTTCATCAGCCAAAAGCCCCTCAACAACCAGCGGGTCAAGATAATCAATTTCCTCACGCAGCCAGCGGCGCGCACCCTTATGCGTTGCGTCTAAATGCGCCCAGGCCAGTGCCTTGCTCCGGACTGTCTTAGCGACTTCGGATCCCTCTAAAGATCGACCACCACCTTTGCCATCAAAGGCATAAGCAAAAAGATATGGATCAGCCCTGGTCATGCCCAATCGCCTTCCCGCCAGATTTTAGATGAATGTCACGCTGTGGATAAGGAATGGTAATATTATTTTCTTTAAACTTCTTCCAAATAGAGCGCATGACGTCACTTTGCGGCTCATAACGCCCGGCGGTTACATCACCCACCCAGAAGAACAAAAGGAAATCAACAGAACTGTCTGAAAAGTTGCGGAGATAGCAAACTGGCGCCGGCTCATTAATACACCGCGGGTGCTCATTCGCCGCCTCCAGTATCAATTCCCGCGCCTTTTCAATATCGCTCTCATAAGACACGCCAATAAGAATTTCGACCCGCCCTTTTGAATTGGTAAACGTCCAATTAGTCACCCGGCTAGTGATGAAATCCTCATTAGGGATCATGATTTCCTTGCCATCAAAGGTCTCAACCAGAATATAACGCGCCCTCGTGTAGCGAATAAAACCGAATGTACCGTCGGACAATTCAATCAAATCATCAGCCTCAATGGATTTTTCAAATAACAAAATGAGGCCGCTGATAAAATTCGACGCGATTTTTTGAAGCCCAAAACCAACACCAATACCCACGGCACCGCTGAAAATGGTCAAGGTCGTCAGGTCAATGCCCAGAACATCCAAGCCAATGATAAAAGCGAGAAAATAAGCGACAATTTGCAGAGCCTTAATCATCAAAGCCCTATTAGCCGCACGAATATGCCGCAATCTCTTTATCCGGCTTTCGCCAAAGTCAGACAGCAGCCCGGCCAGCCAAAATAAAGCAATGATAGTAATAGTGGCTTTGATAAGGACATAAGCTGAAAGTCTGAGGTCACCGACATAAAAGGACAAACGCTCTGAATCCAGAATGTCCTTCGCCTCTTGCAAATAATCCAAATAGCCGAGAGCAAAAAAGACAACAACAAGCGTTATGAGCAGCAGTGCTGCAATCCAGCTCCGAGGTTTGATCAACCCACGCCAAAATCGTTTCAAAACCCAACCCCCATTTGCCGCCACATCCTTCATGGACGTTTTGACCAATTCAATTACCCCTTCATACCTCATTTCCCTCAAAGCCGGTATATCCAATTGAAAAACGGAGATAAGTTCCGACAAATAGGCCAGGCGATATATAGCCAAACGCACAACCACAGTTTTAACTAGCCGAACAGCAGAATCGATCCCGTAGTTGATATATTTGAATCACAATCAACAATTTGAAACTTGCAAACTTGCCTCCCCTACGCGACTAAAATTCTCCTCACATATATATTTTTTCGCGTAATTACAGATAAAAATGCAATCTTAACAAGATAAATTGATCTAAAAAAAATACATTTAATCGTAGTAAAAGTGGATTTTATTTTGATATAACATTACAAAAGCAATCATTTTTAATGACAAATAATTTATTCTGATATATAAGTAACTTTTTCATTTCTTTAAAATATTTTCTATATACAGATTTAGATTTTTTTTATTTTATCTTATTAAGTTTCTATATTGTTTTCTATTTATTCTTGAAACCGCACAATATCTCAAGATTTGATGCGTGCGGGCACCGCCTACGGTCCTTTAGAGGCCGCTTAGACACTTCCGATCACTTCTGATCCTTAGGGGGAATACTATGAAGACTCAATTTGAAACCAGATCAACAAACACACCTCCGCTCCCAGACATGCTCCAAGCCCTCCAAGACACATACTTTGAGGACGAGTTTGCGGAAGATGGAGGTCTAGACCTGACAGCCGTCAATACCTCTGCGACACGCGCTTTACAACCAGGCAGGATACCCCTGCCCAGACTGCGTATGTTGCGGCATGGTTGTTATGTATTGCGGCTGACCCCACAAACATTAGGCCAATTTGTCCACTATGATGGCACTTTGCGTGTGGAGCGGCACAATTTCAGAGATGTGACGGCCAGCGGTGATTTATATGCTCACCGCTACACCTTCCCATTCCGCCGGGAACCGGAGCCGACACATACGAAAATCCCGATCTTTAAGCGGGCGAACTACCGGTACTACATGCGTGTGACCCGCATGTTGGAAGGCATTACCTTTGGAAACAGCTTTGCCCTGGGCTACAGCTTGTATCGCTATAATCAAACGACCAAGACCTGGAGCCTTGATGGTAAATATACCGCACAAATGACTTGGAAGACCGCACCTTCAGGATATCCCAGCGGCACAGATTATTTGACCGGTGACATAAAAAACAGCAGTGGCACTGTTATTGGCACGCTGACCATGGCCCATGTTTCAAACTATCTGCGCAGGGCTATGATTGAAGTCGACCGTGTCCGCCAATCAGAATATCCTGAGGAAAGCGGATACAACGACAGTAATGACGACGACATCGACTGGCGCTATGTCTTTAAGAAAATCGGCTGGAAGCTCACCGTCGTAGAAAGCGATGTCAATCTGCCTGAAGCCAGCGGCGAATCCTGGTCTACGGCGGAGATGCACAAACATATGCTGAAATGGAGAGACACAGCCGATCTCGATAGTGAATGGCGGTACCATCTCCTGTGTATCAGGCGCATCGACGTCACAAGCCGCGGCATCATGTACGACAATGGTGGCACGGACTCAAATAACGTACCAAGGGAAGGTGCAGCCATCGCAAGCCATTGGACCATTCCCAACACGAACCAATGGGGAAAAGTGAAAGGCAAGCGCTTCGGTTTGGCGGAAGCACCTTATTTCCGCACGGCCGTGCATGAAGTCGGCCATGCTATGGGGCTCTACCATAATGCTGTGGACAATGGCTTTATGAACACGACCGGCGTTATTGCCGCAAGCGGAACAACATCGAACCCCTTCCCTGACAATGTCTTGTGGCGGTTCAATGCTGACGATGAAAAACGCTTGAAACATATGCCGGACGCATGGGTCCGACCTGGAATGGTGCCATTTGGCGCAAGCTATTCCACTGCCCCCATGTCGGTTGATGAAGAGGCTGCAGAACTGCCTGAAGCAACACTTGATGTCCGTGTTCCAAATGGCTTCGTGCCTATTGGTGCACCGGTCAGAGTTGATTTAAAACTCAGCAATATTTCTGAGCAAAACGCGCTTGCAGCCCCAACGGACCTTAGCC
>JASFRS010000102.1:0-8534 GCA_050114795.1 Sphingomonadales bacterium
GAGCGCATTCAAAGAGCGGCTGAATTATTCATCGCCCAGCATCCGGAATTTCTCCAACACGACCAACGCCTGGACGGGCTATATGTGCGCGCAAATGGATTGCCCGTTCACGCGAAACAGATTGTCGATTTTTAAGATATAGCGGTGCGCCCCGGCTTTTGCTAAAGGGCTGGGGTTGAGAAGATAAGGAGAAACACCGTGGCCCTGAATGTCGCCATTCAAATGGACCCGATTGACAATATTGATATATTGGCGGACTCAAGCTTCGCTTTAGCCTTGGAAGCGCAAAAGCGCGCCCATGTGCTGTATCATTATCTGCCGCAAGACCTCTCCTTTGAAGAAGGGCGTTTAATGGCCAAGGCGCGCAAGCTGACGGTGCGTCCGGAAAAAGGCAATCATTTCAGCTTTGGCCCGGAAACCCAGATCGATTTAAGCACTCTGGACGTCATTTTAATGCGTCAGGACCCGCCTTTTGACATGGCCTATATTACGGCCACTCATCTGCTTGAGCATATTCACCCTAAGACTTTAGTGGTGAATGACCCGGTTCATGTCCGCAATGCGCCGGAAAAGCTTTTCGTCACGCATTTTCCGGAGCTGATGCCGCCAACCCTTATCACCCGGAATCGGGATGATATTCTTGCTTTCCGTGAAAAGCATAAGGACATCATTATCAAGCCGCTGTTCGGCAATGGTGGTGCTGGCGTGTTCCGTATTCGTGAAGATGATGAAAACCTCAACGCCCTGATTGAGCTTTATACGGACATGATGCGTGAACCCATGATGGTTCAGCGCTATCTACCCGATGTTCGCAACGGCGATAAACGCATCATCCTTGTTGATGGGGAGCCCATGGGCGCTGTGAATCGCGTTCCAGCAAAGGGGGAAAGCCGTTCCAACCTCCATGTGGGTGGGACCGCGGTTAAAGCCGACCTTACAGAGCGGGAAAAAGAAATTTGCGCAGCAATTGGCCCAGCTTTGCGTGAGCGCGGCCTGATTTTCGTCGGCATTGATGTCATTGGCGATTATCTCACAGAAATCAATGTGACCTCGCCCACAGGCATTCAGGAAATCGGTCGCTTGTCCGGCGTCGATTTAGCAGCCGCCATATGGGATGCGATTGAAAAGCGCCGTTAAGCGACATTTAACTGTAAATTTTTTTGAACAATTAAATACTTGTCTTTACTATGAAAGTTTCGCTGCAATTGGCGAAGCTTCTGGAATCTATTGTGAAGGCATTCCGGTAATGTTAAAGGCTGACTTCTTTAAAAAAACGAATTGCATTAATACAGAAATCTTTAATAGATTTATTGTAATTCAAAAAGACAGCTTTGTATTTACTGGAAAACAAAAACTGATGCTGCGTTATTTTCTTTTCACTATCACCGTATTAAGCCTTTCTTTTTTAAGCTTAAATTCCTTTGCCTCAACAGCAGAGGAAAAGGGCTTGGCTATCGCGCGTGCGGCTGATGCGAAAGACCAAGGTTTCCAAGATTCCATGGCGGCCCTCACCATGATTCTTCGCGATGCCCAAGGGCAGGAAGCAACACGTCAGCTCTTAATCAAAACATTGGAAGCCCCCAAAGATGATGCAGGCGACTGGTCTTTGGTCGTGTTCCACAGCCCTGCCGATGTGAAAGGTACAGCGCTTCTCACCCATGCCGAAATTTTAGAGGCAGATAATCAGTGGCTTTATTTGCCTGCACTGAAACGCGTGAAACGCATTGCCTCAGGCAATCGCGCTGGGCCTTTCATGGGGTCCGAATTTGCCTATGAAGACATGGCTGCGGCAGAAGTGGACAAATATAGCTATCGCTATTTGCGGACTGAACCTTGTGGCGCATTGATGTGTGAAGTTATCGAACGCAAGCCAAAATATAAATATAGTGGTTATACAAAGATGCTTGTGTGGATTGACAAACAGCATTTAAGAAATCAACGTATTGAATATTATGACCGCAGGGGTGAACACTCAAAGACTCTTGTATTTAAAGCCTATCGTCTTTATGGCGAAAAATATTGGCGGGCCCATGATCTTGTGATGACTAATCACAAAACGGGCAAGTCGACACAGCTTCTCTGGTCGCGCTTTAAATTCGGTGCAGGCCTGGATGAAGCGGATTTTTCCCGCACCAGCTTAACGCGGCAATAATAAGAACCTCAAAACAGTTAAGCAGCGCAAGGAGGGACGCGCGCTAACCATGGCAAAGACTGTTTTCAAACCGGGTTTTTGCGCCCTTATGGCCAGCGCGGCCGTCGTGATTCTGGCATCCATTGCGGATGCGGCAACCTTACAGGGCGTGCGGACAGGCCGCCATGAAGGCTATTTACGTCTTGTCCTTGATTTGGATGAAGATATTCCTGTGCGCTTCGGCGTTGCGAATAATAAGCTTCTCATCATCTTGCCGGACAATACTCAAGCCCCCTCCAATTTAAATTTCATTCAAGACCAGGTGGCTGGGCGGTTCGTCCCCGCCCGCGGCGACAACCCACCTTATATTGAGGTCGAGGCTGAGGAACGTATGGCACTCCGCCGGCGTTTCACTTTACCTGCTAGATTGGGGACAGGCACAAGGCTGGTGATGGATTTCAGCCCTGCGCCCAAAGTTGAAGCGCCTGCGCCAACACCTGCAACACCTGAACCAACAGTGGTTGCCCCAACGACACCTGCTGAGACAGCACCGACAGAAACAACCGAACCTGCGGATGATTATGTCATCCCTGATTTTCCAGACCTTGAAACCTTTGGCGGAACGGCAGAGCCATCGACTGAAATTTCAGGTTTTGTCGAGGCTGAACTGCGCAGCTTCCCGCAAAATTCGGATGATGGCGTCTCCAGCCATTTCACCGGGTCATTCGCGCTCGCACCTAAAGTCACCTTCAACTGGGACGGCGGGGACCAGCAAATCGTCATCGCGCCCTTTGGCCGGGTGGACGTACAAGACGATGGCCGCACCCATGCGGATATCAGAGAAGCCAAATATGTCGGCGCTTTTGGCCCATTGGAACTTCGTCTCGGATTTGACACCGTATTTTGGGGCGTGACGGAATCCGTCCATTTGGTGGACATCATCAACCAGGATGATGCGCTCGAAGACATCGACCAGGAAGATAAGCTGGGCCAGTTGATGGCCAATGTCCGCTATGTGTCTGATATCGGCACTTTCAGCTTCTATGCCCTGCCCTGGAGCAGGGAGCGCGATTTCGCCGGACGCAAAGGACGCCCCAATACACCTTTGCCCATCGACCGCTCACAAACCCAGTGGCAGTCCGATGATGAAGACTGGCGTTTTACCTGGGCCGCGCGCTGGAGCAAGGCGGCAGGACCTTTTGATATCGGGCTGAGCTATTTCTCCGGCAATGCCCGCGACCCTCGTTTATTATTGGGCCAGGACGCCTTGGGCGCACCGGTACTTATTCCTCGCTATGACGTCATTAAACAGGCGGGCGTAGACGTGCAGGCCACATTCGGGCCCCTATTGCTTAAGACGGAAGCCATTCATCAATGGAACGACTTTGACGATTTCGCTGCCTTCGCTGCGGGCTTTGAATATAGCTTTTTCAATGTAGGTGATGGCGCGGGTAATTTGGGCGTATTAGCCGAATATCTCTATGACGAGCGGGATGATAATCTTCTCGCCCCCTTTGAAGATGATTTATTCTTTGGCCTCCGCTGGTCTTCCAACGATGTGGCAGGCACTCAGATTTTGGCGGGGGCAGTTGTCGACCTCGACGGCGATGGTAACGCCATTAATGTGGAGATGAGCCGTAGGCTGGGTTCTAAATGGTCTATTTCTGTAGACGCACGGTTGTTTACCGGGGTCGATAGCGGTGATCCGCTGCAATTCTTAGCCGATGATGATTTTATCCAGTTACGGATTGCCCGCCATTTCTAAGCGAGGGCTTTAGGTCTTTGGTAAAGCGCTAATTGCCCACAACCTGGGCCAATATCGGCCCAATGATCCACATCGCAATCAATCATGGCCAGCGCTGCCGTTGGAAATTTGTCGGCATAAGGGACGCTTTCCTCGTTATTCGCGAGAAGCATCAGGGCGAGTTCATGAAACCCTGGATTATGCCCGATAAGGAGCAAGCTGCCCGCCCGTTCATCCTGACCATGGATAAGCTGTAAAATACGTTCAACACTTGCGAGATAAAGTGCCCCGCTGATTTGCGGGTCCACGGTCATCTGTTCAAAGCCCCGGTCCATGAGGTCATAGGTCTGCATGGAGCGCAGGGCGCTTGACACCAATGCTGCATCCCAGCGCAGGCGTTCTTCATGAAAAAACTGCCCCATGCGATAAGCATCACGCTCACCACGCGCGCTTAAAGGACGGTCATAATCCTTAACGCCCGGGTCGCCCCAGTCGGACTTTGCATGGCGAAATATCATAATGCGCTTCACGAAATCCCCCATCGCCAGCCTTCAAACCTTGACGCCATGAGCGAAGCCGTCATCATGGCCGCATGTTTGACTTAACCCAAATATCAAAACGCTTTGGTGACACCATCGCCTTACAGCCCACGGACTTTCATTTAAAGTCTGGGGAAACCGTTGCATTAATCGGCCCCTCAGGCTCAGGCAAATCGACCTTGCTTCGTTTGCTTGCAGGCTTGGTGCGTCCTGATAGTGGCACGCTCCGCTTTGAAGGCCAAGACATTGCTGATGGAGACTGGATCCAGGTCCGCCGTCAAATCGGCTATGTCATTCAAGATGGAGGGCTTTTTCCCCATTTAAGTGCGCAGGATAATGTGACATTGATGGCGCGTTATTTGAAATGGGATGCAGCGCACATTGATGCGCGGGTCCAGGAATTAGCAGGTCTTGTTCAACTGGAAACAGAGCAATTGCAGCGTTTTCCAAACCAGCTTTCAGGCGGCCAGCGGCAACGGGTTTCCATCATGCGAGCCTTAATGCTGGATCCCAAAGTCATGCTGTTTGATGAACCCTTATCAGCGCTGGACCCTATCACGCGCTACGACTTGGCGCTTGAATTACGGGATATCTTCAAAAGCTTGAAAAAAGCCGTGGTGCTAGTCACCCATGCCTTGAATGAAGCACGCTTCTTCGGCGACCGGGTCATATTGATGGGTGACGGTCGTATTGTGCAACAAGGGCATATTGAAGAATTTGAAAACACACCTGCAAATGACTTTGTCGCCCGCTTCCTTCAATCAGAGAAGGAGCTGGGTTGATGCGTTTTCTCTTATGCCTTTTTTTCATGATGTCTTTTGCAGCACAGGCACAAGATATCACTATCGGGTCCAAGAAATTCACTGAAAATGTGATTTTAGGGGACATAGCTTTAGGGTTGGCGCAATCGACGGGGGCCAAAGCCCACCATGCAAAAGAATTGGGCGGCAGCCGTATATTATGGGAAGCGCTCCTGTCCGGTGAGATTGATGTTTACCCCGATTACAGCGGCACCTTATTTCAAGAAACGCTTGAAGCCGAAGAGATTACCACTCTTAAAGACCTGCGTGTAGCGCTAAAAGCCTATGGCGTTGAAATGACGGACCCTCTTGGGTTCAACAACAGCTATGCTGTGGGCCTACTGCGGAGCCGTGCTGAAGAGCTTGGACTGAAAACCATCAGCGACTTAAACACCCACCCCGAACTTGCGCTGGGTTTTTCCAATGAATTCATGGACCGGGGCGATGGCTGGCCAGCACTACGGCAAAGCTACGGCCTGGTGCATAAAGATGTGCGCGGCGTGGATCATGACCTGGGCTATCGTGCCTTGTTGGCGGGTTCCATTGATGTGAAAGACCTTTATACGACGGATGCGGAAATTGCGGCCTTTGACTTGTTCGCACTTGAAGATGATCGCGGACATTTCCCGCGCTATGACGCGCTTTATCTCTATCGTGCTGATTTAAAGGAACGAGCACCCGCTTTTGTCAAAGCCTTAAATGCCATAGCCGGACATATCACTGCCCCTAAAATGATCGCCATGAATAAGGCTGCACGCATTGACCGCATAGCGGAAGAACAAGTGGCACAAGATTTCTTAAAACAAGAAGGTATTCTCACAACAATCGAACAGGAAAGTCCCTGGGATAGACTACTTGCACGGACGCTTGAACACCTTGGATTGGTTGCCCTGTCCTTGAGCCTTGCCATATTTATCGCCGTACCTCTGGGCATTCTGGCCTATAAAAGGCCCCGAACAGGCACTGTGATTTTAGGCATGGCGGGGCTCATGCAGACCATTCCGGCTTTGGCCCTGTTTGTGGTGCTCATCCCCCTGCTTGGCATTGGGGCGGCGCCAACGATTGCAGCGCTTTTCCTTTATTCCATCCTGCCAATCATTAGGAACAGCCACGCAGGGCTAAGCACCATTCCCCAAGGTCTATTGGATTCAGCGGACGCCATGGGATTGCCGCCTGGTGCACGCATGCGCCACGTGGAACTCCCGCTAGCACTGCCAACGATTTTAGCGGGGGTAAAAACCGCCGCCGTTATCAATGTGGGCCTAGCAACATTGGGGGCTATAATTGGTGCCGGGGGATATGGACAACCGATTCTAACTGGCATTCGTTTAGATGATACCGGCTTGATATTAGAGGGCGCCATCCCAGCCGCTTTGCTTGCAGTGGGCGTTGAACGTCTGCTCCACGCTTTAGAGCTTTTAGTGAGTCCCAAGACTTAACGGGGCGGGCTATCCGCCCCATCGCCCAAAGTCACACCCCTCGAATGGGTATTAGAGCTTGGCGTAGCGTGCCGCCGTTGCGCGTTCAATCGCAGCCCCGGCTAAACGGTCAATGCCAAATCTATGACGGATAAGCTCCAGCACGCGAAGTTCTTCCTCGCTCAGCTTTCCATCCACGGCGGCCACGTCACAGGCAATTACATAGCCGGTTTCCAAAACATGGTCAGGCAAAGCGCCATAGATCAGCTCAAGCACCGCATCAAAGCCACCCTCTTCTGAGAGAATAGAGGCACAATCCTCCGCCGCTGAAACCAGCGTTTCCTGATTAAAATCTTCAAAAATAGCCATATTGCGGACCAATTGACCCATGCGTGCCAATTCCACATCCGATAGATTACGGTCCACGCCTGCCACAACAACCATCAGATAAATCAAAGCGGTATGCGGGGAAATGGAGCCGGATTGAAAGTCACTCATGAGTTAAGTCCTGATATCTAAGATTTTAAGACGCTTAAATTTAGGCAAGCAGATCATCCCTTGCAAGGACTTGGGTGTCCCTTTTTTCATTTAAAAAGGACTTTGTGACACGAACAGCTTCGGCAAGGCCCATGCGCTGTACCTCAACACCCTCTTTCAAGCCGGAAAACAACCTTGTGGGGGAAGACGCGTCCAACATGACAAAGACGCCCTTATCATCACTACGTCGTATAAGGCGCCCATAAGCCTGGGTTAAGCGCAGCCGTGCAATCAAATCATCATAGCCACGACCAAAGGCAGCCTTGCGCGCCCGGTGCAATATAGTCGGACGTGGCCAGGGCACGCGGTCAAAGACGATAAGGCGCAGCGAATTTCCCGGCACATCAATACCATCGCGCACAGCGTCCGTACCCAAAAGACAGGCATGTTCTTCCGCGCGGAAAATATCAATCAAAGTGCCCGTATCAATGGGATCCACATGCTGGGCATAAAGATGCAGCCCTGCATCACTTAAAGGGGCAACCAGACGGTTATGCACCGCGCGCAAGCGCGCAATGGCAGTGAACAGGCCCAAAGCCCCCCCTTGAGAGGCCAGGAATAAAGCACGATAAGCGGCCGCCACCTGCGCTGCATCGCGCTTATCCACGTCATTGACGACAATGACTTTGGTGTGTTCCGCATAATCATAGGGCGATGGGATAGCCACACGTTTGGGCGGTAGCAATAAATGGGTCGCCCCTGAGCGCACTTCCGCCGTGCGCCAGTCCTCCCCGTCCATCATGTCCGGCTCAGGGCGTTTATCGCGCAGGGTCGCAGAAGTCATTACCGCGCCTTGCGCATGTCCCAACACATGTTTGGCAAAGGGCTTTGTCGGGTCAATTAAATGGCGGAGCATACCCACGTCAAAATCACGGCCTTGGACACGGTTTAATATAAACCAATCAACCACGCCTTCGGCCCGCTCACCACCCAAGCTTTCAAGCATTTGACGCCAGGCAATCAGCCCCCCATCCAGGCGCAGGCGCAAGGACCGTATAGCCCCCTCAATCCGCGCGCGGGTCTCGCTTTCCAGATGCTCCGCCTCATCATCCAGCATCTTGACCAGACCCGCAGCAAGCGCGGCTAAAGGTTTCAGGACTTTATCCAAAGCGACCAACAGTTCCTGCGCTGCGTCCACCAGACCTTCAACAGGCTCAATCACATCAGCTTCCAGCCCATGTCCGTCATCGCGGCCCTTAGAACGAATAAGAAGATGCGCACGCACCCGTTCCAAAAAGCGTTCTGCCGGGCCAAAAGGCTGATTATCCCGCAGCCGCCCAAGCCAGCTGTCACTTGGCAAAGCCTTCGCGGCTAATAACGCCGCATTCATGGCTTCACGAAGCTCTTCCTTATCTTCCACCAATT
>JASFRS010000103.1:0-8454 GCA_050114795.1 Sphingomonadales bacterium
GCCGGGCGGCCATGGTCATGTGGATTTGGAAGGCTCAATACGTCATAGCTGTGACATTTATTATTATAATATGGCTGAAAGATTGGGTGTTCAGGCTATCGCGGATATGGCGCGCCAATTTGGCCTTGGTTCCCGTTTTGATTTGCCAATCCCGGGGCAGAAGGCGGGGTTGGTTCCTGATCCCGAATGGAAACGTCGGGTCTATGGGCGATCCTGGCTGGGTGGTGAAACATTGAATATGTCCATTGGCCAGGGCTCACTGCTTGCAACGCCGCTGCAACTGGCAGTTTTGGCAGGACGTCTCGCAACAGGAAAGGCTCTGGTTCCTCGTATTTTAGATGATGCGACAGTGATACCTGCCTTGCCACTTCCAATTCCAAAGTCACATTTGGATCTAGTGCGTGAAGGGATGGTGAATGTGGTCAATAAAGTGGATGGCACCGCTTTCAAAGCGCGCATTCGCAAAGAAGGGCAGAGCATGGCCGGTAAGTCCGGTACATCTCAAGTGCGACGTATCAGCAAGGCTGAGCGTGAAACTGGGGTTCTCGATAATGATGAACTCGCCTGGCGAGAGAGGGATCATGCCATTTTTATCGCCTATGGCCCGGTGATCAAACCGCGATATGCTGTTTCTGTGCTGGTTGAACATGGCGGCGGTGGCTCGTCGGTGGCAGCGCCTATTGTGCGCGATATCCTGTCTGCGGCATTAGACCTTGACCCAATGGCGAAGTCCAAGGCGGATGTAGCCGTTGCAGCCGATGATGTGCGAAAGGGGTGAGCATGGCAGCACGTATCGGTCAAAGGCTGACTCTATTAGGTAAACTGGGTCGTATTAACTGGCTGATTGTGCTGGTAATTTGTGCGATCGCTGGCGCAGGTATCGGGGTTCTTTATTCAGTTGCCGATGGAAGTTTTGATCCTTGGGCAACGCGGCAAGCCATTCGCTTTGGCTTTGCACTTGCCCTTATGCTGGGTATCGCGTTGGTAGATATCCGTATTTGGATGCGTATGGCGTTCCCGCTTTATGGGCTGGGGCTTATCTTGCTGGTTGCTGTTGAATTGTTCGGCGTAGCGGGTGGTGGTGGACAGCGTTGGATTGATTTGAAATTCATGCGTCTTCAGCCATCTGAGTTGATGAAGGTAGCGCTTATATTGATATTGGCGCGTTATTATCACGGCTTAACGCTGGAAAAATCTAAACGCCTATCAAGCCTGATTGAGCCCGTTCTGTTGATGCTTCTTCCCGTTGCTTTAGTCGTGCGGCAGCCTGATTTGGGGACGTCACTTCTGCTTATGGCGGGTGGAATAACAATGATATTTTTATCAGGGATGCGCATGTGGCTTTTTATAGCGGGTGGGACTGCTGCTTTGGCGGCTATTCCCATTGGCTGGCAATTTTTGCGAGACTATCAAAAGGACCGCGTATTGACATTTCTTGACCCCTCACGCGATCCGTTGGGGGCAGGCTATCACATTACCCAGTCAAAAATCGCATTGGGGTCCGGCGGCCTATCTGGAAAAGGCTATTTGCAAGGTACTCAAAGCCATTTGAATTTCCTGCCTGAAATGCATACGGATTTTATATTCACCATGTTGGCTGAAGAATGGGGCCTTATAGGCGGCTTGATACTGCTTAGCGCCTATATGATTGTCCTTATTTATGGTGTCGTTGTATCCATGCGGGCACGCAGTCAATTTGGCCGGATGCTGGCCATGGGGCTGTCGATGACTGTTTTTCTTTATATTTTCATTAATGTCGCCATGGTGATGGGCCTGCTGCCTGTGGTGGGCGTGCCCTTGCCGCTGGTTTCTTATGGCGGTTCAGCCACTATGACGGTGATGATTGCCTTTGGACTTATCTTGTCTGTAGCGGTTCATAGTGAAGTGACAATTGCGCGGAATCGCTATTGAAGCATCATGACCCTCGTGTTACACGCCGCACTTCAAATCGATAAATAACCTCCCTGACAGGAAGTAGTATTGTGACCAAGTCCACGCTTGCAGAATTTGCTGCGCGGTTGAATTTGACTGATTGGCGGCGTCGAGATGCCGCCGTGCTTTCTCCCGCAACATTGAAAACCGAAATTTTATCTGGCTTGACAGTGGCCTTGGCCTTGGTGCCCGAAGCAGTGGCTTTTGCTTTTGTGGCTGGTGTTCATCCCTTGGTAGGTCTCTATGCCGCCTTTTTGGTAGGCCTGGTGACGGCTCTTATCGGTGGTCGTCCCGGTATGATTTCGGGCGCGACGGGCGCCTTGGCTGTGGTGATGGTGGCTTTGGTTGCGCAGCATGGTGTTGAATATCTCTTTGCCACTGTGGTGCTGATGGGAATTCTGCAAATTGGTGCGGGTATTTTTCGCCTGGGTAAATTCATTCGGCTCGTCCCGCATCCTGTGATGCTAGGCTTTGTAAATGGCTTGGCGATCGTCATCTTTTTAGCGCAGCTCACGCAGTTTCAAGTCGTGGGGGTAGATGGTGTGAAAACCTGGATGACGGGCTGGCCTTTGGTGAAAATGCTTGGTTTGGTCGTCCTGACCATGGCTATTATCTGGGTGATGCCGAAAATCACAAGAGCCGTTCCAGCCCCACTGGCTGGCATTGGGATTGTCGCTGTTCTCGTTATCGCGCTGGGCATTGATGTACCGCGTGTTGGAGATTTAGCATCTATTGAAGGAAGCCTACCTGTATTTCATGTGCCAATGGTGTCACTTAATTGGGATAGCCTTCAAATCATTTTTCCTTATGCCCTTATTTTGGCAGCTATTGGCTTGATTGAAAGCCTGTTGACTTTGAACCTGGTTGGAGAAATCACTGGCAAACGCGGCGGGGCATCGCAGGAATGTGTGGCGCAAGGAGCTGCGAATGTCATCACGGGCTTTTTTGGTGGCATGGGTGGTTGCGCGATGATTGGTCAGTCGATGATTAATGTCAAATCAGGTGGGCGCACAAGAATTTCAGGGACTTCAGCCGCGCTATTCTTGCTGACATTCATCCTGGTGGCTTCTCCTGTTATTGAGCAAATCCCGCTTGCAGCTTTGGTCGGCGTGATGTTTATGGTGGTGATTGGTACTTTTGCCTGGCAAAGCTTCAAAGTCATGCGACGTATTCCCCTAACTGACGCTCTTGTTATTGTGTTGGTAACCGCTGTTACCGTTGCAGCGGACCTGGCTATTGCTGTGGTGGTTGGAGTGATT
This sequence comes from Sphingomonadales bacterium, assembly GCA_050114795.1. Taxonomy (GTDB): domain Bacteria; phylum Pseudomonadota; class Alphaproteobacteria; order Sphingomonadales; family CAKZYD01; genus JASFRS01. The sequence continues at coordinate 3,192 of JASFRS010000103.1, forward strand.
GTGTCAGCGCTCGCTTTTGCCTGGAGTAATGCGAAACATATCCATGCACGAATTTCTGAAGATAAAGACGGTGCGAAGGTTTATGAAGTCGAAGGCCCGTTGTTTTTTGGCTCTACAGAAGGGTTTGTAGAACTTTTTACACCAGAAAAAGACCCATCCTTGATTGTGGTGGATTTTCTGGATAGCCGGGTGGTGGACCAGTCCGCATTGCAAGCCATTGAGAAGCTCGCGTCTAAATATGAAGCCTTGGGTAAAACCCTACAATTGCGCCACCTTTCCCATGACTGTCACCGTCTGCTGAATAAAGCTGGGCAGTTGATGATTGAGGCCGATGATGATCCGGATTATGGCCTGGCCGTCGATTATTCCGTTCGCACCGGTGTTTTAGGCGGTGGACATTAATGAAAGTCGGATGAATTGGGGGGCTGCTTTTGGAGAGGGCACGCTAATAACTCTATTTTGATCACTACTTATTTTTGTTCCCTCTTCAGAAGAGGCTCAAGGCGTTTGATATTTTTCTAACAGGCTTTGCAGGCGTAAACTCAAGCCCATGGCCAACAGGGCAGACGCGGCAAAAGCATAAATCCCAGGCAGTGTCTTAGCATCGGCGATGAAGCTGCCTTTGATGCTTAAGATAAGCAGCGCAATGATGAACACATCCGCCATCGACCATTTGCCAAGCAGGGCAATGAGATGCGCCGTGCGTTTGCTTTTGTCGTGGTCGATATCATCCCACCACAACAGTTTGGATAGTGCTGCCAGTTTTAACGTTGGAAAAGCCACGGAAAACAAGGCAATAAGCACAACAATCAGCCATTCCCCTTCATTTGCCAATGTCACTAGGCTACTGAGAATCGAAAACTCGTCCCGGAGAAAATAAAAGCGGGTGACATCAAAAGCTGGCAAACTGACGCCAATCCCCAACAAACAAAGACATAGAAGTAAAAGCGGCCCCAATGTCAGCTCCAGCCCACTTAAATGCCGGTTTAAAGCGCCTTTGCGGCCGAAACCTAGGGGTGAAGAAGATGGTGTCATAAACTCAAAATACGCCCATAGTTTTGAAATATCTGAGCTTTATTTTGTGCCTTATTCAAACAAGGAAGTCCATGTGAGCCTTCATGTGGGCTTTATAAAGAAGAAGCGAAGGGTTAAGCTCATTCCATGCGTATCATTATTAATAAGTATTAGATGGAGCATGAGATATGAGTTTAAAACGCCCTACAATCATAATGCCTTTTGCCTTGGCTTTGACCGCACTTCTTGGCTTTTCGGCTACCGCCCAAATGCAAGATAAAATGTCCAAAATGCAGGATGAAATGCCTATGAATCATGAAATGCCTATGCATCATGGCATGATGAAAATGGATACGGATGGTGACGGCGCCGTCAGCCGGGACGAATTTCTGGCACATCACAAAAGTCGTTTCGCCAAAGTTGATACAGATGGCGATGGCGTTATCAGCGATGAGGAAAAACAGGCTGCACGCGAAGCCCATAAAGCCAAGATGGCTGAGCATCATGCGAAAATGCAGGAACGTCGCAAAAAACATCATGAAGAAATGAAGGCCCGCTACGATGCAAATAAAGACGGAAAATTAGATGCATCAGAACGCGAGGCTATGGCATCAGACCGTTTTTCCAAAATGGATAAAAATGGTGATGGCGTGCTAAGCGCGGATGAAATGCCTATGCACGGCTATGGCCGCCAAGAGGAAAAACATTAAGAGATTTTCTATCCTTAACTGAAAAGCTTTGAAAGCGGTGCCTGGGCACCGCTTTTTCTTTTCAAAAGGGGCGCAGATGTTTAGGGTGCGCGCAAATGCAATTTTGATGTGAAGGACGTAAAGCCCATGCTTGATATCGCGCAGATTAAAGGCTCGATTCCAGCTCTTGTGACACCATTTAAAAATGGCAAATTGGATGAAGAGGCTTTCGTCAAGCTGGTCAAATGGCAGATTGCTGAGGGCAGTCATGGTCTCGTGCCCGTTGGTACAACTGGGGAAAGCCCCACGTTAAGCCATGACGAGCATCATCGCGTCGTTGATTTATGCATTGAAGCGGCAGCAGGACAGGTGCCGGTGATAGCTGGTTGCGGGTCGAATAATACTCAAGAAGCTTTGTCGCTTGTTCAGCACGCAGAACGCGCTGGCGCGGATGCGGCGCTCATCGTTTCTCCTTATTATAATAAACCCAATCAGGAAGGGCTGTATCAGCATTTCCGCACTTTGGCGGAAGCGACGAAACTGCCTATCATCCTTTATAATATTCCAGGCCGGGTCATTGTTGACATGTCGCCTGAGACTATGGCGCGTCTGGCTTCAGTCTGCCCGAATATTGTAGGTGTTAAAGATGCAACCGGCGATATTGGACGTATTTCAGCCCAACGGCAGCAATGTGGCACTGATTTTATTCAGCTTTCAGGCAATGATGATATGACGCTGGGTATGATGGCGATGGGGGCTGTTGGTGCAATTTCTGTGACTGCGAATGTGGCCCCAGCGCTATGTGCAGAATTTCAAAATGCCTGTTTGGCTGGTGATTTTGCGCGTGCGCTTGAAATCCAGGACCAGCTTTACCCATTGCATGACGCATTATTCTGCGAACCGTCTCCAGGCCCTGTGAAATATGCTTTGGCGCGCCTCGGCATGTGTGAAGAAGAGTTGCGCCTACCTTTGGTGGCAATTTCTCAAGCCGCTCGGAAAAAGGTGGACGCAGCTCTTAAACACGCGGGCTTGGTGGATTAAGCAGCCATGGCACGACCTCAACGTTCAAAAGCAGGAACGAAAGTTAAAATCCTGGCGGAAAACCGAAAGGCCCGTCATGAATATTTCCTGCAAGACACAATTGAAGCAGGCATTGCTTTAACGGGCACTGAGGTGAAGTCTCTGCGTTTTGGCAGTGCGAATATCGCTGAGTCCTACGCTGAGCCAAAGAATGGCGAAATTCACTTGGTGAACGCGCATATCCCTGAATTCAAACAGGGAAACCGCCATAACCATGAACCGCGTCGCGTGCGCAAGCTTTTACTGCATAAACGGGAAATCGCAAAACTCTCAGGTGCCGTTCAGCGCCAGGGCATGACGATCGTACCCCTGTGCCTTTATTTCAACGATCGAGGCAAAGTGAAGCTCGAGATCGCTCTTGCTAAAGGTAAGAAGGCCCATGATAAGCGCGAAACCATAAAACAAAGAGACTGGCAGCGTCAAAAAAGCCGGTTAATGAAAGACCATGGGTAGGAGTGGGTGATGGCTGAGCTAAGCGGTGACCAACTGATTGAACGCATGAATGCGACAATGCCGCCTACAGGACGTCTGTTGGGGCAGAAAATTATTGAGGCTGACCCTGACGCCGGAACGGTAGTCATCGAATATGAGGCCAAGCCTGAATTTTGTAATCCTATGGGCAGTGTTCAAGGTGGATTTGTCTCCGCCATGTTGGATGATGCGGCAGCAATTGCCTGTGTCATCGCCTCCCGCGGTAAGGTTGGCGTTCCGACCTTGGAAATGAAAGTCAGCTTTTTGCGTGCAGCGCGCCCGGGCAAATTACGCGCAGAGGGTAAAGTCATGAAAATGGGCCGCAGCATCGCCTTTCTGGAATCGCATCTTTATGACGGGGACGGCAAACTGCTTGCGCATTCAACGCAAACAGCCAAGCCCATCCCTTTTGAGCGTAAAGATTAAGAATGAATCATTCCGTGAAGCCGGGACATGACGGCCTCGGCTTCATCCATCATCTCCAGGATGATATCTTTGCAGGGTTTGATCTCATGTACGCCACCAGCGCTTTGCCCCATGGCGAAGCAGGAGCGGTCCGGGTCCAGTCCTTCAATTTGACCGGCTAAACCACCCATGACGCCTTCTTGGGCCGAGTGCATGGCTTGGGCTGGGAAGGGCTGAATGTCTTGGGGATGTGATTCCCAATCAGCCACATAAGCATTTTTCTTCACCCGCATGGTTTTACCGGAGTAGGCGCGGCTGACAATCGTGTCTTCATCACCTGCGGTGACAACAGCCTCTTTATAGAGGTCGCCTGCATGGGCTTCTTTTGATGCGATAAAGCGTGTGCCAATCCAAACGCCTTGGGCGCCAAACGCCAAAGCTGCTGCCAAGCCCCGCCCGTCATAAATGCCACCTGCGGCAACAACGGGAATATCAACTGCATCAACGATTTGCGGGATAAGCGCCATGCCAGCCACTTTACCCGTGTGGCCGCCACCTTCTGTGCCTTGCGCAATAACTGCGTCTAGCCCGGCCTCCTGACCTTTAATAGCATGCCGAACTGCGCCGCAGACATTCATGACTTTTACGCCGTGAGATTGCAGTTTTTCCTTGATATTGAAGGGCACCCCAAGCCCGGAAACAAAGGCGGATACACCCTCTTCGATGATGAGATCGGCAGTCGCTTCTAATGTTTCAGGCAGTGCGGCAAGTAAATCCAGACCAAAGGGTTTGTCCGTTTGGTCTTTAACCTGCTTAACCTGTTCACGAATTTGTTTCACGCTTAAGCTGGCCATGCCTAATGTGCCGAATCCGCCGGCGTTGGAAACCGCCGCAACAACGTCCGCATAAGCAACTCCACCCATGCCGGCCAGCATGATGGGGTATTCAACGCCAAGTAGGTCGCAAAGGGGTGTTTTGATAGACATGGCTTAAGCTCCTTTTTCTTGAAATCCGAGCCTAATCAAGACGACACGCCAAGAAAAGCGCTTTAGCCATGCATTTTTTGCAAGAGGCTATTCAATAACTGTGCTTCCTCTTCCGTTAGCTTGGATTTTATGAGTCGATCATGCTCTTTCATGATGGGAAGCAGGTCTTCCATTAGCTTCGCTCCCTTGGTTGAAAGAAATAACGCATAAGCCCTACGGTTGCCGCTATTTTGCAATCGATCGACCCAGCCATGGTCAATCATCCGGGAGATGGTTGTACCCATAGTTGCGCGCTCGATTCGCATAGCCCGCGCCAAATTGGCTTGGCTAATGCCGGGATTAGTTGCAATCAGAACTAATGCTCCCGCTTGACCGGAAGTGATGCCTAAATGCGTGGCCAAGTGCCTGAATCGTTCAAATGTAAAAAGCTGTGCGCTTCTAATTCTATAATCCAGGAGTTCGGATAATAATCCAAGTGCGACGCCGCCCAAAGCGTCTTCATTGTCCTGCCCCATATTGATACGCCCTCAATTACTCATTCCACTTGTGTTACCGGGCGTGACATGGATATGCAACTCAAAAAAACTAAATAGTTAGAAGAGCTTACAGTTATTCTGT
>JASFRS010000104.1:0-8325 GCA_050114795.1 Sphingomonadales bacterium
TGCTCACCAAAATGTCCTCTTTTCTGCGATATACGCTAGTCAACCAGCCGACACAGAAAGTGACGTTAGATCAAGAACTTCACGCTCTTGGCCTCTACCTCGATATTGAGAAAGTCCGGTTCGAAGATCGATTAAGTGTGGAAATCAAGGCTGATAAAGATGCACGAAACGCCTATCTACCCAGCCTAATCCTGCAACCGCTTATAGAAAATGCTATAAAATACGCGATTGCACCCTCAGAAGATGGAGGGACGCTCCGCATTACAGCGGATATCCGGGACGCTAAGCTCCATGTTATATTATGTGACACAGGCCCTGGCTTGCCGGAAGATATGCCACATGAACCAGGCGCAAATTCAAGTGGCGTGGGTCTGGTTAATACCAAAGAACGGCTACGCCAAATTTACAAGGATGACTTCCTGTTTGAGCTTTACCCCAATGAGCCAAGCGGGCTTTGCATCCATATGGCAGTCCCTGCGCATCCAAAAGATTAAGGTCGGAGAGGTGAGATGACGGAACGGAAAATTCGGACAGTCCTTGTAGATGACGAGCCTTTGGCTTTACGCGGGCTTAGCCTCCGGCTTGATGAGTTTGATGACATCGAAGTCGTCGCCACATGTCGCAATGGGCGCGAAGCCATCAAGATCGTCAAAGCCGAAGCCCCGGACCTTTTATTCCTTGATATCCAGATGCCCGGCTTATCGGGCTTTGATGTGCTTGAAGGCCTAATTGCCGGGCATATGCCGCTGGTAATTTTCTCCACTGCTTTTGATGAGTTCGCGCTTAAAGCTTTTCGCGCCAATGCGGTTGATTATCTCTTAAAGCCCATCGAGGATGAGCATCTGCGGCAAGCCCTGGATAATGTCCGTGCCCGCCTTAAAGAACGCAATGCGGAAGCTCAAAATCAGGCTTTGATAAAGCTTTTGAAACATATGGGTAGGGCGGCGGAAATTGATCCTGAAATTCTCGCCCAGGAAGCCTCCCCTCACCGCTATGACCCGCGGATCAATATCAAAGACCGCGGCCAGATCACTTGCCTGGATGTTGAGGAAATTAGTTGGATCGATGCCGCAGGCGATTATTTGTGCATTCACGCAAATGGGGAAACCCATATTTTACGTGAAACCATGAAATCCATGGAAAAAAGACTTAACCCCGCTAAATTCCAAAGGGTTCACCGGTCTGCTATTGTCAACCTGGATAAGGTCAAAGAACTACACCCCTATACCAATGGTGAATGCTTCTTAGTTCTGGAAGGTGGCGGCGAAGTCAAGGTTTCCCGCAGCTATCGCCATGTTGTGAACCGATTTATCTAACCCGTGCAACTACCGCCTCTTTCCTTCCATTCATAGTTGCTCTAAGTAGGAGCCAAATATGAAGGAGCCAGAATGCGCGCGGACAAAGATCAAGATATTCGCGAAAGTTTCTTTTCAGCAATGCGGAGATTGGCCGCCAGCGTAACGGTTATTACCGCCGGCGATGGCACACGCCAGGCCGGTTTAACGGCTACTGCCGTTTGCTCTTTATCTGCTGACCCGCCCTCTCTTATTGCCTGTGTGAACCAAAGCGCGGGTGCTCATGACCTGATCGCAAATTCAAAGCGGTTTGCGGTTAATCTCTTATCTGCGGATCAGGAACAACTGGCCACACTTTTCGCGGATCCTGAGCGCGCACCGGATCGTTTTAAAGAAGCGCACTGGCATGAAGACCCAAATGGCGTACCTATATTGGAAGAGACTGCGGCTAATATTATTTGCCGGCTTGAGAAGGCTATTCCCGCTTTTACACATACGATTTTTATAGGTGTGGTTGAGGATGTAAAACTGAATAAAAGCTCCCCGCTCCTATACGGAACGGGAAGCTTTGGTCGGTTCAACAGATTAAGCGAATATTGAAGTTGCCACAAGGCTTCCAAAAACGATTGTCAGCTTGAAAATCATAGCAGATTCAATACCTTTCTTGACGGTTAAAGCAGCTGCTATCAAGGCGCCCAAAAACCCAAAAACATTGTAATAAAGGAAAAGTATTTGCGGCGCGTCAGGTAAAATACTTGGCAAAGTCGGGGCGTGTACAGCAGTCGCCACGACTGCCGTAACGAAGACCGCCGCCAGTGTTGCCCCCCTGCGTGACAAACGCCCAATAGTTTTCAAGCTCAACCACAATACCAGTGAAAGCACGGCCCAATCCATTACAACCTGCTCAGCCAGACCGCCATATAGGAATTTAGTGATCCACGGCGTTTGCACCATGTTGAAATTTATGAACGCTGCCAATGTCTCTTCAGAAAGTTGACTGAACAGCCATGGCTCGATCGCGAGAGAAAGAACCAGCACAGCGATCCCGAATATAGCAGCAATGTTTAATGACCCATTTAAAAGGGTACATGACATTTTTCCGGACAGTAGCCCTTCAATCACAGGCGCTCTTACACCAGCATGCGGTGCTAAGAAATGACCGACAACAACGCAAATAAATACAAAAATGGAAATAGTGATAGCCATAGAAGTGGCGAATGCATCTTGAGTTAAAACATCCCGAGCCTCAGCGGGAACCTCCAAGCCAAGAAACCGAAAAGAAAATGCACCGGCCATCCCTAGAACGAGAATAATGAGCGTCACACCCCATGAGGCCTTATTCCCCGTCGGCGTAGCCGTAAAACGCCCTAACACTAAATCATATAAGTCATTTTTCAATGTAGTCATGCTTCCTACCCTTTTTGCGAATTGAACATTCAAGGGTAGAAGACGCCGATCAGGCAAAAACCTGTCGCAAAAAGATTTAATTTTTTTCAGAAAATTCCTGAGCGAGTTTTTTATAGCCTTCAGATTTCAGCTTTTCCCGCCTGATTTGCAGCAGTAGCCAGGCAATTAATCCAATAAACAAAATCCCTGCAACGACCACGAATAAATTACTATTAAACAGACTTAAACCAACTATTTCTGATACTGTCGTTGTCTTAGAGTTCTTTAAAGCAAGCCCGAAAACCGTACCTAAGACTGTGGATATAAAGAGGAGAGAAAGACCCAATCTCAACTCCCTCAACCGCAATTGGCTGCGCTGCAACGCCAAAGCAGTGAGGTCCTTCACAGACCCAGTTATCTCATTACTCACGCGGGATTGAATTCTGAAGCGGTACCAGATCGCCCAAGACATAAGCACGAGCAAGATCATACCCATAACTATTGTTTGGACCGACCAATAGGCAGCGACAAACCAAATGACCGCAATTGCTCCCACAATGGCCGAAGCTATTTCGAAGACGTTACGCATACGTTCAGACGCAATGGACCGCTTGAGGTCATTTTTCAGAACATCGACGTCACTCTGATACGTTTCAGATTGCCATGCGGCTTGCAGTTCTTTCAATTCCTGATCAATCATCGCATTGCATCCATTAACGTTGCTTTGGCCCGTTTAAATCTTTGCGTGACCGCATTCTCACTCAAACTGAGACTTGTTGCGACCTCGCGGTGTGTAAAACCTTCAAGAATAAGCACCACAACCTCCCGTTGTTCAAGCGGGAGGTTTTGAACCATCTGTTCCAAACGTTTTCTTCTTAAGGCTGCATCGGTTTCCATTTCCGGGTTCGCATGAGGCGAAGGGTCATTTTCATCCACAACCGTATGTTTGGGGCGCCTTGCCATTTGCGCCACATGAGAAATACAATGATTCCGTGCTATTTGAGCAATGAAAGCCTTCTGACTTCCCTCACCCCGGTACTTAGCCATACCTCGCCAGACCTTAAGCCAGATCTCCTGCATCAAATCCTGCCGCAATATTGTGCTGGCTTCATAAGAAGCAACAATACGGGCAACCAAAGGCCCGTAAAGATCAATATACTCTTCAAAATTGCTGTCACCCATTGATGCAAAATATATGAAGATGAATTGTATTTAAAGTTTTCTGGAAACATCCCCATCCGGTTTGCAACTGCATGAAAGATATTGCAAGTAAATCACTCCATGTATTTATGAAATAATAAAAAATTATGTTAAATTCTTAAAAGTTCGGGGCCACGGTGGCCCCAACGTAATTGGAGTGAGTCACTCCTAAACAACATGAAACAGACATGTATTTGAAGTTTTATTTACATGGACTGAACACAATTATTTAGAAGTGACCGCTTATATTGGGGGGATAAGCGATGAGATTACTTCTCAAGTCTTTGATTCTACTAGTTGTCCCATTTGCCTTTTCCACCGGCGTGCAAGCCCAGGAAGAAGGTGGAGACATCGCCTTTCATTATGTTCTGACACCGAAAGCTGGTCATGAAGACCAATTCCGCGATGCCATGAAAGCACATATGAAATGGCGGGCCGAAAATGGCGACTCGTGGCGGTGGAATGCTTATGACGTCGTTGCCGGACATGGTAGCAACAAAATACATTTCCGATCCTGGGGTCATAAATGGGCGGATATGGATGCCTATCAAAGTGGTGAATTCCGCGATCGGGCCAATGCGAATTTCGAGGAAAATGTCGCAGAGCATCTAAAGAAAGGCATGATGTTCATCGATAAAGATGATGATGACATTTCTGCCTGGCCAACTGAAGGCTATTACCCGCTCATCCAACTTGTCGGACATCGCCTGAAACATGGTATGGTCCGCCAATGGTATGACGCTGCAAAAACCATTCATGGTGCCTTACAAGCCGGTGGTTTTGATCAGCATTATGGCTTTAGCTGGACTCTCGTCGGTGGGAAAGAACCTTATGTAACATTGGTTCTCTTCTCGCAGAATTGGGCTGGCTTTGCTGAACCGGATCCAACGGTTTATGATATTGTCGTTGAACAGCTTGGCGAAGAAGAAGCAAAAGCTGCATTCCAGGCTTTTTCAGGCGCAATTGCCTCTGCGGAAAGCTGGATGGTTCGCCACAATAAAGATCTCTCTACACCTTCTAAGGAATGAGATCATTCTGACCGAATGAAAAAGGGGGCAGCGCTGCCCCCTTTTTCCTATCACGCCGGTTCCAGAGCCGGTGCTTTATCAACTTCCCGTTTAAAGAGATACAGCGTCAGCAAAATCACAGTCATCGGCACGAGAGAGAAGTAAAACGCGGTTTGACCATCAAACCGCTGGAAAACCAACCCGGTTATCAATGAACCAGTAGTGCCTCCAAGCGCTGAAAATATAACGATCAATCCTGTCATTGATGCATGTTGGTGTTTTGGAAGCGCACTCAACATAACTGAATTGATAGCCGGGTAGATGGGCGCCATGAACAGACCAATCATAGGAAAGATATAAGCAGCAATAGGTGCGTTGAGCCAGGTCACATTACCACTCACTACAATGCCATGTGTTAATGGTAAGGTAGAGAGAACCAATACGGCCATCGCGATAATGCAAAAGCATAATGTCGGGAACCAACTTACACGCGTTAACACCGCACCTGCACTTAAGCGACCAATAGCGAGGCCCGCTGCAAAAATACTGGCAGCTTGAACACTCATGCCCGGAGGCAATTTCAAGATTTCCTGGTTAAATGTGGGAAGCCAGGTACCCACGCCTTGTTCAATAAGCACATAAAGAAACGCGCTGATGACAAATACATAAACCAAAGGCCGCGCAAGCAAGCGCAGCATATCCAGGAATTCGTCTTTGAGATGCGATTCTTCACGTTTTGCGCCACTTTCGTCAAAGGGCGTAATCAGAAGAATAAAGATATTGAAGAGGCTTAGACCGGCCAAAACCCAATAAACATTGAGCCATGCACCTGAATGATCTCCATCATCACCAATAAAATATCCAAAAAGCCAATAGCCTGAAAGCACACCAACCATGAACAGGCCCTCAAGCGTGTTCATAAAGCCTGCGTGGCGCTTGCTATCGGATACAAGGAGACCAATGCTTGAGTAAGCAGAGACTTTCACCAAAGCAAAGGACACACCCACACAAAGGAATAACAAACGGGTCGCCCAGAAACTGTCTGCGAAAATCATGACAATTGAGGCTAATGTCACAATGCCCAGGCCCAACATCATGGAATTTCTATAGCCAAAACGAGGCAGGAAAGATGCGACCATGAAAGAGACGATGGCAATGGGCAGGTCTTTAAAGCCCTCCAGTGTACTCGCCGCTGTTTTCGTAACGCCAAAATAATTGACTGATTGGAGGATGACTGAGCCAACACTATTAAGCAAAATAGCAAAAGTGAAATATGTCAGCAGCAGTGAAGCTGCCGCCCGCCAATTCTTCATGAAACCCATCCTCCCTGCTGCATTAAAAATGGGGATTGCAGCTTTTTTTATCGATTATTGCATCAACTTCATTGCATCATGAAATGCATTTCATTAAGCCTATGCGTAGCGCAGCAAAGCATATGAAGCAAGCGTGTTGAAGCGTGGAATAGGGCAAGAAAAGAAGAAGGGGTCCAACGTTGGTCGGCGCCACACATAAAATTCCTGAACATCCCAGTTATAGAAATGAACCTTGGGCCTTAGCTGAAACCACTTTAAACCCAGCACTGCGCAACCGCGGTGACGCTCTTTTTTCTTTAGGCAATGGATTTATCGGCATTCGCGGCCAATTTGAAGAAGACGCTTTGACAGGTGATGCACCGATTTATTTAAACGGCGTTTATGAGCGTGTACCCATCAGCTATCATGAAAGCGCTGTGGGCTTTGCTGATTCAAGTGATGTCCGCCCCCCTGCACCAAATGCATTACCCATCGAATTAAAATTAAACGGCCATCGTTTTGATTTGAACGAGGGAAAACTGCTTTCTTACACGCGCCGCTTTGAAATGGACCGAGGCATTGTCATCCGCGAGGTGGAGTGGCAGGCCCCTGACGGGCAGAGATTTTCGCTTCGCTTTGAGCGCCTGGTTTCTTTTGGTCGACCAAATAGTGCAGCCATTCGCTTATATGTAACATCCCTTTCCGGCGCGGCAAAAGTTGAAATCACCTCCCATCTTAACTGGGCCGCAGAGGCAAATGAATCTCGTGACGAAGGGGTGCATGACCCACGCATTGGCCCCTCATTCAAAGAAACGCCATGGCAAAACTTTGAAGCCCATACAAAAGGGGATGTCCGCGGTTTCACCTTGCAAACCAAGGAAAGTGGCATATCCGTCACTTCGCTTATTAGCCATCACGTCACGACAATCGGGGAAGTGCGTCATGATATAAAGGCTGACCAGAATTTAGAAGAGACGTTCGGCGTGGAATTGGCAGAAGGTGCCAGCATCACGTTTGAAAAATACATCGTTTTCACGTCGTCATCAGAAGCCGACCAAAGCTCAACAATAGACCGTGCCTTTGAGGCCATGACGGACGCAAGGCAACTTGGCTTTGAGGGCCTAAAAGACGAACAGGAACAGTTCCTTTCAAATTACTGGAAAGGCGCAGCCGTTCATATCAAGGGCGATCAACGCCTGGATACCTCTCTAAAATTCTGCATGTTTCATATCCTTCAAGGCTGTGGGCGAGATGATGCGACGTCCATTGGTGCCAAGGGGCAAACAGGCGAAGGCTATGAAGGTCATTATTTCTGGGATGCAGAAATATTCAGCCTTCCCCTCGTGCTTTTCACCGCACCCGATATAGCGCGGGCGATGCTCATCTATCGCTATCGCAAATTGGAAGAAGCCCGCACGAATGCGCGCATTCAAGGGCACAAAATCGGTGCGCTTTACCCTTGGCGGACCATTTCCGGCAAAGAAAGCTCCGCATATTTCCCCGCAGGCACAGCGCAATATCACATCATCGCGGATATTGCGTTCGCTATCAGCCAATATGTGGAAACAACGGGAGATGAGGACTTTCTTGTGCGTTTCGGCGCAGAAATGCTTTTTGAAACCGCGCGCATCTGGCCTCAGATCGGGTTTTTCAATGAAGAACGCGGCGGGCGCTTCTGCATCAACATGGTGACTGGACCAGATGAATATACGGCGTTGGTGAACAATAATTTATATACCAATGCGATGGCCAAAGACCATCTTCTGAAGGCCGCCAGCGCAGCGGCTCACTTAAAATTACATCATCCCGAAAAGTTTACAGAACTTTCTCAAAAGCTGAGCCTCGGGGATGAAGAGATTGCCTTTTGGCGCAAAGCCGCTGAACAGATGGAATTGCCCTATGATGAAAAACGGCAGTTGTTTCTTCAGGATGATAGCTTTTTAGAGCGAAAGGTCTGGGATTTTGCCAATACCCCGGACGATAAATATCCGCTCCTGCTGCATTATGCGCCATTGGAAATTTACCGCCATCAAGTCTGCAAACAGGCCGATGCGGTCCTTGCAGCCTTCCTGCAAAAAATACAATTTACCAAGGCTGACCGGAAACGCATCTTCGATTATTATGAAAGCGTGACTGTTCATGATT
>JASFRS010000105.1:0-8191 GCA_050114795.1 Sphingomonadales bacterium
AGCAATTGAAGTCAGCGCCTGGATTTCATCCAGGCTGTAAACAGTGCCCAATTCTGTGGATTGAGTGATGGACATGGCTTTGGGGTCGGCCATATGAACAGTGCGGTAATAACGACCTAGAGCAGCCTTAAAGGCATCTGCACTCATCTTCCCATTATCACCACTCACCAGTGTTAATTTTGCGCCGCCTGAGAAGAATTCAGGTGCCCCGCACTCATCCATCTCCATATGAGCTTCTTCATAAGCGAATATGGTGCCATAGGGTGGCGACATAACAGCGGCGGTAATGGAATTCGCAGCCGTGCCTGTGACAAGCGGAAATACAGCGACGCGCTTTTCAAAGATATCTGAAAACACATCATCAAGTTGCGCTGTCCATTGGTCAGCCCCATAGGCAGGGGCGATATCTTCATTCGCCTTGATCAAGGCATCCATAATTTCCGGGCAAACCGGGGCTGTGTTGTCAGATAGGAAACTCATAAGCCGTAAACACCCGCCAATTCTTTATCTTTCTTGGCCACCAGACGCGCCAAATCGACCATGACTTTCGCCTGCTTCCAAGTCGCATCATCTTGCATTTTACCGTCAATCATGACCGCTCCTGTACCATCAGGCATGGCCTCTAAAATCTTCTTTGCAAAGGCGACCTCTTCCGGGTCCGGTGAGAAAACCTGCTTTGCGATTGCAATTTGTGAGGGATGCAAAGTCCAAGCTCCCACACAACCCATGAGAAACGCATTTCGGAATTGAACTTCACAGGCGCGAGGATCGGAGAAATCTCCAAAGGGGCCATAAAAGGCTTTGATTCCAGCAGACTGGCAAGCATCGACCATGCGTGCGACCGTATAGTGCCACAGATCTTGTTGCAGGAATTGCCGGTCTTCCCCATCGCTTAGCACGCCATAGCCAGGATGCCCGCCGCCAACGCGTGTAGTCTTCATCCCCCTGCTCGCCGCCAAGTCTGCGGGGCCAAGGGAAATACCATGCATGCGCGGTGATGCATTACAGATGTCTTCCACATTTTTCACGCCTTGGGCCGTTTCCAAAATGGCATGAATGGAAAGCGGTTTCTTAAGGCCGTGGCGCGCCTCCAATTGCGCCAAAAGCTGGTCCAGATAGTGGATGTCCCAAGCGCCTTCCACCTTGGGCAGCATGATGACGTCCAATTTATCGCCCAGGCCTTCCACCAATGCCTGCACATCGTCCAGAAACCATGGCGAATTCAACGGATTAACCCTTGTCCACAGCCCTGTATCACCGAAATCGACGGCCTGCCCCACTTCAATAAAGCCCGCCCTTGCGGCTTCCTTCGCATCTGCTGGAATGGCGTCTTCCAGATTTCCCAGAATCACATCGACCTGCGTTACCATGTCCGGGACTTTGGCGCGCATTTTCTCCATATGAGGTGGGAAGAAATGAATCATGCGTTCAAGTTTGGTGGGCTGCTCACGCAGCGGTTCCGGTGCGCCTATGGCCAGTGGCTTGAAGAAGTCCTTGGGATGTTTCATGGCTGTCTCTTTATGTTGCACTGCAACAGACTAGAAAAGGATTTCCAGACATGCAATGGGTGTTATGAATGATGCCTGCGAATAATGAGGACAATTTCATGCCATTTGACATCAACAGCGTTCGTTTAGCCTTCCCTTCCATGCGGGATGATCGGATTTATCTCGATAATCCGGCGGGCACCCAAGTGCCTCATCAAGTGGTTGAGCGGATGACCGAATGTCTGTTGGAAGCCAATGCAAATCTGGGAGGAGGCTTTCCGACCTCCACCCATGCAGAGGCGCTTGTGGAAGGCGCACGTTCAGCTTTAGCTGATTTCCTTGGGGCACCGTCTGACCGAGACATCATCTTTGGGGCAAATATGACAACGCTAACCTTTCATGTGGGCCGCTCTATCATGAAAAGTTTCAAGCCCGGTGATGAAATCATCCTGTCTGCCATGTGCCATGATGCCAATGTTCATCCCTGGGTATTGCTGGCTCAAGACTATGGTTTGAAAGTGAAATTCTTCGAATTTGACCAGCAAAGCTATGAATATGACCTCGCCCGGCTGGATGACGTTATTACCGACAAAACCCGCCTTATCGCACTTGGCTATGCCAGCAATATTTTCGGCACTATCAACCCGGTTAAAGAAGTTTGCAAAAAAGCACATGAGATTGGCGCCATCAGCTATATCGACGCCGTGGCATTTGCCCCTCATGGGCCAATTGATGTGCAGGACCTGGGCTGCGATTTTTTGGTTTGTTCAACCTATAAATTCTATGGCCCGCACCAAGGCGTGCTCTATGGCCGTAGGGAAGTATTAGAGACGCTGACACCTTATAAAGTCCGCCCTGCCCCGGACGCTTTGCCGGACTGTTTTGAAACCGGCACACAAAACCATGAATGCCTGGCTGGCACCTTGGGCGCGCTTGAATATCTGGAAAGCCTGGCCGATGGTGGCCTGACCGACCGCCGCGCCCGACTGCATAGCGCCATGGCGAATATGGAAGCCTATGAAGCGCGGTTGGGATGGCAGTTGATTGACGGTTTATCCAAAATTCCAAGCCTTAAAATCCACGGCATCACCAATCCGAACCGGGCCGCACATCGCGTACCTACAATTTCCTTCACTTTGGATGGGCGCAATTCAAAAGAACTGGCCACAGCACTGGTCGACAAAGGCATATATAGCTGGGCCGGGTACAGCTATGCGCTGGAATCAGCACGCCGCCTTGGCCTGTTAGACCACGGCGGCGTCGTTCGCTTTGGCATTGCCCATTACAACACGGAAGAAGAGATGGAGCGGGTTATTCAGGCTGTTGCAGCGCTGTAACTTCCTGCTCAATCGCACCGAAGACGGACTGGCCTTGTTTATCAAGAACTTCCAGCTTGACTTTATCACCGAATTTTAAAAATTCAGTGCTTGGTTTGCCATTTTCAATCGTCTCAATCATACGGATTTCAGCGATACAGCTATAGCCCACACCGCCTTCAGAGATTGGCTTGCCTGGCCCGTCATTCAGCTTATTCGACACGGTGCCAGACCCGATAATAGTTCCCGCCCCCAGGTTACGGGTTTTAGTGACATGTTCAATCAAACGCGCGAAACTAAACGTCATGTCCACACCAGCATCTGGGCAACCAAAGTCTTCACCATTGATGGCGGAACGCAAGGGCAGATGAAGCTTGGCCTCTTTCCAATCACCCCCCAATTCGTCCGGTGTGACGGCCACAGGCGCAAAGGCTGTAGCTGGTTTTGACTGATAAAAGCCGAAACCTTTAGCCAATTCGCCTGGAATGAGATTGCGCAGAGAGACATCATTTACCAGCATCACAAGCTTGATATGCTCATGTGCATCCGCCTCTTTTGTCGCCATGGAGACATCATCAGTGATGACTGCAATCTCGCCTTCCAAATCAATGCCAAAGCTTTCATCCGGCACGATGATCGGGTCATAAGCGCCGCACAAATCATCTGAACCGCCCTGATAAACAAGCGGGTCTTCCCAAAAGCTTGGCGGCATTTCCGCACCACGAGCTTTACGCACCAATTCCACATGATTGACATAGGCTGAGCCATCCACCCAATGATAGGCACGCGGCAAAGGCGCTGCGCATTGCATGGGGTCAAAGGGGTGTTTTTGCGCCACTTCGCCTGAATTCAGATTATCTGAGACCACTTGCAAACGCGGCGCCACACTGTCCCAGTTATCAAGTGCCGCCTGCATTGTTTTGGCAATCTGCCCTGCGTGTACATAATGTTTCAAGTCATGGGACACGACAATAAGCGTGCCGTCCCGGCCGCCCGTTTTCAGGCTTGCTAATTTCATGGGAATTTCCCTTTATTCTTTGGTTTTCCAGCTATCTTTATAGCCGGTCCATTCAACTTTTGACGCCGCTTCACACACATCAAGCGCATCTCTTGTATCAATCATCACCGCATATTCATCGGTTGCGGATTTGGATTGTTTTAACATGTTTTTCAGCGCTTTGGGATGCGGACCATGGGTGAAGCCGCAGGGATGAAATGTCATCATGCCCGGGTGGATATTATCCCGGCTGAAAAAATCACCCGCGTGATAGAACAGCACTTCATCATAATCATCATTATTATGGAAGAATGGCACTTTCAACGCACCCTCATCACTTTCAAAGGGTCTGGGTGCAAAAGTACAAACAACAAAGCGCCCCGCCACGAATGTCGTATGGGCTGAAGGGGGCAGATGAAAACGATGGCTCATTAATGGGCGGATATGCCGGATATTGATGCGCACGACAGATAAATCCCCTGTCCAGCCCTGTGCGTCCAGTGGGTTGAACGGATAGGTGATGGTGCTCATTTCATCACGACGCTTTACAAAGACCCTCGTTTCTCTTGTATCACTTTGCTGTGCTAAGAAGCTGTCATCTATTTCAGGCGTGTCCAGCAACGCTTTATCAAAAATAGCATGATGGCCGACCAAACCCTTGTCAGGCAATTGATAGGTGGAATTGGTCGCTTCAATCATCAACATTGCCAATGGTGAAGTCGGCTCTATGCGCCACATCGTCCCGCGCGGAATAATGACATAATCGCCCGTCTCAATTTTTAAATGGCCAAAATCACTAAAGAAATCCCCTGCCCCTTCATGAATAAACAGCAGTTGATCACCGTCTCCATTGCGCGCCAAATCACCCATCTTGTCACTCAGCCGCCAAAGGCGGACGGAACAATGGGCGTTTTTCAAAATCTCCGGCGCGGACCAAGGAATATTTTGCGCTTCATTCAATTTGACTAAGTCAAATGCGCGGGGGCTTAAGGGACCTTCAAAATCCACCCAACCCGTTGGCGGGTTCTTATGGTAAAATTGCGCAGCCGGGCCAAAAAAGCCTTCTTTGGACATTTCCCGTTCATAAGTGCCTTCAGGCAAATCAGCATGAGCTTGGCGTGAGGCACGGCCTTTGGATTGGGAAAAACTTATATACCGGCTGGACATGGCGCAGATCCCCTATTGAATTGCGCCATATAGTTACAAATGAAACTAATTGAGTCAAGGGACATCGCTGCCAAGCGCACAATACGCCCCTTATGAATTCCAATTGGAATTCCGAGGTAAAATGGGGAAACTCCAAGGTGCTTAAAACTTAAAACACCCTGGATTAGCACCCTTATTCTGCCAGAACCGAAGGCCAATTTTCATTGCCATCAACGATGTAAGTTGCGGTGTCTTTCAACCATTCAGCCTGTGTAGGTTTGTTATAATTCAGATAGAGCTTATCATCGATGATACGCCACGCTTGCGGGTCAGCAGAGGCTGTATACCCATGCGAGACCGCCCAGGCACAATAGCCGCCAAACTGCGGCGCATAGGCTTCTGGATTGGCTTTAAACTTGGCCAAATGGTCGGCGCTAGCGAAAAGCCAGGTCGCTCCTTTCCATTCAGTGCTAAACTCACTTTTCCCTTCCGCAGGTTCACCCTGAGTGAAATAAGCAACTGTGTCATAACCAGATACCGCAGGTGCGCTTGCACTTGCAGTGTAAATCTCACTTTTCGCAGTGGGATAAAACACATAAGCTGCAACAGCAGCAGCTACAACGAGAACTGCAATAATAATCTTTTTCATTTTTCTTCATCTAATCCCATAACCAGTAAATCAAATACATCAGGCCGCTCATAATGACCGACCACGTCTAAATCATATTTGCCGCGAGCAATGGCCCCCAAATCCAGGTCCGCCACCAATACGGTTTCTTCCCCGAAGACAGGGCCAACCAGCACTTCTCCAGATGGGTCAATGATGCATGAGCCACCGCGAATAAGCACAGTTTCCGGGTCATTGCCCTGAATACAGTTATAATCATCGGGATAATCTGTACGTTCGGCAAATTGGCATGACGACAGCACAAAACAACGACCCTCAAAGGCAATATGCTTCATCGTTGGTAGCCAGGAATCACGATCATCAACCGTCGGCACACAATAAAGCATTACACCCTGCTTATACATCGCCGTGCGCAGCATGGGCATATAGTTTTCCCAGCAAATCACAGCACCAACACGCCCCACCGGTGTATCAACCGCTTTCAATGTCGTACCGTCACCGAAACCCCAGATAAGGCGTTCCATCGCTGTTGGCATGAGTTTTCTGTGCTTACCCAGTAATGTACCGTCTTCACCGACATAAAGTGCTGTACAGTATAATGTTCCGCCATCCCGTTCAATCACACCCACAACCAGTGTTATGGCTAAAGATTTTGCAATTTTACAAAGCTGGTCGGTCACTGTCCCGGGCACCTCGATAGCTGCCTCAAAATAGCGCTGAAAGTCCTTCCGACCCTCTTCCGAACGCGTGCCAACACGGGCACCGAAATCAAGCCCCTTGGGATAACCGCCAATGAAAGCTTCTGGGAAAACCGCAATTTTTGCGCCTTTTTCCGCAGCTTCTTTTGCAAGATGCTCCAGCCTCTCCATCGTTGTTTTGATATCAAAAGCCTTAGGCGCTGCCTGCACGACAGCGGCCCGAACAGTCTTACTCATTAACAATCCTTATAAATACACTCAATACATATGTTGGCCGCCATTGATGGACAATGTAGACCCAGTTACAAAACCCGCATCATCAGCGGTGAGAAACGCAACGCCGCGTGCAATTTCGTCGGCTTTACCTAAGCGCCCCACGGGAATTTTAGCAACGATTTTTTCAAGTACATGTTCAGGTACAGCAGCGACCATATCCGTGTCGATATAACCAGGTGCGATCGCGTTCACCGTGATACCAAAACGCGCTCCTTCCTGCGCCAAGGCCTTAGTAAAGCCATGGATGCCGGATTTAGCGGCAGCATAATTAACCTGGCCATATTGACCCGCCTGCCCGTTAATGGAGCCAATATTCACAATCCGGCCAAATCCATTCTCTTTCATCGCCGGAAAGACAGCTTTGGACATGTTGAAACAGGAGCCTAAATTCGTATCAATGACTTCCTGCCAATTGTCCTGGCTCATTTTCAATAAAGTACCATCGCGGGTAATGCCTGCATTATTAACCAGAATCTCAACAGGGCCTAAATCAGCGGTAATTTCCGCCACAGCTCTCTGACAGGCGTCATAATCCGAAACATCGCATTTATAGACATTGATATTATGGGCCGCGCTAAAGGCATTGGCACGCTCAATGTTACCGGCATAAATCGCGGCAACTTTGCAGCCTGCATCTTTTAACGCTAAAGAAATGGCTTCCCCGATACCCCTGGTCCCACCGGTAACAATTGCAACACGTGCCATGACATCTCCCCTTATCAAAGCTTAAATTCGACATTCGAAACTTGCGGGAAGACACGGCAAAGGTCAATTGTAACTGGCTCTAAATCCAACCCTGCAACTCATTTTTTATGAGTGCCGTCAACATGGCGATATGGTCTTCATCGCTATTCAGACAGGGGATATAATGAAAGGCCTCTCCCCCTGCTTCCAGGAAAGTTGCCTTAATGCCAATAGCAATTTCTTCCAACGTCTCAAGGCAGTCAGCACTAAATCCAGGGCATATGACGGCAATCCGCTTTTTCCCTTGGGCAGCCAATCCCTTAACAGTCGTCTCCGTATAGGGCTTCAGCCACTCAGCACGGCCAAAGCGGGACTGAAAAGTAATGCGGAGCTTATCTTCGTCCCAGCCTAATTTCTCACGCAAGAGCCGCCCCGTCTTTTGACATTGACAATAATAAGGGTCGCCCAATTCCAGATTACGTTTTGGCAGACCATGGAAAGAAGCCAACACTACATCTGGCTCCCAACTTAATGTAGCCAAATGCTCATTCACACTGCGGGACAAAGCGTCAATATAAGCAGGATGATCATGATAGGAGGGCATTGTGCGTATAGCTTGCTGCCAGCGTTGTTCCTGAAGTACGTCAAAGGCTTTATCGTAAACACTCGCTGTTGTTGTTGCTGAATATTGCGGATAAAGCGCAAAAACCAAAATCCGTTCACACCCTTTTGTCTTTAAGGCTTCCATCTTATCGACCATTGACGGATTGCCATAACGCATAGCCCATTCAACGATAATATGATCTGACTTGACCTGCGCAGCAACAGCTTCAGCCTGTTCTTGGGTTATGACACGTAAAGGAGAATCTCCTTTGGCCTCATTCCAAATAGCGGCATAAGCATGAGCGGATTTCTTTGGGCGGAAAGTCAGAACCGGACCATAAAGAATGGGCAACCAA
>JASFRS010000106.1:0-8154 GCA_050114795.1 Sphingomonadales bacterium
GCCTCCCTTATGTCGCATCCCCATGGCTGTGTTTACTTTGTGGTGGATAAATTGCCGACAAGGGCAGGCTGTGATTTTCGTCAACAACCACGCGGGCATGATGCCTATGAAGTTTGCGCGGTTCTGGAACACCACAGCTATGAGCAATGATGCCCACTTCTTCATGAATGCGCGCAGCATAATTTGCAACGCGGTGGCATTTGTTCATGGGGTCCAAGCCACGCTGCAAATCAGCTCTGTGAGTCGTAACGCCGGTGGGACAGCGATTTGTATTGCATTGGAGCGATTGAATGCAGCCCAAAGCGAACATAAAACCACGCGCCGAATTCACTGCATCTGCCCCCATGGCCAAAGCCCAAGCAACGCCGGATGGCGTAATCATTTTGCCCGAGGCAATCACGCGAATGCGGGGACGTAGGTCATGACGGTCTAGAATATCAATGACCTGGGGGAGGGATTCTTGAATAGGCAGGCCCATGAAATCCATTAACGGCTGTGGTGCAGCACCTGTGCCACCGTCCGCACTGTCTATTGTGATGAAATCGGGAGCGTATTCTTCACCTTGCTCCAATATAAGCTGACATAATTCTTCCAGCCATTCAAAATCACCTATCACGGTCTTGAACCCGGTTGGTTTGCCGGTGACAGCGCGGATATGGTTGATCTGGTGCAGAAGGTCGCTGACCGAATTTATGTCTGGGTGGCGATTAGGGCTAATTGAGGCGACGCCCTCTGGAATGCCGCGAATTTCAGCAATTTCCCGGGTGACTTTCTTGGCTGGTAAAATACCGCCTTTACCGGGTTTGGCGCCTTGGCTGAGTTTTAGCTCAAACATGCGTACCTGGGGGTGGTTGGCGATGGTTCTTAAATGTTGCTCGCTTAACTTGCCCTCTAAATCGCGCACACCATATTTTGCCGTTCCGATTTGAAAGACCAAGTCGCACCCGCCCTCCAAATGATAGGTAGATAAGCCGCCTTCGCCAGTATTTAGCCAAATACCTGCTTCCGCAGCTCCATGAGACAGTGCACGGATGGCCGGCTTCGACAAGGATCCATAGCTCATGGCGGAAATATTGAAAAAAGAATGGCATTCATAGGGCGTTTCACAATAAGGCCCGAATATGATTGGTTGAGATGGCTGCGTGTCTTCATCAAGGCAAGGAAACATGGTGTTGACGAAGAAGATCGAGCCTTCGGGTTTTAAGTCACGCGTTGATCCAAAAGCACGGGTGGTGTCGACCTTTTTTGCGGCACGATAGGCCCACCCACGTTCGGCGCGGTTAAAGGGAAGTTCTTCCCGATCTGCGGCAAAGAAATATTGTCGGAAATATTCGCCAAGCCGTTCAAAAATATAGCGAAATCGTCCGATGACGGGGTAGTTTCTACGGATCGCATGGCTTTTTTGCGTTTTATCTATGATGTAGAGTGCAAAGAGAAAAAGCACGCCGCAGCCGACAACAAATATAAAGCCGCCCGCGGTCATGCTTAGAATAAACTCAATGGACTGTAATGTTTCGCTGTTCAAGTCCGGCATTACCATATCCCCATGTCATGGAATTAGGGCTAAGTGTAGCGAATGGAATGAAAATGCGAAGCTTAAATCCTATTCCGCAGCTTCCGCGCTTTTGCGTTCTAATATGGGTTTAAGATATTGCCCAGTATAGCTGCGTTCACTGGCGGCAATATCTTCTGGTGTGCCTGTTGCGATAATCTCACCGCCCTTGTCACCGCCTTCCGGCCCCAGGTCTACAATCCAGTCCGCAGTTTTAATGACTTCCAGATTATGTTCGATCACAACAACTGTATTGCCCTGATCCACAAGAGTGTGGAGGACTTCAAGCAGCTTTTTAACGTCTTCAAAATGCAGACCGGTAGTCGGTTCATCAAGAATATAGAGTGTTTTACCCGTAGAGCGCTTTGCCAGTTCCTTTGACAGTTTTACCCGTTGTGCTTCGCCGCCTGAAAGTGTCGTTGCTTGCTGTCCAATATGGATGTAACCCAGCCCGACCTGTTTCAGCATTGCAAGCTTGTCGCGAACGGCTGGAACAGCTTTGAAAAATTCCACGCCTTCTTCAACGGTCATATCTAAAATATCAGCGATGGATTTGCCTTTGAATTTAATATCCAAAGTCTCTCTATTATATCGCCGTCCGGCGCAAACATCGCAGGTGACATATACATCAGGGAGGAAGTGCATCTCGATCTTGATGACACCATCCCCCTGGCAGGCCTCACAGCGTCCGCCTTTTACATTGAAGGAGAAACGACCGGGTTTGTAACCGCGTGCCTGTGCTTCAGGCAGTTGTGAAAACCACTCTCGAATGGGTGTAAAGGCCCCGGTATAAGTCGCTGGATTGGACCGTGGGGTGCGTCCGATAGGTGATTGGTCAATATCGACAACTTTGTCCAAATGCTGGAGGCCTTGAACCTTGTCATGTTCACCGGGCACCAGCCTGGAGCCATTTAAACGGCGGGCCGTAGCAGCATAAAGCGTATCTATGGTCAAAGTTGACTTGCCTGAGCCTGATACACCTGTGACGCAGGTAAAGGTACCAAGTGGAATTTTCGCTGACACGTTTTTCAGATTATTCGCCCGTGCGCCTTCAACGCTCAGAGACTTCCCTTTTTTGCCGGGTCGCCTTGTGGAGGGAAGTGGAACCTCCCGTGCGCCGGAAAGATATAGTCCGGTCAGGCTGTCAGGGTTGTTTATCACATCCTGGGGTGTGCCTTCGGCAACCACTGTTCCACCATGAACACCGGCGCCAGGGCCCATATCAATGACATGATCTGCTTGCCTGATGGCGTCTTCATCATGTTCCACAACAAGGACCGTATTGCCCATGTCCCTCAGATTTTTAAGCGTTTCGAGAAGACGGTCATTGTCACGCTGATGAAGACCGATAGAAGGCTCATCCAGCACATAAAGCACACCTGTCAGGCCCGAACCAATCTGACTTGCTAAGCGAATACGCTGGCTTTCACCTCCTGAAAGAGTTCCTGAATTTCGACTTAAATTGAGGTAATCAAGTCCGACATTGTTCAAAAACCCTAAGCGCTCGACGATTTCCTTTAAAATACGTTCAGCAATTGCAGCCTGTTTGTCGCTCAATTGTCCGCGTAATTCCGAAAACCAGTTCAGAGCATCCAACACTGACTTGGCGGCCACATCGGAAATAGTTTCAGCCCCCACCTTGACGGCCATGGCCTCGGGTTTGAGGCGCGCACCTTCACAGGCATCGCAAGGCGCTGAAGATTGAAAACGGCCCAGTTCTTCTCTGATCCAGGCGCTTTCCGTTTCGCGGAATCTACGGCTGAGATTGTTGATAACCCCTTCAAAAGGCCGCTCGACCTCATATTTCTTTTTGCCGTCGCTGTAGACCATCTTCACCACTTCATCACCGGTGCCGTAGAGAATGATGTTCTTGGCTTTTTCGCTTAATTCTTCCCATGGCTTGGTCATGGCGAATTTGAATTTTTTCGCGAGGGCTTCAAGCGTTTGAATATAATAAGGTGCCTGGCTTTTTGACCATGGGGCAATGGCACCGTCTTTCAAACTGCGCCGTTGATCGGGAATGACGAGATCAGCGTCAAATTCCAATTTTGACCCAAGTCCATCGCATGAAGGGCAGGCGCCATAAGGGTTGTTAAAGGAAAACAACCGCGGCTCGATCTCTTCAATGGTGAAACCGGAAACGGGGCAGGCGAATTTTTCTGAGAACATATGCCGGACTGGTTGCCCGTGCTCATCTTTGTCCTCAGCCAGTTCGACAACAGCTAGGCCGTCGGCCAAACCAAGCGCCGTTTCAAGTGAGTCAGCGAGCCGCGTTTCCAGCCCATCACGTACAACAATTCGGTCCACCACGACTGCGATTTCATGTTTGATCTTTTTGTCGAGGGCAGGCACGTCGTCGATTTCATAGAATTCGCCATCGACCTTTACACGTTGATAGCCTTGCTTTTTTAATTCCGCGAATTCCTTGCGGTACTCACCTTTTCGACCACGAACGATGGGTGCAAGAAGATAGGCGCGCGTGCGCTCAGGTAAAGTCATGACCCGGTCAACCATCTGGCTGACCGTCTGGCTTTCGATGGGGAGACCGGTGGCTGGTGAATAAGGCACACCAACACGTGCCCAAAGGAGCCGCATATAGTCGTAAATCTCGGTGACAGTGCCCACAGTCGAACGCGGATTCCGGCTGGTTGTCTTCTGTTCAATGGAGATTGCGGGAGACAGACCCTCGATATGATCCACATCGGGCTTTTGCATCAACTCCAGAAATTGACGGGCATAGGCGGACAGGCTTTCAACATAACGACGCTGACCCTCAGCATAAATCGTGTCAAAGGCGAGGGACGATTTGCCCGAGCCCGATAGCCCAGTGATAACCACAAGCTTATCCCGAGGGATGTCCACATCAATGGATCTTAAATTATGTTCGCGTGCACCGCGAATGGAGAGGGTCGTCAACATTGGTAAGCGTAGTCTTTCTAATGGTTCTTTCAGCCCCGCGTGGCAATCTTAGTGTTGAGGTGGCGCGTTAAGCCCCTCAAGTCAAGAGCATCGAAATTATGCGTCAGGCAACATGAGACGACAAGAACAAAATGCGAACTTATATGTTTTTATTGTTCGGTCTTTATATATAGCCCATCGAACCAATCTACCCATTGCTCTTTGTCAGGATCAAATTCTTGAAAATACTGGCGAACATCACCGTTTTCCAAAGCTGTCCAGGTTCCACGAAACGGACGCATAGGGCCTTGATAATAATGGATCACGCCTTCCAGGACCATCGAACCCTTAACATCCAGGCCGCCAACAATGTCTATATTATAGCCCGGGGCGACCCAAAGTTGCCTCCATTTTTTCGTGAGCGGGTCATAAAGATTGAGGCTTGTTCCCGTACTACCTGATGCCCCCTGCCACTTTTCTATCAATGCACAGCCCGATTCGATTGAACTGATTGTATTGTTGCCAACCATTTTACCGTTGCTGCGGTCAAAAACGTCCCATTCACCGATCCAAAAATCAAAGGCTTGGAAGCCAGGATCGGATGAGCAAGGTTTGGGTCGAGTGTCGTCCTGTGCCTGTGCGCCTGCCGCCCAGAAAAGCATGATTAGAATTGTGATCAGTCTGATCATTATCTCCCCCCTCATTCTTTTTGCGCTCATATTGCATCATGGGCTGGCATGATTGGCAAGAATTGGGCTAATGTGCCGCATCAACTGATTCATATGAGAAGAATGGAAGGAAGGCCATGGCTGGCAGCGTCAATAAGGTTATTCTAGTGGGGAATTTGGGCGCTGACCCCGAAGTTCGTCATCTTTCCGATGGCAATCCGGTGGTCAATCTGCGTGTTGCCACGTCTGAATCCTGGAAAGATCGTAATACCGGTGAACGCCGTGATCGCACTGAATGGCATCGCGTTGTGATCTTTAATGAAAATCTCGCCAAAGTCGCTGAGAATTATCTGCGTAAAGGTGCCAAAGTCTATTTGGAAGGCCAATTGCAGACCCGCAAATGGACCGACCAAAATGGACAGGACCGTTATTCGACGGAGGTTGTTTTGCAGCGCTATAGAGGCGAGCTGCAAATGCTGGATAGCCGTGGTGAAAACAGCGGCGGTGGCTATGGCGGGGGCGATAATGGCTTCTCGTCTGGTGGATCTTCTTCTGGTGGCGGTGACTTTGGTGGCTCCTCCTCCGGTGGATTCGGCGGCGATTTGGATGATGATGTACCGTTCTGATTGAACGGCTCTGTCGAATTTTTCAGACAACTGAATTAGATTTGCCTTGCCGTCGCCTTATTCCTTTGTGGAATATGGGCGGCGGCAAGTTTCTTTTTGGGGAGAGGGTAAATGAAAGCCTTTAAGTCTCTATTGCTCAGTGGATTAATGGCCACCTGTGCGATGCCTGCACTAGCGCAGGACGTTGTGATGTCTGACACATTGGCACGTAAAGATCTATCACTTACGATTTATAATGGCGGCATTGCCATGGTGCGCGACAGCCGGGAGATATCCATTCCCAAAGGCCGCGTGCGGCTGGAGATTCAGGATGTTGCCGCGCGAATTCAGCCCCAAACCACGATTTTCAATGCAAGTGGTGTGACTTTATTAGAGCAGAACTTTGACTATGATCTGTTGTCCCCGCAAAAACTTCTCGAGAAGGCCGTTGGGCGCACTTTAAAGCTCGTCCGCACAAATCCCGCAACGGGTGAGGCGTTTGAAGAAAAGGCTGAGCTTTTGTCCACCAATGGCGGGGCTATTTTGAAAATCGGTGATAGCATTGAAATTCTTCGCGAAGATAATTTACCTGCCCGATTGGTCTTTAGTGAAGTGCCGCCAAATCTACGCGCCCGCCCAACCTTGTCTATGCTAGTTCAATCACAACGCAGCCGTAAACAGGACGTTGATCTTACTTATTTGACCAATGGAATGTCATGGGCTGCGGATTATGTGGCGAACTATGATGAGGATAAGGGGCGTCTTAGCCTTGCGGGCTGGATTACGCTTACAAATAATTCGGGAACATCCTTTGAAAATGCAGTCACACAAGTGGTTGCGGGTGATGTAAATGTGGGGCGTGATGAGATTATTGTAACGGGCACGCGAAGAGCTGATGTTGAATTCGCTGCTCAAGAAGCTGCTGTGGCGACTGAGGAAGCGCTTTTCGATTATCATCTCTATACGTTGCCCTATCCAACCACAGTTGCGAATAACCAATCCAAGCAGGTTTCCTTTATCAATGCTGACGCTGTAAAGGCGGGGCGGCACTATCGCTTTGACGCTTATGGGTTCAACACACGGGAAGAGCCTGATAATGCACAGGTTTATATCCGATTTAAAAATGACAAATCGTCAGGGCTTGGTGCACCTTTGCCAAAAGGTGTTATGCGCGTCTATGGACAGGACAAAGATGAACGCCCTCAGTTCCTGGGTGCGGATTCAATCCGCCATACCGCCGAAGGGGCGCTTGTCGATTTAAATGTGGGAAGGGCCTTCGATGTTACAGTTCAAGCGACACAGGTTTCTTATGAAACGCTAGCGCGCTCGCAGCGCTCGCAAAGCTATCAGGTTGTTCAAAGCTATAAGCTTAAAAACGCGCGGGAAGAGGCTGTGACCGTTGAGATTCATCAGAATAATCTTTATGGCGAGTGGCAGGTGTTGGAAGAAAATGCGCCGCATGAGAAAAGTGATGCTCGGACTGCCACCTGGAAAGTCAGCGTGCCAGCCAAGGGCGAGAGTGAATTGCGCTTTAAGATATTCGTTAAAACCTAAGCGACGGACTTAGCCTTATCGCTTTTGGGAGCAAGTCCCAGGTCTTCAATGGCCTGGCGCAGCCCATCCGGTTTGACAGGCTTGGAGACATAGCCGTTCATGCCAGCTTCCAGATAGGCTTCTCTATCACCGGCCATTGCATTGGCTGTAACGGCGATAATCGGCGTTTCTGCAGCAGGACCATCCAGCTTCCTGATGGCCTTTGTTGCAGCGACGCCGTCCATACGGGGCATCTGAATGTCCATCAATACAAGGTCATACCGTTTAGCTTCAATTTTTTCGACTGCGTCCACGCCGTCCACAGCCTCTTCATAATGATGGCCAAGTGAATCCACCATCAAAGCAATGACTTTGCGGTTAATCTCTAAATCTTCAACGATAAGGATGTTCAGGCCGTCTCTGTCTTCTTCGACGTCATCCGCTGGTGGTGCGGGCTCTTCTTCAGCCTCGGTCACAACCGTTTCTTCTTCTATGATAGGTGAGGGCGCTTCAACCTGTTGTTTCGGAATATATTGTGTCTGGTCAGCGATATAATGGCAGGGAATTGAGAAGCTGAACACCGAGCCTTTGCCCTCTGTGCTCTCAACACTAATCGTTCCGCCCATTTGTTCGACAAGAAGTTTGCAAATAGCGAGGCCTAAACCAGTACCACCGTGATTTTGACTGGTTTTTGAAGACTCCTGCGCATATTCGTCAAAGATGCGGACCTGATGTTCTTTAGCAATGCCGATACCCGTGTCTTTCACCTGACAAGTCAATGAATGACCGCCAACAGCAGGGGCGATGGCAAAATCAACATCCACAGATCCTGCTTGTGTGAATTTTACCGCATTGTTGACAAGATTAAATATGACTTGCCGCAATCGGTGTTGATCGG
>JASFRS010000107.1:0-8140 GCA_050114795.1 Sphingomonadales bacterium
CAAAGTCAGTTACAGTTGAGTAAGTAAAACAGTATATAAAACAATAATTTGCTATAAATAACTGTAAATACAATAAAATGAGAACGCTATTTAAATAGTAAATGAATCTTTTTCTTGCATATTAATACAGTATTAGATATTTCGCCCCAGGTTATGAGTATTGAGTTTGACCTGGGGGGAGTGGCATGACGTATATCTTACGTGCAATGCGGCGCATTTCTGATGCGCTCATAGCTTTACCTTTGCTTGCTCTTTTCTCTCTATTCGGTGTTTTCAGTACTGCTTTGGCTGCCCCAATCGTTGAAACTGGTCCTTCAAATAGCCTTGTATCATTGGCAACGTTTCAGGCAACGGCGCTTGCGAACGCAAATAATGATAAGGACTTGGAGCTCTTTCTGGCCTCACCTGATCAGGGCTTGCCAGGCGCTATTGTGGACAGCAGCCAGTTCCAATGGGCCAATTTGAATTCACTTCAGGTCAGCTATGATCCGGGTTCAAATACTTTAACGACATCTGTCTCAAATACGATGAATAGTGCGGTGTTGGCGATTGCGAATTTAACTGCCGATTTGGTGGTTGGCAGTTCGACGATCGAATTTGTCAATTTAAATACGATTGATATTTCTATATCCGAGCAGAATGCGGTGAATACGCGTATTATCAATTTGCTGGATTTGGCAATCAATGGTGTGGATGTTGCGGAAAATAAAGACCTGATAAGCATGGGTAGTTTTTCGCAATTCCATATAAGCGGTATAGACCTCGGCCAATTTTTTACTTTTACGGCTTTGATTGAATTAAGCGGTAATTTTAACAACAGCACAAATAACAGCATTGATCTTCTGTTCGGATTTGAAGTGCCTGTGCCAATCAGTGGGCCGAAAGGACTGCTTTTGTTCGCCTTCGCGATCTGTGGGCTTTTGGGGATGCGTTGGTGGCAGAAATCGGACATTTCCTATTCAATGCACCTTGCCCTTGGATAGGCACAGCCTTATTCTCGCCTCGCATTGAAAGCGAGGAAAAATAATGAGCGATAACTGGCATAAAGGTGGCTGCCACTGCGGAGCGGTGGAGTTTGAAGTATGCGCACCTAAAGACGTAACCGTTTATGAATGTAATTGCTCGCTGTGCCAGATGCTGGGCTTTACCCATCTCATTACGCCACGAAACCAATTCCGCTTGGTGAAAGGTGAAGATGCTCTCACCGAATATCGCTTCAATACGGAAATGGCCCGCCATTTCTTCTGCAGCCGCTGTGGCGTCAAAGGTTTTTATATCCCGCGCTCTAATCCTGATGGCTATAGCGTGAATATGCGCGTGCTGGATAAGTCGGGGTTTGACAGCATTACGATTGAGCCATTTGACGGTCAGAATTGGGAAGAGCATGCCCATAAACTCGAAAGCCTAAGCAAAGGCTGATCGCGGGCAATTCTCTCTGGCTTTATCTCACAAAATTGTGCACAACCGCTGGCTTGAAGCCGGATGGATATGTCTCATATGACATCGGCAGATTTAAGTGATGATGTAGATTTGGAATTCTTCATGGCAGATTTTGATTATGACCTTTTTGTAATTGGTGCAGGTTCAGGTGGTGTACGTGCCTCTCGTATTGCTGCTTCATATGGTGCGAAAGTCGCTGTCGCCGAAGAATTCCGGGTCGGTGGGACCTGCGTTATCCGTGGGTGTGTTCCTAAGAAGCTCTTTGTCTATGCTTCCCATTTCGGTGAGGATTTTGAGGATGCAGCAGGTTTTGGCTGGAATGTAAAAGAAAAGCCGGAGTTTGACTGGTCTAAGCTGGTTGCCAACAAGGATAAAGAGATTGACCGGTTAAACGGCCTCTATATCCAAACCTTGAATAATGCTGGTGTTGAAATCTTTGAAAGCCGTGCGGTTATCAAAGACCGCCATACGTTGGACGTTGGTGGGAAAACTGTAACCGCCAAGACCATTTTGGTGGCTACTGGGGGAACGCCCTATATTCCCAATATTCCCGGTGCAGAATTAGGCATTACGTCAAATGAAGCTTTTCATATTGAGAAGCTTCCTAAACGGATCATCATTTCAGGCGGTGGTTATATCGCTACGGAATTTGCGGGTATCTTTGCTGGTTTAGGTGTGGATGTGACCGTTCTTTATCGCCGCGATATGGTCTTGCGCGGCTTTGATAATGAGCTGCGTCAGCGCGCGCAGGACGCCATGGCAGAAAAGGGGATTAAATTCCATTTCAATGCTGTGTTCGAGGCGCTTGAGAAACAAGAAGACGGGTCTATCCGTGCGGCGTTGAGCGATGGCGCGGTCTTGGAAGCAGACATGGTCATGTATTCCATTGGTCGTATCCCGAATACCGAGGGCCTTGGTCTTGAAAATGCGGGTGTTGAGCTAGATGACCGCGGCGCTATCGCGGTCGATGGCTATTCTAAAACTAATGTCGATAATATCTATGCTGTTGGTGACGTTACCGACCGTATTGCGCTCACACCCGTTGCGATTAAAGAAGGTCATGCTTTTGCTGACACGGTCTTCGGCGACAAACCAACAAAACCCGACCATTTTGGTGTGCCGTCTGCTGTCTTCACCCAACCACCGATTGCGACGGTGGGTTTGAGTGAAGAAGATGCCAAAGCGCAATATGGTGAAATCAAAGTCTTTAAGTCAGATTTCAGGCCCATGCGCCATACTTTGGCAGGACGCCAGGAACGGGCATTGGCGAAAATTATTGTGGACCCTAAAACTGATAAAGTTATTGGCGCCCATATGATTGGGCCAGATGCCGCTGAAATTATTCAGGGCATTGCTATTGCCATGAAGATGGGGGCGACAAAGGCAGATTTTGATGCAACGGTTGCGATTCACCCGTCTTCAGCGGAAGAATTCGTTTTAATGCGATAATCGCGTAATAATTCTAGCCAAATTGCGTGAATACACATAAATTGGCAGTTATTGTGCAGTGCAGCAGGTAAGATAAAATGACAATGAGTGGTGTAAAATGGGCACCTGATAGCTGGCGTAACAAGCCTGCTATGCAGATGCCCGATTATCCGGATGCAGCGCATCTGACCCGAGTTGAGGAGCAACTTAGTTCCTATCCGCCGCTTGTTTTTGCTGGTGAAGCACGGCGTTTGAAAGCTCAGCTTGCGCAGGTCGAAGAAGGTCAAGCATTCCTGCTTCAAGGTGGGGACTGTGCTGAAAGCTTTGCCGAATTTCACCCGAACAATATCCGCGATACTTTCCGTGTATTGCTGCAAATGGCCGTTGTTTTGACTTATGGCGCGAAACGCCCGGTTATTAAAGTTGGTCGAATGGCGGGCCAGTTTGCCAAGCCGAGGTCAAAGTCGACTGAAGTGCTGGATGGCGTTGAATTGGATAGTTACCGTGGCGATATTGTCAATGACATCAACTTCACGGAAGAAAGCCGTGTTCCTGACCCGGAGCGTATGTTGCGTGCTTATACACAGGCAGCGTCTACGCTGAATTTGCTGCGCGCCTTTGCTCAAGGTGGTTTTGCAAATTTGCATCGGGTCCATGGGTGGACATTGGATTTCGTTGGTAATTCGGGCGCAAGTGCACAATATCGCGAACTTGCTGACCGTATTTCGGAAGCTCTGGACTTTATGCAGGCTTGTGGCGTGGGACCTGATGATGCGCCGCAATTGTCGGGTACAGATTTCTATACCAGCCATGAAGCCTTGTTGCTGGGCTATGAACAGGCTTTGACACGTCAGGATAGTTTGACCGGCGATTGGTATGACACGTCGGCGCATTTTCTGTGGGTGGGTGATCGGACGCGTTCACCTGATGGTGCGCATGTTGAGTTTTTAAGCGGTATCGGCAATCCAGTTGCGACAAAAGTTGGCCCTTCAATGACTGAAGATGAGCTGTTGCGCGTGGTTGATAGGCTAAATCCGCAAAATGAATCTGGTCGACTGACGCTTATTTGCCGCTTTGGTGCGGGCAAAGTGGAAAATCATCTTCCCAAATTGGTTCGTGCGATTAAGCGGGAAGGCAAACGTGTCGTCTGGTCTTGCGATCCAATGCATGGCAATACACTGACATCGGCAAATGGCTTCAAAACTCGGCCATTTGAGCGCATTCTGGGTGAGGTAAAAGACTTTTTTGCTGTTCATCGTTCTGAGGGTACTCATGCCGGTGGTATTCATTGCGAAATGACCGGGCAGAATGTGACAGAATGCACCGGCGGTGCACAGGCGATCACTGAAGAAAAGCTTGCTGATCGCTATCACACGCATTGTGATCCGCGTTTGAATGCCTCTCAGTCCTTGGAATTGTCATTCCTCATTGCAGAAGCTTTGAAAGAGGAAGAAAAAGCGCTTGCAGCCGAATAGGCGCGTGACACGCTTGTGGTCCCGGCTGAAGCGCTGTAAAAGGCGCTCATGACACACAAGATTTCCATCGCGATTGCACAAGTCAATCCAGTCGTCGGCGCCATAGCTGATAATGCGGCTATGATCCGCGCTTATCATGCGCGTGCAGCCGATTTGGGTATAGATCTCATCGCTTTCCCTGAAATGGTCCTGATGGGTTATCCGCCGGAAGATATGGTGTTAAAGCCCGCTTTCCAATCCGACGCGCGCAAGGCGGTGGAAGCACTTGCCAAAATCACCAAAAATGATGCGCCTGCTATTCTTCTCGGTACGGCCTGGGTGATTGAGGAGCGTCTTCATAACGCGTTGATTCTCTTGGACGATGGTGAAATTAAAGCCGTGCGGGCAAAATATGAACTGCCTAATTATGGTGTGTTTGATGAGATCCGTGTTTTTGCGCAGGGCGCTCTTGATGAGCCAGTTGAATTTCGCGGTATAAAACTTGGCCTGATGATCTGTGAAGATATGTGGCTGCCGCGCGTTGCAAAACATCTGAAAAAAGTTGGCGCAGATATTCTAATCGTTCCCAATGCATCGCCTTATGAGGTCGATAAGCTGGAACAGCGGTGTTTCCATGCTCAGGCCCGTGCGCGTGAGACCGGTCTGCCGTTGATGGTCGTCAATCAATTGGGTGGCCAGGATGAGTTGGTTTTTGACGGCGCGTCATTTGTAGTAGGCGCTAATGCAGATATACAGGCTCAACTTCCCGCTTGGGAAGAAGTATTAGAAGTCACGCATTGGACTCGATCAGATGACGGTTGGGTCATGGAAGGTGGGCATAAATCGCCTGTCTCATCTGGACTTCAAAGCATCTACCAGGCCATGGTTTTAGGCTTGCGTGACTATGTTGAAAAGAACAAATTTCCAAGTGTTATCATTGGTTTGTCAGGTGGTGTTGACAGCGCTCTGACTGCGGCGGTTGCCGTTGATGCTTTGGGTGCAGACCGCGTGCGCTGTGTGATGATGCCTTCACGCTATACAAGTCAAGAAAGCCTCGAAGATGCGAAGGCATGTGCCAAAGCTTTGGATGTTGAGTTGGACTCCATATCCATAGAGGATGGCGTTGCGGCATTTGATGCGATGCTTGGGCCGTTATTTGAAGGCCTTACACCTGATACGACGGAGGAAAATATCCAAGCGCGTATTCGCGGTATTTTGTTGATGGCATTGTCCAACAAAAGCGGCGCTATGGTTGTCACGACGGGTAATAAGTCTGAGATGTCTGTGGGCTATGCCACGCTCTATGGGGATATGTGCGGGGGCTATTCGGTCTTAAAAGACATCTACAAAACAACAGTGTTTGAGCTTTGCCATTGGCGAAATGAATATCTACCGAAAACAGCTCAAGGCCCTAAAGGCCAAGTCATTCCAGAGCGGATCATTACCAAACCGCCGAGTGCAGAATTGCGCGCCGATCAAAAAGACGAAGATAGCCTGCCGCCTTATGAGGCGTTGGATGATATGCTGCGTTGCCTGATTGAGGAAGAGATGGGCGTTGATGATATCGTCGCGCGCGGCCATGATCGCGAAACGGTTAAACGCATTGAACATCTTTTATATGTTGCCGAATATAAGCGTCGTCAGGCCCCGCCTGGCGTGAAAATTTCATCGAAAAATTTTGGCCGCGACCGTCGTTATCCCATTACCAATGGATTTCGTGACGCAATTGATTTTGATTTCCATCGCTGGTCAGACGAATAGGACCATTTATGACTGAGACTGCACCAATTGTACGTTTTGCGCCAAGCCCGACCGGCAAGCTTCATGTCGGTAATATCCGCACGGCGTTATTGAACTGGCTGTTTGCCCGCAAACATGGCGGCACCTTCATTCTTCGTTTGGATGATACAGATATTGAGCGTTCCAAAGAGGAATATGTGGAGGCCATTCGCGCTGACCTGGCGTGGCTTGGTATGGATGTTGATGATGAATTTCGTCAGTCCGAGCGCTTTGACAAATATAATGCGGCCGCTGAAAAGCTTAAAGCCATGGGACGGTTATACCCGTGTTATGAAAGCGCGGAAGAGTTGGAAGTTAAACGCAAACTCCAACTCGCCCGGCATCAACCACCGGTTTATGATCGCGCGGCGCTCAATTTAAGTGATGAGGATCGTGCGAAACTTGAGGCCGAAGGTCGCAAGCCGCATTGGCGTTTCAAACTGGATGAGACTGTTCGCGTTGAATGGAATGACCTGATCCGCGGGGAGACATCAATCGATATGTCCTCACTGTCGGACCCTATTCTTATCCGTGAAGACGGTAGTTATCTGTATATGTTGCCGTCCGTCGTTGATGATATTGATCGCAATATCACTCATGTCGTGCGTGGCGAAGACCATGTGGTCAATACAGCCGTTCAGATTCAAATGATTGAAGCTTTGGATGGGGAGCGGGCTAATTACGCTCACGCGGCGCTATTGTCCGGGAAAGAAGGGCAGGGACTGTCCAAACGCCTTGGTTCCACCGGCGTTGAACATTTTAAAGCCGATGGCATTGAAGCTATTACTTTGCTTGCCAAATTGGCGCGGCTGGGCACTTCAGACCCAGTAGAGCCGTTTACCTCTCTTGAGCCTTTGATTGAAGGCTTTGATTTCTCAAGATTTGGCCGCGCCACAGCTAAATTTGATGAAGATGAGCTTCGGGCTTTAAATGCAAAAATCCTGCACCAGACTGGTTTTGAAGCGGTTAAGGGTCGATTGCCTGCTGGTATGGATGAGGCCGCCTGGGTCGCTGTGCGCGCAAATATCGAACGCTTAAGCGATGTGGATGGCTGGTGGAAGGTTATCCAAGGCCCGATTACGCCGGTTGTTGAAGATGAGGTTTATCTTGCCAAGGCTGCGGAATTGCTCCCGGAGGGTGCATGGGATGAAACAAGCTGGAAAAGCTGGACGTCTGCGGTCAAAGAAGCCACGGGTGCTAAAGGAAAATCTTTGTTCTTGCCGCTGCGTCTGGCGCTTACGGGTGAAGGTCATGGGCCTGAAATGGCGGTTCTTTTGCCACTCATAGGTCGTGAGCGTGTCTTGAAACGTCTGGCAGGTGAGGCGGCTTAATGGCGCAACCTGCCATTATATTGGTGCGTCCCCAATTAGGCGAAAATATCGGCAAAGCTGCGCGGGCTATGCTGAATTTCGGGCTTGAGGACATGCGCTTAGTTGCCCCGCGGGACGGCTGGCCTAATCCTGCGGCTGGCCCTGCGGCATCTGGTGCAGATCATGTTTTGGATCAAGCGCACGTCTTTGAAACGCTGCAAGAGGCGGTGGAAGACTGTAATGTAGTTCTAGCCACTACGAGGCGCCCGCGTGGTATGTTAAAAGAAGTTGTCACCCCTGAACACGGGGCTGCGCAGGCGCGTCAGCTTGATGCAAAGGGAGAGCGTATTGGTATCTTATTTGGGCCGGAACGTTCGGGCCTTGAAAATGAGGATATTGCGGCCTCTGATGCCATATTATCAGTGCCATTGAATGAAGAATTTGGATCATTGAATTTGGCGCAAGCTGTTGTGCTTTTTTCTTATGAATGGTTCAAAGCGACTGACAATACAGCAGCACATCGGCTGGAACGGGATTATTCTGGGCAGGCCACGAAGAAAGACATTCAAGGCTTGATTGATCATTTGGAAGACGCTCTTGAGGCGCGAGAGTATTTCTTCCCGAAAGACCGTGCTCCTGTTATGCGCCGAACATTGAGAAATCTTATTCATCGCGCGGGTTTTACGTCCCAGGAAACCCAAACCTTACGCGGGGTTATTAAAAAACTGG
>JASFRS010000108.1:0-8123 GCA_050114795.1 Sphingomonadales bacterium
AATACGCCGCGTGAATTATTTGTGCCAAAGTCTTTGCGTGCAATTGCATATATTGACGAGGATATTGAGGTTGCTGAAGGTCGTTATCTTATGGAGCCGATGGTCTTCGCTCGATTGATTGAAGCGGCAGAAATCGAATCCGATGACCTCGTTTTAGAAATTGGATCCAATTATGGCTATGGCACAGCGGTAATCGCACAACTGGCATCTGCTGTTGTAGGTGTTGAAAATGATGCGGATATGGTTGCTCATGCCAATGCTACTCTACTCAAGCAAGAAATTGGCAATACCGCAATTGTCGAGGGCGAAATGACGGCAGGTCTTGAAAAGGAAGCGCCCTATGATGTGATTTTCATTCACGGTTGTGTCGGGGAAATTCCACAAGCGCTTATTGACCAACTCGCCGAGGGTGGCCGCATGGTTGGTGTACGTGTTCATGACGGACTGGGGCGTGGATTTTTGGGAGTCAAATCCGGGGGAGTCTTTGGTGTCGAAGACTTCATGGATGCGAATGTTCCTGCCCTTCCTGGTTTTGAGAAAAAACGGAAATTTGAGTTTTAATCCAAATAATTTACCTGGCGCATCTTAAACTTTATGTTGAGCTAACTATATATCGGTTTAAGATATGCTGCCGTCCTTTTCGGTGCGTGGTCGGAAATTCTGCCGGAGAATAAAAACAAAGCTCGGCGCAGTGTTGAACATCTGAAGGAAGATACAGGGATGAAACATCTTTTCCTCGCCTCAGCGGCTGCAATGGCCTTGTCGCAATTCGTAACACCGTCTCAGGCGGAGACGTTGAAAGACGCATTGGCTGCTGCTTATGAAGGCAATCCGGACCTGGAAGCACGACGTGCAGCGCTGCGCGCAGTTGATGAAAATGCAGCAACTGCCGCATCCGGATTTCGCCCGAATGTTCAAGGTCAGGTGAATTTTCAAAGAACAAATACGGTAAACAGCGTAAGTCCGGTACCGGGCGTGAACAACGGCTCGCGCATTGATTTTAATTCGACAGATAAGAATTATGTGGCGACTGTTGAGCAGCCCATTTTTCGCGGCTTTCAAACCTATAACGCTCTTAAGGGTGCCAATGCTGAAATTCGGGCGGAACGTGAGAGACTCCGGGATTTTGAGCAGACGACTTTGGTCAGTACTGTAACGGCCTATATGGACGTGGTTCGGGATCAGGCAGTTTTGGATTTAAACCAAAATCAGGTCGACGTGTTGCGGCGGCAGTTGGAAGCAAGCCGGGATCGCTTTCGTGTTGGCGAAATTACTCGAACCGATGTTGCGCAATCAGAAGCGCGTCTTGCCGTTGCGGTTTCAGGCCGAATCGCTGCTGAAGCACAGTTGACGGGAAGTCAGGAGGCTTATCGTCGTGTAGTTGGCAGAATGCCAGGAACCTTAGAAGACCCATTTGTTCCGCTGCTGCCACCAACTGAAGAAGATGCTGTTGCGCTTGGCCTGGATCAAAGCCCGATCCTCATTGCCGCACGTGAAGATGAAGAGGCGGCGCGGCATGCCATCAATGAAGCAAAAGGTGCATTGCTGCCAACTGTTGGGGCGCGGGCGCAGTATGTGCGTAACGCGGGGACATCTCCACAATTTGGCGTGGATGGCTTTGTTGGCGTTGATGCGTCATCTACCCGCAAATCCGTAGGTGCTCAAATCACCATCCCGATTTACCAAAATGGGTCCGAATATTCTGCAGTTCGCCGCGCAAAACAAACACGTTCGCAGCGCATGTTGGAGATTGCCGCGGCGGAGCGTCAAGTTGTTGAGAATGTGCGAAATGCCTGGGAACAATATCGTGCGTCGCAGGCTAGCATCGAATCCAACCAGTCAAGTGTTCGTGCCAATGAAATTGCGCTTGAAGGTGTTCGTCAAGAAGCTGCTGTTGGTTCGCGGACGACTCTAGATGTTTTGGACGCTGAGCAAGAGCTCCTTGATGCCCGTGTGAATTTGGTGCGCGCTGAGCGGGATAAAGTCGTTGCTGCCTTCCAACTGGCTGCGGCCATTGGCGGATTAACCGCTCGTAATCTAGAATTGAATGTCAATTATTATGACCCGCTTGAAAATTATAGCGATGTTAAGTGGAAATTCTTGGGATTTGGCATTAATAAATAAGAATATATGCTGAATGGCTAGGGTCATTGCGGAGCGATGAGTTAATATTAACTTAACCCTGTTCTGCAATGCCTTGGTGAGTAAGGATGAACCATGGCCGATAATAACGCACAAGAACCCTCAATGGAGGAAATCCTCGCCTCCATCCGACGCATCATTTCTGAGGACGAGGATGAGATCGAACAAACTGCGCCCAAAACAAACGTAGCGGCAGGACATATCGCAGATGATCAGGATGATATTCTTGATCTGGCTGCAGAGGATGTTTTGCCTGAAGAGAGTCCTTTAGAATCAGCGGCGACGGAAGATGCGCCCTTCGCTGCTGATACTCCGGTTGAAGAAACAGAAGTAATGGAGTTGACAGAGATGGTTGAAGACACGCCAAAGGCAGAAACTTCCGAAAAAATTCTTTCCGAACAAACTGCACAAAAGGCTTCTCAGCCTTTTAGCCAACTATCTGGTCTTCTGGTTCGTGATTATCCGGGCGCGGAAAACACGCTTGACGGCCTCATGCGTGAAATGTTGCGTCCTATGCTGAAGGAATGGCTGGATGCCCATTTACCTGCGGTTGTGGAGCGGATGGTCGCCAAGGAAATTGCGCGTTTAACTGACCGCGACTAATAGAATTTACAGCTTTGAGGAAGGTCCAGATATCCCGCAAAAGGTGTCTGGACCTTCTTTTTATTCTGACTATGCTACTGAGCTGATCAAGAAGGATGTTTGGAGAATTATAAATGCGTGTTTCAACGCTTTGGGGAGTGATAATAGCTTCCTTGATTACTCTTTCGCCTGCACAGGCTAAAGATGGTTTAAGCCCGGAAGATTTGGCTGGCTTAAACCGTGTGTCTGATCCTCAAATCTCGCCGGATGGCCAAAATATTGTCTATGTCTTGCGTGAAACGGACATGGAGGCTAATCGAGGGCGGACAGATCTATGGATGGTTTCTGCGCGTAAAAAAGGCGCGGTTCCCACAAGATTGCTTCCTAGTGATGCGAATGAAAGCAATCCACGTTGGTCCGCTGACGGTAAAGCGATTTATTTCCTCTCCACGCGTTCAGGGTCGTCACAAGTCTGGCGCTATGAGCTTGAAAGTGGCGAATTAGAACAGGTCACGGACTTGCCGCTGGATGTGTCAAATCTGGTTCTGTCCCCTTCAACAAACCATTTGGCTTTCACTTTGGAAGTCTATCCGGATTGCGAAGGCATTCAGTGTACAGTCGATCGGCAAACCCAAGAAACCGAACGTAGTTCAACCGGCCGCGTTTATGACAAGCTATTGTTTCGCCATTGGGATCAGTGGGAAGACGGGCTGAGAACTCAGCTATTTAGCCTTAAACTCGATGATCAGGGTATGGCAGAAGGCGAGGTTGTTCACGTCAGCCATGGTTTGAATGGCGATGTTGCTGCGGTACCATTTGGCGGCGTAAGCGATATCACTTTTGGTGCTGATGGCTCGACCTTATATTTCTCTATGCGACTAGCGACGCACGATGAATCCTGGTCAACGAATTACGATATTTACGCAGCGCCGACTGCTGGCGGCGAAATTGAGAATTT
Organism: Sphingomonadales bacterium; assembly: GCA_050114795.1. Lineage (GTDB taxonomy): Bacteria > Pseudomonadota > Alphaproteobacteria > Sphingomonadales > CAKZYD01 > JASFRS01. The sequence goes on from JASFRS010000108.1 coordinate 3,683, forward strand.
GACTGCTGATAACGAAGCTTATGATGGTCATCCTGTTATTTCCGCGGATGGTCGTTATCTCGCTTATCTGGCCATGAAAACGCCGCGCTATGAATCAGATCGGCAACGGATTGTCATGTTGGACCTACGCAATGGCAAACGTCGGGTGGTTACTGAAGATTGGGACCGCAGCGTGGGCTCATTGGCCTTTTTAAATGGTAATTCTATTTTGATTGCGACTACCGGTGATATTGGACAGCGTCCGCTCTGGGCAGTTAATAGCCGGACAGGCAGTGCCACCCGTTTAACCGGTGAAGGCAGTATTTCAGGCTTTTCAATTGGTGATAGCCGTATTGCCTATGTACAGCACAGCTTAGGTGCGCCAGGCGATGTTTATGTCACAAAAGGTGATGGCCGTAAGCCGCGTAAAGTAACGGATGTGAATGCTGAATTGCTCGCAAATGTCGCTTTGGGCGAATATGAGCAGTACAGCTTTGCCGGTTGGAATGATGAAACCGTTTATGGTTATGTCATGAAGCCTGCCAACTATAAAGAAGGCGAAACATATCCCGTTGTTTATATCATCCATGGTGGCCCGCAAGGAAGTTATGCCAATAGCTGGAGTTATCGTTGGAATCCGCAGACCTATGCGGCTGCTGGCTATGGCGTAGTATTTATCGATTTTCATGGTTCTACGGGTTATGGCCAGGCGTTCACAGATTCCATCAATCAGGACTGGGGCGGAAAACCTTTGGTTGACTGGAAAAAAGGTCTTGCCGCAGCGCTGGAGAACAATAGTTGGTTAGATGGTGAAAATGTCTGTGCGCTTGGTGCCTCTTATGGTGGCTATGCGATGGCTTGGATTGCTGGGAATTGGCCTGATCGTTTCAAATGTCTGGTTAATCATGCGGGCGTATCTGAATTGCGCTCAATGTATTACACGACAGATGAGCAGTGGTTCGTTGAGAAAGACCATGGAGGACCATATTATGACAATGTTGAAGGTCATGAGAAAGACAACGCCTTTAACTATGTGAAAAACTGGAAAACACCAACATTGGTCACGCAGGGTGGTAAAGACTTCCGTGTTCCTGAACATCAAAGTTTTGCAACATTTGCAGCTTTACAGCGTCAAGGTGTACCTTCGAAATTGCTGTATTTCCCGGACGAAAATCATTGGATTTTGAAACCGGCAAATTCCATTCACTGGCATCATGAGGTGCTGAATTGGCTGGATAAATATTTGAAGGAATAATTGTGACTCTCGACGTCTATGCAGCCTTTCTTCTTGCCTCTGTTTTGTTGGCCATTATTCCAGGTCCGAATGTTGCGCTCGTTGTTGCAACAAGTCTAAAACAGGGACGAAGCCAGGGATTGCAAGCCGTCGCCGGAACCAGCAGCGGACAGTTCATCCAACTGTCCGTTGCAGTTGCCGGCTTAACCACCCTAGCTGTATTTCTAGCTGAATTATTTGAGTGGATACGATGGTTCGGCGTTGCCTATCTGCTCTATCTAGCGGCCAAATCCTGGCGTGCTGATCCGGCCCTAAACCAAGAGAAGGTGATACAAAGTCGGTATTTCTCGCAGGGTTTTTTTGTTGCCCTTATCAATCCGAAGACATTGATGTTTCATGGGGCATTCCTGCCACAGTGTATCAATTCAAATAGTGATGTCTTTGTGCAGTCTGTCTTTTTGGCAACTAGCTTCTTAATTGTTGTTACGGCGATTGATGTTTGTTTCGTACTCCTCGCCAGTTGGGTCAAGCCTTATCTAGTACGTGCAAATGGTCGTATGTTAGCGCAAAGGTTAGGGGCTTGTGTCTATGCAGGCGCGGCGGCTGGCTTAGCTCTTGCAAGGCGTTGACGAACGTTTTTCTAACCTGTATCAAGACAGCTCAATTCTAGAGGGTTTTATGTCTGAGCTTGTGACCAACTGACCTTAGGAACACTGCGTCTCAATAGAGATGTGGTCAGTTAGTATTAGCTCGGACACAATCATTGAACATTTCGAAATATGAGCAGCGTGTGCTGCATGTGTTAGCTCGTGGCGGTCTCATTCGCCATGAACGCAGTCAACAGGGAAAAATCACCAGGGTTATCTGCTATAGCAGAGAAGGCTGGGTACTTGAGGACTGTACGTTGCCAGTGTCTTCAAAAGACTGCTGGTGCGGCGCCTGATTTCAAGCCGTAATGACAACCCTTATGAAATCACTTATCTGGGCCGCCGAATGGTTCGTTCGCAATTGGATAATAGAAGCTGAAATGAAAAGGCCGGGGGATGCCCCGGCCTTTAATTTTATTTGGCGTATTTGCTTCCGAAGAAGTCGCCTTCATTCCAATGTGGTCGCTCGCTCGCATTCGCGATGTTGCGTGCAATCAAATAGTTGATTTTGGCGAATTTCGCACCCGCCTTAAAATCAATTGGCAGGTTCAGGTCATCGGAAGGTTTGTGATAATGGGTGTTCAGGAAATTCTTGAAAATTTCCCCGCCTTTTCCATCTTCCCCAACTGCGTTGAAGCCTGTCACCAGAAATACGGATGGCACGCCTTGCTGTACGAACCGGTAATGATCCGACCGTACAAATAGGGACAGGTCTGGCAATGGGTCGGGACTTAGGCCCACATTGAGCTGGGCCGCAGCGCTTTTAACCAACGGGCCTAAGCTTGACCGGTCAGCGCCGAAAGCGATGACGTCGGCAAAATCATAGAGGATCAAAGGCATATCCAAATTGACATCGGCCACAATAGAAGATTTTTCAACTGTTGGATTATGGGCAAAATAATCAGACCCAACGAGCCCTTTTTCCTCGGCTGTCACCGCGAGAAAAATAATGGATCTTTTGGGTTTTTCCTCTGCATTTTTAAATGCGCGTGCGACCTCCAGCATTGTCGAGATGCCTGCGGCATTATCAAGCGCACCATTGTAGATTTCGTCTCCATCGACGGCATGGCCGATACCCACATGGTCGAGATGGGCGCTTAATACCACAAATTCATTTCGGAGGACTGGGTCGCTTCCTTCGAGGATGCCGATGACATTCTCGCTTTCTGCGCGTTCATGAACAGATTTGGTTTTAAGCGTTACTTCGTAGGGCAACGCAAAACCTTTTGGCATGGAAGTCTCCGCTTCCGTTCGGATATCTTCAAAAGATTTGGACACGGTTTCAAATAGTTTTGTCACGACTGCTGATGAAACAGCGGCTGTTGCCTTGATACCGGAATCATCATTTTTAGAACGGCCATCCGCATGGGTCCAGACCATGCGTTTGCGGCCAAAGCTTTTACCCAGGCGTTCAAAACTAAAATGTTTCTCGGATGCCTTTGATAAGAAAGTGATAATGCCAATGGCTCCATGTGCCTCTGCCATCTCTGCTTTTGAAGAGCTGTAATAAGCACGTTCCTCGCTTTGGAATTGCGCAGGGGCTCCAGATAAGATCAGGATAATCTTGCCTTCAACATCAAGGCCTTCGAAGTCGTCATGACCGATTTCTGGTGCGTCAATGCCATAGCCCGCAAAGACCAGAGGTGCACGAATTTCTGACTGTTCTAAAGATGAAGAGGAGCCGGGTATGAATTCGGTTTTAAATTCGAGTGCTTCATCTCCACCTGCTCCATGAAGGATCATTTCGGCACCATCAGCGCTGGCGTTGTGACTGCGCAGCGTGACGGGTTGGAAGTAACCATCCCCGGCGCCGGGTTTAAGGCCCAATGCTTTCATTTGCATTTTTACATAGTCAGCAGCCTTGTCAAAACCTTCACTGTCAGCATCGCGTCCCATCAGGGCATCATCGGCCAAGACAGTGATATGAGCTTTAACGTTTTCTGCTGATATGCTTGGAATGTTTGGCGTTAATGATGCTGAATCATGGGCTGCGCCAAATGCTGAAAGAAGAAATAGACCCACGATGGAGCCTAATGATCGAACGTACATATTTTTCTACCAATTATTTTTTTCCAACCTCACACGGGCGCGAGGCTAGCACGGCTTTTTGATATGAAGCAAAGGCGAATGCGTTCAAATGCTGGTTATTTACGCTTTAAGGCGAGTTCGCTCTTTCATCGCACGGCTTTTTTTGCCATTTTGCGCCTTCATTTGTGAAGTGAAGTAATGAGATCATGTTAGACAAAACGTATACCCCCGGTTCGATTGAAAAACGCTGGTATGAGCATTGGGAAACAAGTGGTGCTTTCAAAGCAGGGCAGCGCGCGGATGCGGAGCCTTTTGTTATTGTCATGCCACCGCCGAACGTCACCGGTTCACTTCACATGGGGCATGCACTTGATAATACGCTTCAAGATGTTCTCGTCCGCTATCAGCGGCTGAAGGGCAAGGACACACTATGGCAGCCAGGTGTGGACCACGCAGGTATCGCCACGCAAATGGTGGTGGAGCGTAATCTGGAATCTCAGGGCCTGAAGCGCCAGGATATTGGACGTGAAGCCTTTCTGGAACATGTTTGGAC
>JASFRS010000109.1:0-8117 GCA_050114795.1 Sphingomonadales bacterium
AAAACTTAACTGCGAAGAGGAAACATAAATGAGAGAGTTTAATAGGAAACTCTATCGCACTGCGCTTCATAGAGGCGTTGCGGTTGCATTGATTGGGGGGGGATTTGCATCTCTGTCGGTTCCGGCAAATGCGCAAGTCGCCGATCAAGTGGGAGAACAGGAAGAGGAAGCTGTTGAGCAGATCGTTATTACAGGTTCCAGAATTAAACGGGACGCCTTTTCTTCATCCACGCCGTTGCAAGTCTTGGATGCGGAAGAAGCAAGTCGTTTAGGTGTCACCACCGTTTCAGAGCTGCTGCAGCGCTCTACAACATCAAGCGGCAAACAAATTGACTTTTCCATCAACACCAACGCCGGCAACAGTAATGCGACAGAAGCACCGCCATCTGGTGGCATCGGGTCTTCGAACATTGACTTGCGGGGTTTAGGCCCGGAACGGACATTGGTCCTGGTTAATGGTCGTCGCTTTGGCCTGGCAGGTGCACGTGGCGCCCCCGCTCAACCTGACATCAACCTGTTGCCATTAGGTCTTGTTGAAAATATCGATATTCTGACTGGTGGTTTATCCACAATTTACGGTGCCGATGCTGTGGCCGGTGTTGTTAACGTCAAATTGAAAAGCGATTTCGACGGTATTGACATCTCTGGCGGCGTACGCCTTCCCGAAGCTGGTGGTGGCGAAGTTTATCGCACCTCGCTCGTCGCAGGCGTCAGCAATGACCGCGGCAATATCACACTCGGTTTCGATTATTACACACGTGAACGCGCGTCAGCAGGAAGCCGTGACTTCTCAAGCTGCTTACAGACAATTCAAGATACTGAAAATGGCGAAGTATTCGACTTCTGCCGTAGTGGTTTCTTTGACAATGTTGTCTTGCTGAATGATGGCGGTGGCATTCCGGAAGTTGAAGGCACGCCCTTCATATTCTACACACCGGGATCGACGAACATCAACGTGGCCAATTTCTCCTCTGGTGATGCGCTACCACGCCCAACTGACCCAGATGTAGATGGTCAAGGTGCACGTTTCGATGATGGCGCAAATGCCCGCCGCCGCTTTCCTTTCATTGATTTCTACAATGACCAGGATGAACGTCGCGCAGCAGATCTGATCCGCCCGGAAGAGCGTTTTTCACTTGTCGTGAACGGACATTATGATCTGGATTGGGGACATAATGAGCGCTTCTATTTCGAAGGCTATTATTTCAACCGCCAAAACCATGTCATTGCCGCAACTGAACAGGTCTTCCCAACCATTGCGGCCCTTATTCCACAAGAAGAGGTCGATGCTGACGGAAATGTTATAGGCCTTGTAACGGATGCCAATGGTGATCCAGTACTCGTCGACAACCCACTGAACCCGTTTGATTATGATGCCACGCCAATTATCACTCTGGAGGACGTTCCACAAACCTTTGACGTGGAAGTCCAACAGTTTAGAGCTGTTGCAGGCTTTAGCGGGGACATTGGGACTCAATGGCTTGAAGATCGCAACTGGAGCTATGACAGCTTCTTCTCTTATGACCGTGGTGTTGGCTATCAATCCCAACCAATCCTTCTTGAGGACCGTTTGATTGAAAGCACTCAAACACTCCGGTTGGATGCAGACGGCAACGTCAAATGTGGCTTCACTTTACCTGCAAACGGTGTTGGCTTCATCACGCCTAATGAGTGTGTACCCGTCAACTTCTTTGCAGACTCCATCTACACAGATGGTGAAGGCAAATTTGCTACCGATGCAGAACGTGAGTTCTTAGTCGGAACAAGAACGAACCGTACCGTTACAGAACAGTTTAATGCTGGCATTAACGCCACTGGCGAATTGTTCGACATTTCAACCGGCGGCCCTGTTGCCGTTGCCTTTGGTGCGGAATGGCGCTTCGACCGCATTGGAACCACAACAGACGCCCTTGGCGCAACTGGTGGTAACGCGGCTGAAAACCCAACCACTGAAGGTGCTACAATTGGCAGCCGTTGGATTTATGATCTCTACGGTGAAGTCAGCATTCCACTGCTGGAAGGTCGTCAATTTGCTGAACTTGTACAACTCGACGGGTCCGTACGTTACACCGAAGAAGAAAACTTCGGGGACGAAATCACCTGGCGTGTTGGTGGTATTTATCGCCCTGTCGATTATTTGAGCTTTACAGCGTCTTATAATACCTCTTTCCGTGCACCAAATCTGCGGGAACAATTCCTTGCTGATCAATTCAATGGTGTCGGTGGCGGTACTGACCCGTGCTTAAGGGACAATATTGATGCCTTAGCACCTGGCGCAACGACAGATCGTATTATTGCCAACTGTCTTGCTAGTGGCGCTGATATCACGGTGCTTGGTACAGCGGGTGTCACAACCATTCCTGTGCTTGTCGGTGGTTCCGAAGAACTGCAAGCTGAAACATCCGATTCATTCGTAGCATCTGTCCAACTTACACAACCTTGGACTGATGCATTCAGCTTCGATGTCGCTGTTACATATTATGACATTTCTCTGGAAAATACTGTTGAAGAGTTGGATCCTGAAGTCATTGTCAATCGCTGTTACTCAGGTGAAGTTGGCCTGACTAGCCCGTTCTGCCGCCTTATTGATCGGAACCGGCCGGGTGCAAACCCAACAGCGAACATCATTAGCCTTATCGACGCGTCCTTCATCAACATTGGCCGGGAAACCAGCAGAGGCATTGATCTTGTAACTCGTTTCGGGAAAACTTTTGATAATGTCTTTGGTGAAACCCTGGACTTGAATTGGCAAACAAGCTCAACCTACCTCATCGAGCAAGAGCGCCAGGTTTTTGCGGATTCTGCAGTCATCGATAATGCGGGTCGGATCGGCAGCCCTGAATGGTTACTCCAATCAACCGTAAATCTGGACTGGAATATCTTCCAATTTACATGGCAGTCCCGCTTCATCAGCTCTGTTAATGGAATTGAGGATGATGAAGATCCAACACGTGAATTCGGTGATAGCTCCGAAATTCCTGGCACTGTTGAGACTGCAGCTGTCGATTATGCCAGCTCACGCGTCTACAACGATGTCTCTTTAACGGCAGATTTTGACACCTATGCAATCACCTTTGGTATCAACAATCTGACCGACCAAGATCCGCCATTAATCCATAGCGGTTTGAGCGGACAGCGGAACAACGCCGTGACTCAATCAGGTTATGATCTGTTTGGCCGGACGTTCTTCATGAACGCCCGCGTGCGCTTCTAATAAAAATTTGGCGGGGCCTAATGGCCCCGCCATTCCTTCTTTAGCAAATCCAAATTTTACTTAATACGCTTTACCACCGTTCGGCCACGCGCCCCATCAATTCTAAGTCTATAGCCACCAAAAGATGACTTTTGAATCTCAGCTACTGCACCTTGGCCTGGGACTCTTTTAATTCGGCTTTTTTCTGTTGACTGCCAGACTTGGCCATTTTCCAAAGTGACTGTGAGCTTTCCATAGAGGTCATATTTGAATGACGCAATTTTAGACGTCAGCTTCTCTGGTTCCGCAGCTTCAAGACCCTGTTCGCGACGCTCCTGATTTCGCACAACTGCAGATTTACCAAAGTCATCCTGCTTATTCGACCTAGCACTCGAACTACTGTTCACCTGAGGCTTTGCTTGAGTGGGTGTTTGAGGCTTTGTTTCAGGCTCAAGTCGGGCCTCTGCATTCGCGATTTTCCTAGCATTAACCAAAGCCTTATCGAAGCATTCCACACGTACCAAAGCGTCTTCTATAACCGCGCACCCCTCGAAAGGAGCAAGAATATTATCTTGTTGGGCCTGGGCACTTGTACCCCATGCTCCCAAAATTGATGCCCCTAGAAGAGCTAAGGCCCTGGTTTTTGTCTTTGTTATCATTGTCATCTCATATTCCGTTTTACGGCTGCCACAAATACACACGCATGCGCATCTTAAAGCTCATTGCGAGGGAAATAAACCTAGCTTTGAGGGACGAAGTGGAGCGGGAAAATAGTCTCTTCAAAGCCACATGTAGATTGCAATGTGGTTCATCTGCATTATCATGAATCCCTAATTCATTATTGGGGGATATGATGAAATTCTATTTTTATTTTGCACCGGCCTTTTTGTCATTAATAGCTTTTCCCGCTGTGAGTGTGGCTCAAAACGATCTTCTTTATGACCTAGAAACATGCCGCGGGATTGAGAATCGTAATTCCCGGCTGGATTGCTTCGAAGCCCATTTGGACCGCGCTATTGAAGAACGGTCCAATCAAAAAGCAAGACAAGAAAAAGCAGATATCAAAGCCAAAAAACTGGCCAAAGAGAATTATGGCTTACCTGATAGAATGGCTGAAGACGCCATTACCGAGACCGTTGGCAACCCTGATGAAGCGATGCGTGCCTATGCCGCTGTCAAAACAACCGACGCGTTGGATGCGAAGATCGCAGGGGCAAAGAAAAATGCCATTGGGAAGTGGATCATCACTCTTGATAACGGCCAAATCTGGCACGAAACCAGCGCAAGCGGCTTTATAGGCAAAGTCAAAGTGGATCAGACTGCACGTATCAAACATGGAAAATTTGGCGGATTTCGCATGTATCTTGATGACAAGAAAAGACCTTTGGCAGTCAAACGCATCAAATGAAAAAAGGGGGCCTTAGCCCCCTTCTCTTTTTTAATCTCATTCCACTTTAGAAGCGGAAACGTGCACCGGCATAAAGCTTACGGCCCAAGTCATTATAGACATCGGCTGCCGTGTCATGACCGGTAATGTTAAATGACGTACCTGACAAAATCGCTGGAGCATCATTCCCCAAGACATTATCGACACCGACATAGACATCGACATTTTCTGTGAGTGTATAATTCACATTCAAGTCCAGGTAGAATTCAGCACCTACCGTGATGTCGTTAGGCTCCAGATCGAATGCAGCCAAGAACTGATCATCTTCTGCAGACTTGCCAATATAAGTACCTGTCAAGTTGAGTCGCAGATCATCTACGGTGTAACGCAGGTTACTTGTAAATTTATTATCAGCCGTTCCAATTTCACCAGCAAATGGATCCCGTTCCGCGCCGGGAACAGGAATGCTATAGCCTTCAAACAGATGCGTGTAGGAGATTTTTGCATCCAATGCCCCGCTGAAGGACCCAAGGAAATCAACATCCGTTGAGTAGGTTGCTGTGACATCAATACCTTCGACTTGCAAGCCACCTGAGTTGAACAATTGCGCATCCACAAATTCAATTGAGCCAGCACTATTCACCGCTGTTGACGTCGGACGCCGGGTGATCAGGTCACAGAATTCCGTGACATTGAAATTATAGCATTGATCCAAAATGAACTGCCTTGGCGGCTGGGTGATCGCATCTTCAACCTTAATGTCGAAATAGTCGATCGTGAATGTAAAGCCACTCAAGGCTTCAATTGATGTCGGTGTAATAACGGCGCCAATTGTAATGGATTCACTCTTTTCTTCGCCCAAATCAGGGTTGCCGCTGTTAAAGCCTGAAATTCCCTGTGTATCTGGCTGAGTTAATGTGAAGACACCGCCATTATTTGCGATATTGTCAAGCACACCCGCTGATGCCCGACAGACATCACCTAATGTGCCACCACCGCTGGCCATGACACCTTCACAAGGGTCAGACAGACCCGGAGGGAAAGTTTGGGATGGTCCAGTGAACAACTCACCAACATTTGGTGCGCGTACCGATTCCGCATATGTGGCGCGGAAGCGGATATCTTCGATTGGTGCCCATTCTGCATTGATATTCCAACTTGTTACAGTACCAACCGTGGAATAGTCAGCAACACGAACCGCACCACCAACAGCTAGAATTTCAGCCATGGGTAAATCAGACAACAGCGGCACACGAGCTTCGAAGTAACCTTCGATTACGTCAAACTCGCCACTGGTATCAGGCAACGCATTACCTGCATTCAAACCAGCATTGGTCAAAGCATCCAATTCTTCGACACTGGTTTCCTTACGATATTCAAAACCAGCGGCAGCAGCAACGGCACCGCCCGGTAGCTCAAAGAGATCGCCGTTGATATTACCGTTTACAACATATTGGTTGATATTAGTCTGGAAGGACTGGCCAGCTTCCAAATATCCAAGCGCTTCTTCCGTAATAGAATTTACGCCAAAGATATTAACTGGAATACAACCTTGCTCACGTGCTGTGGGGTCCGCACAAACGACATCATCCGTTTGACCATCGTTATCCTCGTCATTTACGTCAAGCACGCCTTTAAATGCTTCACGGAAACTGACAACATTAGGCTGACCTGTAGAAAATTGATTTTCTTTAGTCGTGCCATAGTTATAGCTGAGATCCCAGTTGAAACGATCCTCCATGACAGTCCCGTTCAACCCGACGACAAAACGATATGTGTCGCGGCTCGTACCACCTTGGCGTGGGCCAAATTCGACAATACGACGAATAAAACCAATATCACGCAAGCCATCACCGTCTGTATCTGTAGAAGCTGCCACGATTTCATCTGGCACAATCGGGTTGACGAAAAGCACGCCACCTATATCCGTTTCAATCGGAACACGTCCGCCGGAATCTGGATAAACATCTTCTGAAGAAAAGAAGAATGGCTCAATCTGCCGGCTTGACGACGTAGAGCTATATGTACCCTCCATGAAAACAGTGACATTTTCCGTCAGGTCATAATGACCACGTGCAGCAAACAGATAACGTTCTACCGGAACAGCTAATGTGCGGAATGCTTGTCGGTTAAAGCCATCCGGTCCGATTTCCTGACCGGCGAAGGCCCCGCAGGTGTCGGGAGCTATACCCCCGTTCGTTGAGAAACATGGGCGCAAAACACCATTTGCATCATAGGTAAAATCATCTCCGGAACCACCCGTACCAGCAACATCAAAGCGGCCTTGAGGCGGACCTGAAGAGAAAAACGGCTCACTTTCAACGCCGAAGTCCGCAGGATCGCCTGTGAACCGGAACAGCGAGAAGTCATCCACTTGCGTATTTTCACGTTGTGACGACAACACACCTGTTTGATCAGTATAGCCCAGATGCACCATGATATTACCACGGTCATCATCAAAGTTTCCACCCATGGTCAAATCAGCTTGGAAGGTCTTATCATCCCAGTGGTCGGTCAGGCCGTATTGAACACCAGCTTCAACACCCTCAAAGTCATCTTTATAGATGAAGTTAACAACACCTGAGATAGCATCAGAGCCATAAAGAGAAGATGCACCACCTGTTAGAATATCGACACGCTCAACGAATTGAGACGGAATCATATTCAAATCCACAATTGAAGACCCGGGCAAGCCGGAGACGACACGGCGACCATTGATCAAAACCAATGTCCGGTCCGATCCAAGGTCGCGCAAATCAACCGTGGCAACACCTGTGCCGGATGTCAAAAACGCAGAATTGGTACGACTTAAAGCTGGTGTACCAAACGCCGGGTTTTCCAGAAGCAGCTCCTGGATGTTTGTTGCGCCCGAAATATCAATATCATCAGCCCCGATGATTTGAACGGGAGCTACAGCCTCCGTCGGCGAAATACCAAGCCTGGAACCCGTGACGATAATTTGCTCTATTTCGTCGGCCGCTTCCTGCTCTTGTTCTTGTGCAAGAGCCGTCGACGTCATGGCCATCGAAACAAGAAGCGTCGCAGCACTTCCTTTCAAGCCATTTAAATAGTTCTGTTTATTCAGAATAAACACGACAATTTCCTCCATAATTGCAGGGCCCATTCTTACAAATGAAATACTGACAGCCCCCATAGAGAGAAGAATTCCCCCGAAGAAAATTTGTAATTCAAACAATTTTTAATTGTATAGAAAATAAACGTTATGATTATACAAATGAATATATAATTGTATTTGCTGTTGCATAATAAACACAAATCGGCATGAAGTGTATATACATAACTTTATATTTGTTAAATTTTTAAAAGTAAATTCAAACTACATAAATAAAAACGGCGACTATATGAGTCGCCGTTTTTATTTTAAGCTGCTTTATTCTTAGATCGATCAGGCTCTAATTTAAGTGCCCCATCTCCATCCGTGACTCTCACCAAATCACCGTCCAAGACATCACCTTTTAGGATCATATCTGCGAGAGGGTCTTGAAGATATTTTTGCACAGCCCGCTTTAATGGGCG
>JASFRS010000110.1:0-7988 GCA_050114795.1 Sphingomonadales bacterium
GCGGAAACTCATGTCATTGAACCGGGCGACGGCGCCCAGGAGGCTTTGCAGGAAGCGCTCATTCTTGCGGAAAGCGGAGATGTCATTGAACTGCGCGCAGGGGTTTATACCATATTGGATTCCCTGTCTCTTGATATAGATGGCATCACCATTCGTGGGGCCGGAATGTATGAGACTGAGCTTGAATTTAAAGACCAAGTTAATGGTGCAGAGGGTTTGCTTATTACCTCCAACAAGGTCGTTGTGGAAGACCTCGCCGTGTTAAATGCCAAGGGTGACGGCATTAAATCAAAAGGGTCTGATGAAATTACCCTGCGCCGTGTACGGGTTGAATGGACAAATGGCCCCGATGAGAAGAACGGCTCATATGGCCTTTATCCCGTTGAAAGTAAAAATGTTTTAATTGATGGCTCCGTCGTCAGAGGCGCGTCTGATGCGGGTATTTATGTCGGTCAATCCCAGCACATCATCGTGCGAAACAGTGTTGCCGAATATAATGTCGCCGGAATTGAAATTGAAAACAGCTTTTATGCAGATGTTTATAACAATACCGCCATGCACAACACCGGCGGAATTTTGGTCTTTGACCTCCCTAACCTACCTCAGCAAGGCGGGCATGATGTTCGGGTCTTCTCCAACAAAATTGTCTCCAACGACACGCCTAATTTCGCGCCGGAGGGTAATATCGTCGGCATGGTTGCACGAGGCACGGGGGTCATGATCATGGCTAATCGTAATGTGCATGTTTTTGACAATGAAATCGGGGATAATGCGACAGTCAATGTTATGGTCGTCACCTATCCCAATGAGTTTGAGGATGAACAATATAATCCGCACCCACGGGGCATAGTCGTTCGTAATAATGTGTATGGTGAAGGGGGCTTTGCCCCTGATGGCGAAGTTGGCAAAATCATTTCAAGCCGGACAGGCACACCTGTCCCTGATGTTGTATGGGATGGGGTTACGCCACTAAGTGACTGGCTCTTTGGTAGCGAGGAGCGGGATAAAGTCTATATCAATGAAAATGATGAAACGAGCTTTGCGAATTTGCGCATGGTACCCCACACATTATTCCCCTGGTCCGTTGATGTGGACCGCGATGTAAATGCTTATCGTGGCCAACTGGACGAACCTGAAGCAGTCACATTGTCTCAAGGCCAGTAATCTCATGTTTCGATTAATTGTCTCCGTTCTTTTTCTTCTGTGTTTCACCTCAAATTCCTGGGCTGTAAATGTGGAGGCTTTACAGGCAAAACGCCCACCCAAATTACTGAGCGAAACAGGGTTATTTAAAGACGGGGCCAAGCAAATTCCCGCAGACGGGGTTCATCCCTATGCCTTAGTCAATGAACTATTCACGGACTATGCACTAAAGAAACGATTTATCTTCATCCCTGCGGGCCTCACAGCCCGATATCAGGACAGCGAAAGTCTTGAGTTTCCTATAGGCACCGTTCTGGTGAAGAACTTCGGCTATTCAGCGGACCTCACAAAGCCCGATGAGCAATTCAAGCTGATTGAAACACGGTTACTCATCCATCGTGAAAACGGCTGGCACGCCTGGGCCTATATTTGGAATAAGGACCAAAGCGACGCGACATTAAAAGTTGCAGGGGGTACACAAAATATCTCCTTCATTGATTTACAGGGACAACGACGGGATATCCGTTATGTGGTACCGAATAAAAATCAATGCAAAGGCTGCCATATTTACAAGGGGGACATCACACCCATCGGCCCGAAGGGGCGAAACCTGAATAGGGACTTCACCTATGGCCAAACAGCCATGAACCAACTTGAATATTGGAGTAATCACGGACTGTTAGATATGGAAGACGCGCGCGCCAGCCAAATGGTTGACTGGCAGGATGAGAGCGCTTCTTTGAACCTACGCGCTCGCGCCTATCTTGATATCAACTGCGCTCATTGCCATCGCCTTGAAGGTCCCGCCTCCACCTCCGGCCTTTATTTAACTTATGAGCAGCAAAACCCTGTCACCTGGGGCTTGAACAAGCGCCCTGTCGCTGCAGGACGCGGGTCCGGCGGGCTGGACTTTGACATCGTTCCAGGCAAACCAGAACAATCCATCCTGTTATACCGAATGGATTCCAATGAGCCTGAAATCCGTATGCCGGAAACAGGGAGAACGATCATCCACGCAGAAGGTGCAGCCCTTATCAAATATTGGATTGAATCACTGGATCAATGAAAACCCAAGGCCATCGGAGCGTTCACCAGCCTGGAAACGACGCACCTCTACCGCAGCCTCCAAATCTACTTCTGCAATTTGGTTTGCTCCTGTTAATGCTGCGAATAAGTGCTTGCCACCGGGGTGGAATAATATCGTAACCGGGCGGGGCTCAGTTCCACTGAATTTTATCGTTTTTTCTATCTGTCGAGTTTGTCGGTTTAAAACTGTTAAATCACCACTTACAAAATTCGAAGTCACTACCCGCTTTCCATCAGGGGAAATTGCAATTCTTATCGGGAAATCGCCAACCTGTGTTTTTGCAAGGAGGTCCAGCGTCTGAGTGTCAAAAATTGCAACTGTGTTTTCTTCACGGTTCCCAACCCATAATTCCTTTCCATCAGGTGAGATTGCCAGCCCTTCAGGACCCACACCACTTCGTAAGTCTTTGATTTTTTTGCCCGTATTCAAATCCAGCACACTCACAGTCCCGGACCCCAGATTAGATACAAAGGCCCGGCTTTCGTCCGCAGTCAGCGCAAGCATATGGGATCCACGTTGTTTCGTATCAATGGACTGCACCACTTTGGCCGCATCCACATCAACAATAACAATATCCTCACTGCCTTCTGTTGTTGCGACCACATGGCGGCCATCTTTCAAATAAGTGATACCATGCGGACGGCTGTGCGGAGCAATGTCTATGGTTTTGAGATGGGTTTGACTTTGCACATCATAGACGTCCAACTGCTTCGCGCCATAAGAGACAACCACAACAGTCTCTCCGTCCGGAGACAAGGCAATCTCATGTGGTTGCGGACCCGTGGGCAGGCGCTTCAATTCTACCCCATTGGCATAGTCAATAAAGCTGACACTATCCTCACCCTTATTGCCGACAATCAGTGTTTGCGCGGAAGCGTTCAATGCCACCATACTCCATATGATAAAGCTGAGAACAATGCGCATTGCTCAATCCCCCTTTTGATTTATTCTCCCCGACCCGGACGGTAATCCCTTGTTGCCTCCTTCAAGACATCTTCCAATGAAAGCGGGACTTCTTTCCAACGTTCATCGGCAAACAACTGTACTTGATCGTCAAAATGAGGCGATGTTTCATCCAATGTGGCAGAGCCATAGTTATGAATGGTCCGGCTGTGGACTTGACCGTTTTCATCCCATTCGACTATTTGAATATAGCTGTCACCACCCTGAGCGTTCAACTGACCATTTTCATCAAGTTCATCACCGGCATAAATGGCACGCAGAGTATCCGGGCCGCCGTCAACTGCCACATTGGTTTTACCACGGATTATCCGGTTAACTTCACCCCAGGGCACGTCCAAACGGCCATAATGCGTCAAAAGTTGATCCACAGCACTGCGGAAGGCTTCAAGGGCATCAGGTGCGGCCTCACCAGGGTTTCGAATTTCCCAATGGGAGCGATAGGCTGTCAACAAAGCCAGTGCCGCACCTTTGCTGTCTTGACTTGCCGTCCGATCCCAAGATTTAAGGAGCGTTTGCGCGGCTTCCAATTGTGGCTCTTGCGAAAAATCCATGACCAAAAGAGGTTCAAGAAATTTCACCACTCTGGACTCACCATCATAAGTGACATCGAATTTATATGCCTCAAATTCCTCGGCTGAGATTGAGGGGTCGCTTCCCCAAAGCGCAAGTTCCCGTAGGCCACGATTGGTGTAATGTGTTTCAATTCCATAAGATTTTGGAAAATCTTCAAGTCTCAACTCATCATCGCCCCCGGTAGCAGCTAAGGGCGTATGATTGGCATTGAACACCAGCCCTGAGGGCGGATTAATCAGCTTGGGCACTTTGGAAAATGGTTCATAGCCTTGCCAAAGCGTGCGCGGGTCTTCGCCGGGCAAATAAGCGCTCCAATCAAAGCGCTCATCCCTTTTAGGCATACGCGCATTGTAAATATAAGCAATCTTGCCATCCGCATCAGCATAGATGGTATTCAAACTAGAAATCGCATTTAACGACATGGCTTCAAGCCAGCTTTTCTGATCCGTCGCCTTGTTCATGCGATACCATTGTTCAACCTGCCGAATTTCACCAAGGCCCGGATGACGAAAAGCATAAGTTCCATGGCTGGATTCCAAAACTGGGCCATGAACACTCCACAGGACTTCGCGCTTCACAGGCCAGCTAAAGGGGCCGAACAATTTCACCCGAAACGTCGAGTAAGACCGTTCAAAGTCCTTCCACCCGCCATCATAGCGATAACGCATGGGGTTTTCAGGGTCTCGTTCCAACACATAGATATCAACCAGATCGGGGCGGTTAACGGTATGTGCCCAGCCCAGCTTCATATTATGACCGTGCAGCATCACCGGCGCGCCGGGGAAGAGAGCCCCTAAGACATCCCAGCCTTCTTCAGATTTCAAACGCACTTCATACCAGGCAACAGGACCTGTGAGCGGTTGATGAGAATTCACCAAAAGTCGTGTTTTATTATCTGCACTGCGATGTGGAGCAACGGCAACCGCATTAGACCCTCTTGGGACATCAGGTTGGTCTGACCATTGAAAGGCTGTTTGTGTGCTGGAAAGCGAAATATGCCTTTGTCTTTTTTCTGCAAAAAGTTCGGCCAGGTCACGGTCGAGATTATGGAAAAAGGGCGCACGAAAAACAAAACCGCCAACAACATCCTTTGCATTGACTGGGAAGAGATTTGCCCAGCGTTCATCTTCATGCTCAACCGCATAAAGATTTAATCCAGCAACATAGCCATCTAAAACGGCGCGGACTTCCGGCGACAAATCCGCCTCAAATCGCGCGTCCAAGTCGTCCCAGACGCGAAAAAGATCAACTAGATAGTCCGTTCTGGCAGCGTCTACGCCTTTATATTCCGCCAACTTTCCGCGGGATAGTGCAAGGACAAGCTGAATCGTTTCAAAATCATCCTCCGCATGGGCATAGCCAAGCCCGAAAGCCACATCACTATCGCGCTTGCCATAGATATGAGGGACACCGAATTTATCGCGGATAACGCGCGCATCATAAGCTTTCGCATCCGCCTCAATTTGCGCCACATCCAAAGATGTCTTGTCCGGTGTATAGGTATAAAAACCCAGCCCCATCAGGATGACGACCAATAAAATTCCTATGATTTTTGCCAGGCGCTTTATCATGGCGCTCCCCTCTATTCTTGCTTTGGGAAGAGCTTAGAGGAGCAAGACGCGCCTGCAAAGGGGGCTTAAACCTCAGCCTTATCAAAAAACAGCCGCACCACATGTTGTGCCTCTGCGAAAAAGAGCCAACGCTCGCATCCAAGGCCAATGAGGCAGGATAAGGATGCTAGGACCGCGCCCAATTGCCAAAAGCCCAGGTCATTAGTTAGAAACAGCAACAATGCCGGTACGATAAAGCCCAGACCTATGGCCAACCAGCGCATGTACGCACGGCGTCGGGGGTTGAGGTTATATCCCATTTCACGCTGCACATAATTTTCCTGATTATGAGCGGGATCAAATGGCTTTGCCACGCCCATATCCGACAGTGCCAATGCCGCTTCTCGCTTGAATTGGCCACGGGATTTATCCACATGAATCCAAGTTGCGATCTTGATCACCAGTGCAATGAGAAGCAGGATAACAACAGCAAAAGGCCAAGCATGATGCGCGCCGGGGAAAACCATAAAAACAACGCCACCAGATGCGAATCCATAAGTTTGGAACCCCCAGACCACCCATTGGTTATGCCAGGCGGGAATAGCTTTCAATGACGCATAGATCATGCTCGTTGTGTATAACGTCACAATAGACATCACAGCCCCAAGAATGAGCAGAGGCGGCGATATCTTGCCAAAATAGATGGTCTGCACAAAAGCTAGTCCCAAAGGCACGAAGGTGAGAACCGCCATCACACCCTCGCGACTGAGCCAGGATGATCGCCATTGACTAAAAGCGCGCCACGCCCGCTTTGGATTGCCAAGATGAAAGCCAGATGAAATCAAACCTGCGCCCATCAGAGCCATAGACAGGCCGAGCATTTGAGCAAGCAGATATGCGCTCAAAGTCTGCGGAGCCATAAGGGCTGTTATGCCGAGCCAGATTGCGAGGCCATAACCAGCACCGGAAACGGTAGTGAAGAAAATAACGGAAAACGCCGGATGCATTAAATTTCTCCCGCAAAATCAAGTGATGCCCAGCGTTTTAAAGCATCCGTCATGGATTTAACCTTAGGCGTGAGACTTTGAGAAGCTCCATCATCCGATTTTTTATCGCGCGGCGGCAGATATTTATTCACAGGCTTGCAATCCTGTTCAGCAAAAAGATCACGCCCACCGCGCGCGAGTGCCAATAAAGATATTTCAGATTCAGGATCACCCAAATCACCGAAATGCCGCGCGCCTACGGGACAGGCAGAAACACAGGCCGGAACACGCCTTTCTTCGCTAAGAGAGTCATCATAAATTCGGTCCACACAAAGCGTGCATTTACGCATCACACCTGCGGAGACGTCATATTCCCGTGCGCCATAAGGGCACGCCCAGGAACAGAGCTTACAACCAATACAAGTATCCGGGTTGACCAAAACAATGCCGTCTTCACCGCGTTTGAAAGATGCACCCGTCGGGCATACAGTGACACATGGCGCATCATCACAATGCAAACAGGACTTCGGGAAATAGACTGTACGGCTCTGGCCATCGTCTTTTTTAAGTTCATAGCTGTGAACACGATTATACCAGACCCCATGCGGGTCCTGGCCATAAGGGTCACGATCTTCCATTGGCCCTGTCAAGCCGCCGGTATTCCATTCCTTACAAGACACAGCGCAGGCATGGCAGCCGACGCATGTGTCCAGATCAATAACCAGCCCCAGCTTCTTTTGCGTTGCTTTTGGGAGAGAGGTCATTTTTCTTCTCCTCTCACATAAGGTCTCGTTTGCCAGGATATATAATCAACATTCTCGCCTTTTAGCGCCTCTTCCTGCTGCTTAAATCCAGCCTCTTTTTCAAAACCATAAAGGAGGACCGCATCATCAGATGGATTTGCCGCCGAACTGACGGCGCTCAAAACCGGAGAGGCCAAAGGCAATTCAACCCGGCGTTTTTCGATACACACACGAACATCAAACCAGGCCGCTTGTCCAGTAATCGGGTCGCTGTTCGTCGCCCTTTCCTCCTCTATTTCAATGGTTTCATTGATGAGATGATTGAAAAGGAAGCTTTGCGACACCTCAGGCGCACGACGATGCAGACCCCAGGCCCCGCGGCGCTTGCCAATGGCATTCCAGGTCCAGACCGTATGCGGATTAACACCGGTCATGGTTTTCACTTCACCTCGAACCTTGCCATGGGGGCTAACCACCCACAGCCAGTCGCCATCCTTCACATCCAGTTCAGCCGCCTTATCCTCATGCATATAGACGTAATTCCGACTGGTAATCTGACGTAGCCAGGCGTTTTGCGAGCCCCAGCTGTGATACATATGGGCAGGCCGCTGGGTGATTGCGGAAAGCGGAAAGGTGCCACCATCACCATGCACATGTTCGAGCGGGCTGTAATAATGAGGGATAGGATGGAAATATTTCAATATCCTGGGTCGCACATGTTCCGGTGCCGGTTTCAACCCATGCCCCTCGGCTGCCAAGCGAAACTTCTGCATGGTTTCAGAATAAAGCTGAAGAATGATGGGGTCTGGCGCGCCAGTCCAGCCCATTTTAGTTGCCGTTTCTAAATATCCTTTATTGGCGAAGCGATAATATTGCTCGCTTTCATCGAGGTGATATTCCCAGAAACAACCGTTTTCGACATAGCGGTCCAATTGATCCGGGT
>JASFRS010000111.1:0-7981 GCA_050114795.1 Sphingomonadales bacterium
CATCCAAAAACGCAACGGACTCTTGCTTACGTTTGCTAAGTAAGGCGTCCCCTAAAGGCAGAAGTTTTGCGCGCTCATACCGCCCCTCAAATGCAACGGGCTGCGTCGGCGATGGAAGTGTCATCACCGGCTCTTCGCTTTTTTTCGACTTCAAAGAAGAGGAGGCCGTTGCAATCTGCTCCTGCAGGAATGTGCCTTGCGCGGCACTTGCCATCTCTTCGCCCACCCCCCGCAGGCTGAGCGGAGAAGACAGATCTGTCGGCAATACCAGGCGCAATAGAACCAAAGACCAGAGTCCCTGACGCAACAAGGGGCTTTTCACATGGGTGAATTTGATGATTAACGCTACCACAGCTGCCGTAACAGCCGCATAAAGCAATTGCTGGCCTAATTGAGAAGCAACGTTCGGTGCCCAGTCCATCATTTCTCTTCCTCCAGGCCATCTTCGACCAAACGGCTTAACTCATCCAGTTCATCCGACGACAATGTGCCAGTTCCCTTAAACATATTGACCACGGCGAGACTATCCGTTTCCAAAATGCGGTCGGCGAAGAATTGCACCATGCGCGCAAGACCGGCAGGCTTTGTAATCTCGGGCGTATAAACGAAGCTGTTTTTCCGGCTATCCCGGCTAAGCAAGCCCTTGCCAACCATCCGATCCATCACCGTCTTTGTTGTCGTATAGGCCCACCCCGTTTGGCCAACGACCTGGTCATGAACATCGCGCACACTTAATGCATCACCCCGCCATAGAGGGCGTAGGACGGTGAGTTCCGCCTGGGAAATTTCCGGCAATGTTGCTTGCTTCTTGCGCGGGGCCATGATTTGCTCCTGTTAAATCGAATTCGAAAACGACGTTACTACAGTGTAGTACGTTTTGCAAGAACTGAAGAGGGCATTCTATGTTCAAGCTGTTTTTTCGCTCCATTCTCATTTCCAGTTGTGCCATTGGCCTTGCTTCCGCATCACATGCGGCTGAGGATTTAAAAGACCAAATAGCAAAGGATTACGGTCATTTGGAAAAACTCTATATCCATTTGCATCAAAACCCTGAGCTATCTTTTTATGAAACAGAAACAGCCAAGCGACTAGCAGCAGAACTTGCCGACCTGGATTTTGACGTAACTGAGCAAGTGGGGGAAACCGGCATTGTTGGCGTCATGAAAAATGGTGACGGCCCGACGATTCTTATACGCACGGATTTGGACGCTCTCCCGGTTCCCGAACAAACTGGGCTGCCTTATGCAAGTACAGTTACAGCAACAGGGGTGGATGGCACGACATCCCCCGTTATGCACGCCTGCGGTCATGATGTTCATATGACCGTTTGGACCGGCGTCGCCCGTCAAATGGCAGCGATGAAAGATAAATGGAGCGGCACTTTGGTCATGATTGGCCAACCCGCTGAAGAGCGAGGCGCCGGAGCACGCGCAATGCTTAAAGACGGACTTTTCGAACGCTTTCCCAAGCCTGATTATAATCTTGCCCTCCATGTGAACTCAGCGCTGCCCGCCGGGAAAATCGCCTATAGCAAGGGCTATGCTCTTGCGAATGTGGATAGCGTGGATATCACCGTGCAAGGCATCGGCGGGCACGGCGCTTATCCCAATACGACCAAAGACCCTGTCGTGCTCGCGTCTCAAATCGTTGTGGCCCTGCAAACTCTTGTCAGCCGGGAAGTCTCCCCCTTGGAACCCGCGGTCGTCACAGTTGGTTCATTTCATGGTGGAGCCAAGCATAATATCATTTCAAATGAAGTGAAATTGCAGCTCACCGTGCGGTCTTATAGTGATGAAGTACGGCAACAATTGCTGGATGGCATCAAACGCATTGCACGCGGCCAGGCCATTTCAGCGGGCCTGAGCGAGGACAAATACCCTATTGTCACCCTTAGAAATGAAGGCACACCCAGTACATTTAATACACCGGAACTTGTTGATACTGTTCTCCCGGCCATCGCAAATGCAATCGGCAGTGAAAATTTGGTTGAAGTCGACCCTGTTATGGGCGGTGAAGATTTTTCCGAATATGGGCGCACAGAAGATAAAATTCCATCATTCATTTTCTGGTTGGGTGCCGTGAATAATCAGACTTACGCGCAACTTATGAAAGAAGGAAAGACATTACCCAGCCTGCATTCACCCTTCTTTGCACCTGATCCGAAGCCAACCATTACAACTGGTGTGAATGCGATGACACAGGCGGCCATCCACCTGTTCAATACGAAATAAGACGCTCGTATTCTTCTTTAAGCGTCTGAACAACATCCCATAAATCCTGGTAGCGCACATAAAGCGCTGCCAGGCCGAACCGAATGATATTCGGCGGGCGGAAATCGGCAATGATACCCCCGCCCTCCAACGCCTGAACAAGGGCTTGCGCATGGTCGGTTTTTAGACAAATCTGCGCGCCACGGTCGTCCGATTTAACTGGCGATATATTTACAATGCCACAGTCGCCAAGTTGTTCCTCCACAAGTTGGATAAAATAATCTCCAAGCGCTGAAGATTTTGCGGCAATTTTTTCAATCCCAGCCTCAACCATCATATCAACACCGCATTCAAGCGATGCCAGCGCCAATATAGGCGGTGTCCCGCTGAGGTGCCGTGCAATACCTATTTTCGGCTGATAATCGGACGAAAAGTCAAATGGGGCTGCATGTCCCATCCAACCAGGTAATGCGGGGGCTCCATGTTGATGGCGTTCAGCAACAAAGAGAAATGCCGGTGCCCCAGGGCCACCATTTAAGAATTTATAAGTGCAGCCGACGGCCAAATCCACGTCGCACGCATTTAAATCGACCGCGATAGCACCACTACTATGGCTTAAATCCCAGAGCGCCAAGGCCCCAACATCATGGGCCCGCGCAGTCAGCGCAGCCATGTCATGCCGTTCAGATGATTTATAATTTACATGGGTGAGGACAAGCAGCGCACACTCCCGATCCAGCGCATTCATGAGATCAGAACGCTCAACCACGCGCAGCTCCATGCCGGTTGAACGCTTAACAATATCCTTTAAAATATAAAGGTCAGTCGGGAAATTTCCCTTTTCCGTTACGATAACTTTACGTTCTGGCCGAAGACTCAAACCAACCATCGTCATTTTAGCAAGATTGAGTGACGTGGATTCAGCAATGACCACTTCTCCCGGCTCCGCACCGATGAGCTTTGCAATCTTATCGCCGGTGCGGAAAGGACGTTGCATCCAATCTTCATCATGCCAGGATGCACCTCCCTTCTTACCCCAATGGTTTTCCAACACCTCATTCATCGCCCCTGAGGTCTTTAAAGGCCGGGGACCAAGTGAATTACCGTTGAAATACAGGCCTTGGCCAGGCAGTTGAAAACGGTCGCGGAAAGGCGCGAGTTCGTCTTCACCATCCAATCTCTCCAAATCCTCTCTTGTCAAAAATTGTGGCAATTGAAGCTCCTTTGACGAATAAAATGCTTAAAAATACACATCCAACCCAAATTTCTTCTTTTGAAAGCTGGAACAACGCGTCAAGTCGCGCTATGGCTTGTGTCATGAAAGCACGAAATTTAGATGATATCGACTTAGAAATTCTGGCCTTATTGCAAAATGACGGTCGGATGACCAATCGTTCTCTGGCGGAGGCCGTTGGGCTTTCCCCTAGCCCCTGCCTTGAGCGTGTACGCCGCCTGGAAGAAGCCGGTTTTATTTCACGTTATATGGCTGTTATTGATGTGGAAAAACTTTATGCGCCAGTGTCTATAATGGCGCAGATTACATTGGGCCACCAAAGCAAGGGACAACAGGCAAAAGTCGAAGAATATCTAACGGCAATAAGCGCGATCGTCACGCTCTATGAGGTTAGTGGTGATTGCGATTATATTGCACGGATTGTGACCCCGACTATCGCCGATTATCAGCAGCTAACTGCGGGGTTGCTTGAAAACCCAGAGCTCGGAATTGAGCGCATCGTCAGTCATGTTGTCATGCGTGACATTAAGGATTTTTCCGGTTTCCCCCTGAATCCGGATGATTCGAACAGCTAACACCCTGATTCGCGCAATCCCATCTCTCTGCCGCAGAATTTAGTTCTGCGGCGACCATTGCTTTTGTCATCCTGATTTTGACAAATCATCGCTATGCAGATTGTCCTGCATGATAAGCGCTATTCATTTGCCAGATGAGCTGAACATCCAGCAAAATGAGTTGAACTCGAAGTGCAAGCTCATGCCACGAGCAAGCAAAGAGCCATGAAATTTCACAAGACTTAATTTGTCAGGAGAGCGGCTTCATGACGGCGCGCGAATTAGAAGACCAATATGGCGCACATAATTATCACCCCCTCCCCGTGGTTTTGACCCGCGGCGAAGGTGTCTGGGTCTGGGATGAGGATGGCAAGCGTTATCTGGATATGATGAGCGCTTATTCCGCCGTCTCCCACGGGCATCGCCACCCGCGTATTATTAAAGCGCTCAAAGACCAGCTTGACCGGATCGCCGTCACATCAAGAGCCTATTATACGGACAAATTAGGGGCCTTTCTAAAAAAGCTGTGCGATGTTGCGCAGATGGATATGGCTTTGCCTATGAATACCGGCGCTGAGGCTGTAGAGACCGCCATCAAGGCAGCACGGCGTTGGGGATATCAGGTCAAAGGCATTGAAAAGGACCAAGCC
Organism: Sphingomonadales bacterium; assembly: GCA_050114795.1. Classification (GTDB taxonomy): domain Bacteria; phylum Pseudomonadota; class Alphaproteobacteria; order Sphingomonadales; family CAKZYD01; genus JASFRS01. The sequence continues at coordinate 4,649 of JASFRS010000111.1, forward strand.
GAAATCATCGTAGTGACCGGAAATTTCCATGGCCGCACAACGACAATTGTCGGCTTTTCATCCGATGAAGAATATAAACAGGGCTTTGGCCCCTTTACCCCTGGCTTCCGCCTTGTTGAATATGGTGATGCAAAGGCCCTAGCTGAAGCTATTACCCCAAATACCTGCGCTATTTTAATGGAGCCCATCCAAGGTGAAGCAGGCATTGTTGTTCCACCTCAGGGTTACTTACGCGAAGCCCGGCGACTATGTGATGAAAATAATGTCCTCTTAATCCTTGATGAGATTCAATCCGGGCTTGCGCGGACTGGCAAAATGTTTGCCTTTGAACATGAAAGCATCCGCCCGGACGGCCTTATCTTAGGCAAAGCTTTAGGTGGTGGTGTTTTGCCCGTTTCCGCCTTCCTCGCTTCCAAAGAGGTTATGGAATTATTTAACCCCGGCAGCCACGGATCCACATTCGGCGGGAACCCTTTAGCAGCAGCCGTTGGCGCGGAAGCCTTGGATGTGATTTTGGATGAAAATCTGGTGGAGCGCTCTGCTGAACAAGGGGAGTATCTGAAATCCCGAATTGCCGCCTTAAATTCCCCGCTCATCACCGAAGTGCGTGGCAAAGGGCTTTGGATTGGTGTCGAAATTGACCCTAAACTTGCCTCTGCTCGCGATTTTTGTGAGCGCATGAAAGCCAAAGGGGTCTTGTCAAAAGAAACCCATGCGACTGTCGTACGCTTAGCCCCACCCCTGGTTATTTCCAGAGAAGATCTGGACTGGGGCATCGATCGTTTTGTTGAAGTCATCCGCGAAATGGAAGCGGAATTATCCTTAAACTCACCTGCGACCCGTGTGGCCAGTTAATTTTTCCAAAGGTGAAATATGGAATTAGAAACAGCAATGAATGCGCGTCATTCAAAAGATAATAATAAGTCACGGCTTTTCATGTGCCCGCCGGACTATTTCGAAGTCACCTATCAAATCAACCCGTGGATGTCCCCGGATGAATGGGGCAAAAACCGCGATAAATTATCGGCACAAGCCAAAGAAGAGTGGGAAAACCTGAAAGCCACCTATGAACGGTTAGGCCATGAAGTCATTACCATTGATGCTGTCGACGGCCTTCCCGATATGGTTTTTACTGCAAATTCCGGCATTGTTTTAAACGGCACGGTCTTGCTTGCGCATTTCCGCCATCCTCAGCGCCAAGGTGAGGAGAAATATTTCGCACGTTTTTTTGAGGGCTTGAAGGAAAAAGGACTCATCAAAAAAGTCGTTGCCCCAAAAGAAGAAATTATCTTTGAAGGCGCGGGGGATGCCGTCTGGGATCCTTATCGCAAGCTATATTGGGTGGGTTTTAACCAGCGTTCTGATCGGTCTGCCGTTGACATGGTTGCAGATGTCCTTGGGCAAAAAGCTATCCCCCTCGAAATGGTGAGTGAAGACTTTTATCATCTCGATGTGGCTCTGGCCCCGCTATCCCGCGGGCATTTGATTTACATTGCTGATGCCTTTGATGAAAAGGGCTTTAATAGATTGAAAGAACTGGCGGGTGAAGACATGCTCGTCCCAGCAACTGCAGAAGATGCTGAAGGCTTTGGTGTGAATGCGGTGAATTTAGGCGACGATATAATCACAGCCCATTGCAGCGATGACCTGCGTACCCGACTTGAGGCTTTAGGCTATAATATTCACATCTGTCCGCTTGAGACTTTTAAGATGTCCGGCGGCGGCGCCTTTTGCCTGACATTGAAGTTAGACTATCAAGTCTAATTTTTTCTTTTCACAAAACAAATTCCAAGGCAGAGTGCCCACACATTTGCCTTGGAGTTTTTCATGACTAAAGACGTTTTCCCCCAGATTCCGCTTAAATTTGAACGCCGTGACAGCGCTGACATGGTTGCACGAGCGAAAGATTTTCGTGCATTAATGGAAAAGCGACGTACGGTGCGGGATTACAGCGCTGAGCCAATTCCTGAGTCCGTCATATTAGATGCGGTGGCTACAGCGAATACAGCACCTTCAGGGGCAAACAAACAGCCTTGGCATTTCGCTATCATCAAAGACCCCGAGGTGAAACGTAAAATCAGAGAAGCGGCTGAAGAGGAAGAACGCGCCTTTTATAGCGGCCGCCATGGCATGGATTGGGTTGAAGAGGTCGCACGCTTAGGTACGGATGAGCATAAACCGTTTCTTGAGACCGCGCCTTATCTCATCATCCTTTTCCGCCAGCCTTATGGGTTGGAAGAAGATGGCACGCGGGACAAACATTATTATGTCCCTGAATCCTGCGGTATTGCTGCAGGCATGCTTATCAGCGCCCTACATAACGCGGGGCTTGCCACTTTGACCCATACGCCGAACCCCATGGCATTTCTTTCAGAGATTTGCGGTCGCCCCAAACATGAAAAGGCAATGATGATTGTCGTTGCAGGCTTGCCGGCTAAAGATGCGCAAGTCCCTGGCATTTCCAAAAAGGGCCTGGATGAAAAGGCTACGCTGATTTAAGCGTCTACAAATTCAGATAAACGCTCAAGAATATCAAAGACCTGATGCTCAGCAGCTTCGAGCAAATCGTCTTCCTGGACGTTTTTGACTTCCATGGTTTCGATACATTGGAGCACGTCCTCTGCATCTCGCAAAAAAAACGGAAATCCGTTTTTCATCAACTGTGAGCTGAAGGCCGGAATGTCTGAAACCATATCCTCATGCCAGGAACGTAAAGCAGAGCGCAGCCGCCCCTTCGGCCCCGTCGGCCTTGCATCCAGCAGCCATGATGATTTCAGCACATCATTTAAACGACTGGTGATGTCGAAGAAAACCTCTTGAGCAACCTGCATTCCGTTAACCTGCGGTCGCTTTATCGCCACCGGCTTTCTTAAAATGCGCGAACAGAGATAAAGCCCACCTGACAAAATCGTCAAAGCACCAAGAATCAGCAATGGTCCCGGTAAAAAACCCGTAGCAACGCTTATAAAAGCCATGCCGGCAACTAAAGTTCCACTAGCAAAAGCTAATGCTATTGCTTTCCGGAGCTTGGGGCTAGCTCGCATATTTATCCCGCCTTTTGCCCGATAATTTTATTTACAATTTGGCACAGGCAAGTGGGCGTGCCAAGAGACTTAAAATTTATAAAATAGAGCCGCCCCCACAAGCGCTTGATCAGCACTCCCTCTTTCCTGCACTAAGGGACTGTCCTGAGCGTCGCCGACAAGGCGGCTAAGCTGCAAAATCCCGCTTATCCGCCAATGCTCAGACAAGTCATAACGCGCCACACCGCGAAGGGTTACATCTCTAAATCCACCACCAGGCGTATATATAGCCAGTCCGGTATTAGCGGAC
>JASFRS010000112.1:0-7947 GCA_050114795.1 Sphingomonadales bacterium
GAGCTGCCAGAACGAATTTTAGTTTATTCATACGGCCTGCTCCACGGGCTTTGTGTGCTTTAGTTTTTGCGCTACACCAACTCTTAAGCGACGATCCGTCATGGAGATGAAACCGCCAAGTGCCAAAACACCGGATCCTAGCCACAACCAGGGAGCAAGCGGATTATGGTACAGTCGTACAGTCCAACTTCCGTCCTCATGTTGGTCGCCGACGACCGTATAAATGTCGGCCAGCCATGTGGTATGAATAGCCGCTTCTGTAGTGGTCATTTGTTGGACTGGATAAAAACGCTTTTCCGGAAATAAGCGCGTGATTTCTTTATCATCTTTTTTCAAAGTGAAGTCTGCACGCTCTGCCCCATAATTTGGTCCGGACACTTGCTTTACAGCATTGAAAGTGAATTCATAGCCGGAGAAAGTGATGTTATCGCCTGGCCTAGCGGTTAAGACTTTTTCTTCTTTCCAAGCGCTCATGGAAACGATGCCCGCAAGGACGATGCCAAGGCCGATATGCGCCGTCGTCATGCCAAAAGCAGAACGGGGCAGGCCTTTCAGTCGGCTCATGCTCGCGCTGAATGATGTGCGAAATAATTTAATGCGGTCGGCGAATTCGACCAGAGTGCCAATAACAATCCATAAAGCCAGCCCCATACCGATGGGGGCTAAGCTTCCTTTGTCACTGATATAAGCCCAGACCACAATCATTAGGATAAGGCTAACAACGGCGGCGACCCAAAGGCGTTGAAGTGCGCCTAGAAGATGCCCGCGCTTCCAGCCAAGAACCGCTCCGATGGGTACTGCGAGAAGCAAGGGCATCATCAATTTAGAAAATGTGGCATTGAAATAAGGCGCACCCACGGAAAATTTGCCCAAGCTCAGAGCTTCCGCCGCCAAGGGGAATAAGGTTCCCACAAATACGGTCGCAGTTGCTGCGGATAATATGATGTTGTTGAACAGCAACGCGCCTTCCCGGCTGATGGGGGCGAAAAGACCACCGCCACGCATCTTTGGCGCACGTATTGCGTAAAGCGTCAAAGAGCCGCCGATAGCCACAGCGAGAAGGGCCAAAATGAAAATCCCGCGCTCAGGCGATGTCGCAAAGGCGTGGACTGAAGTCAACACGCCGGAGCGTACGAGAAATGTCCCGATCAGGCTGAGTGAAAAGGCCAGAATTGCCAGCAATATCGTCCAGTTTTTAAGCGTTTCGCGCTTTTCCACAACAATCGCTGTGTGAAGCAGCGCTGTGCCTGCAAGCCACGGCATGAAGGATGCATTTTCAACCGGATCCCAGAACCACCAGCCGCCCCAGCCCAATTCATAATAGGCCCACCAGCTTCCCAGTGCGATGCCGATGGTGAGAAAACACCAGGCGGCCAAAGTCCAGGGCCGAACCCAGCGCGCCCAAGCCGCATCAACGCGCCCTTCAATCAGGGCTGCGATGGCAAAGGCAAAGGCCATTGAGAAGCCTACATAGCCCAAATAGAGAAAAGGTGGATGAAAAGCGAGGCCGGGGTCTTGCAACAGTGGATTCAAATCCTGCCCATTTAAAGGAGCGGGGTCTAAGCGCGCAAAGGGGTTGGAGGTCAAAAGAATGAACAGCAAAAAGCCGATACCAATCATCGATTGAACGGATAGGACGCGGGCAAAAAGGCCACGGGGCAGGTTTTTGCCGGTGGCAGCCACACAGGCACCAAAGAGCGATAAGATGAGAACCCAAAGCAGCATGGATCCTTCATGATTGCCCCAAACGCCAGTAACTTTGTACAGCATCGGCTTGGCGCTATGAGAATTCTGCGCCACCACAGCTAAAGAAAAGTCTGATGTGATAAATCCATGCATCAGCGCCAAAAAGCTCGTCAAAATCAGCATGAACTGCAAAAGCGCTGCGGGTTTTGCCGTTGCCATCAAGGCAGTCACGCCCTTTTGCGCGCCATAAAGCGGCACAATGGCCTGCACAATCGCCACCATCAAAGCGAGGATGAGCGCAAAATGTCCAAATTCAGCAATCATGATAAGCCTTATTCACCCTTGTTCTTCACCTAAAGCGTATCGTTATACGCATGGCCCCATGCGGCTGATCACGCCGGTTTGGTTTACAACAGGGCCAGAGTTTAGGGAACTTAATTCTGTTTCCAGCGGATGCTGTTTATTGTCGCTCTTGTGTTTCCACATCCTTTAGTCTTAAACAAACATGTATCTAAAATATAGGAATTAAGAAAGGCGCTGTCGTGCAAAATTTTCCCCAGGCTCCTGAATTAAATGTGAGCACATGGTTGAACAGCGATAACCCCATCACACTGGAAAGCCTACGTGGTAAGGTCGTATTGATAGAATGTTTTCAAATGCTTTGCCCGGGCTGTGTATCCCATGGACTGCCGCAAGCCCATAGAGTGCACCAAGTTTTTAACCGTGAACAGGTTATGGTTCTCGGCTTGCACACGGTTTTTGAGCATCATGATGCACAGGGGACAGAAGCGGCGTTAAAGGCGTTTCTTCACGAATATCGGATTCCATTTCCCGTTGGCATTGATATGCCGGGCACAAACGGGCCAACTCCGCAGACTATGACCACATACCGTTTGCGTGGGACACCTTCGATTCTCTTAATCGACCGTCAGGGCCGGTTGCGCAAAAACCATTTTGGCCAGGTTGACGATATGGTCTTGGGAGCTGAAGTTATGGCCTTGGTTGGCGAAGCTGCAATCATGCCCAATGTAGAAGATAAAACGGCAGGCGTCTGCCCCGCTCCTTAAACCCTTTAGAAGGTGCCTTTCAAAGTTAAAAAGAAGCGCTGTCCATAGTGAAACTCGCGAGCGACAGCGCTTGTTTGACTGCCGCTTGCGACACCATTTTCATATACACGGCGAATCCGGCCCCTGTCTTGATTCAAGAGATCACGTACCTCGAAACGAGCTATTAAACCCTTAAGAATTATCGTTTCTGCAAATACATCAAGGAAATGTTCCTTACCGTTGGTTTCAATCGTTTCATTAATATCTTGAAATGTTTGTCTGCCATGACTGTGAAGTTTAATGCCGTAGGATGCCCCAAGTGAGCGAAGGTCATGGCGGTACTCCAAATCCAATTCATAATTTCTACGATTGTTGAAACGTGTTGTCCCACCGGTAAAAGGGTTTTGGGCTTTGCTATCTTGAATTGTAACCTTCGTTTCTATCAACGCATTTTCAAGACCAATAAAGCCCAGCCTTAAGTTGCCATCCGCAGAATATCGATAAAGTCGCGCAGCACCCACATTTCCGACGCCTGAGACACCTGGGCTTGTTTCAATGCGTTGAATCAGGTCCTGGAAATCATCATATCGAAAGCCCAATTTGATGGATCCTTGGTCATTGGGCAGGCGATATTCATAGCTGGTTTCAAATTGCCACCGCTTTTCTGGTGATAGTTCCGTATTTGAACCAATGACTTCATCATCGTTGCTCACGGCGGAGGCAAAATCGGCAAAATCCAGTTGGCTGACTAAGCGACGAACAGACACTTGGAGTTGCTGCCTGTCAGATATGTCATAACGAATATCTGTGCTTGGCTTAATAAAGAAAAAGTCTCGACTTAGGTCAAGCACCGCCCCGGTTTGCGTGATTTCGGAATATTCCGTCGTGATTTTTGTTTCGATATTCCACTTTGGTGATAATGCCCAGCTATGAATGGCAAAGCTTTCATTCCGTGTTTCTTCAATTCGGATATTGGCGCCAGGGATATCTGACTGGACCAGGGCATCATCGACGCGCTCAAATAGCTCAAGGCCGGAATCTAGCCCATTAAAAGTCAGCTCCGAGCCAAATTCCAAAGAATGTGTTTCATTGGGGGTCCAGGTCAGCGAAGCGCGCCCGATTTTTTCGTCTGCATCTTCGGTTGTAATGAACTGGAAATCATCTTCAGTTTCTGGTCCTTGGATGTCGAAATCCTCAGCTTGGAACACGCGACGGTCTGAGGTGGAATAAAGGCCTATCAATTTAAGTTTGAAAGTTTCTCCCAATTGCTTTTCATAATCACCGGAAAACTCGATTTGAGAGGGGCGGCGCGTATCAGAAAACGTCCGCAAAGATGTGCCGCCAAGAACAAGTGATCCATCTGTATCGGGGAAGAAGAAGGTGCCGGGTTGTACGCCTTCAAATTTGCGGCGTTCCCATTTCCCATTCAGCCGGAACACGTCGCCATTGTCAAAATTATACCCGAGATTAGCGGTAACGCTGTATCTGTGAAAATCTGTATCTTCGACTTCATTTAATTGGCGGAGCAAATTTCCATCTGCATCCAGCTCTCGATCAATTTGCTTGCCATCATTGGAATTGACAAAGCGTTCTGCTGCCAAGAAATAATCCAGCTTTCCATATTGCCCGCCATAGCTGATTTTTGCCCCAATTGCAGCCGCACCGCCTCTTGTTGTGCGGAACTGGGTTTCATAGGAACCAGCGTTTTTAGAACTGCCTTCGCGTAATACGATATTGATGATGGCTGCTTGGCTGGAGACTTTAATGTCAGGATTACCGCCGCGGATAAGCTCAATACGCTCAATCTGTTCAATGGTGATGCGTTCCAGCGCGTCATTACCATCGTTGGATTTGCCTGATATCCGTTTGCCATCAATTAGGATGCGATCATCATTATTAGAAAAACCCCGGGCATTTGAGTTGCCGCCACTGCTTGCAATTTGCGCGCCGCCTGGGATGCGTTGGATGATATCCAATGCTGTGACTGCATTCGGGTAACTGGCTATGAACTCCATGCCGTAGCTAATCGTGGAGCCAACCGTGCTTTCGCTGGGCGCGTTATCACTTAAAGCCGCCGGTGTTAGGCCAATAAAAACGGCCCCAGATAGAAGCCAGCTTAAGGAACAACGCATGATTTTCTTTCTGTATATACACCCTAGGCTTTTTCCTATGGACTGTGTCGCTTTAGTTGGCAAGGGGGGTATGCGTTGAAATGTGCGTCGTTGGAGGCGGGATGATATTTTTGCAATTAAAGGTCTTTGCCCATTTTAATGAGGGGGACAGGAACGCGGCCACGGGTCTCTATATATTGCTCTATAGCCTCGTAACCGCAGGCACGGTACAGCGGTTCGCCTGCTAACGTTGCCATCATTTCTGCGCGTTTAAAGCCCGCTTTTCTGGCGGCATCTTCACAAAGCTTTATGATGAGTTTACCAACGCCACGCCGCGCAAAATCAGGATGGGTGTACATTGCTCGAATTTTTGCAGCGTCTTTATGAGGGGCTAGCCGGTCAGGGCTACGTCCTGGTGCATTGTCGCCTCCATATAATGTGGCCCTATAAGACCACCCTCCACAACCGGCAATTCGTCCTTCGCTTTCTATAACGAAGTAACTTTTATCTTTGATAAGTTGCGTGTCGATCCCCATAAAAAACCAACTGGCCTCTATTTGTTCGGGCGTTAAAAAGGCGCTTTGTAATTGCTCAATGGAAGCCTTCATAACCACCTCCAGGGCGGTGCAATCTCTCAATGTCGCCAGCCGGTGCGTGAGCCTTGTATCTGCCATAGAATTCTCGCCTAATCTTTTGCTTATAGTGGCGTTAAAAAAAACACGAGGCAAGAGGACGCTCACTGCTTGCCATAGTTGCTATGGGGCTGGTACAGCTTGGCTAGAACAGGAATAATAAGGAGGGTAATATCATGCGTGCCAACTCAATGCTGGAGACTATAGGTAATACACCTCATGTCAGAATGAATCGCCTCTTTGGTGATGATCATGAAGTCTGGATTAAGCAGGAACGTGTTAATCCCGGTGGCTCGATCAAAGATCGCATTGCCCTTTCCATGATTGAAGATGCTGAGCAATCCGGGGCGTTGAAACCGGGCGGTGTGATTATTGAGCCGACGTCAGGTAACACGGGCATTGGCTTAGCTTTGGTGGCGGCTGTAAAAGGCTATCGGTTAATTCTCGTCATGCCGGAAAGCATGTCGATTGAACGACGCCGCTTGATGTTGGCTTATGGCTCTGAATTTGTTCTTACACCTAAAGAAAAGGGCATGAAAGGTGCCATTGAACGCGCGCATGAACTGGTTGCGGAAACCGATAATTCGTGGATGCCACAGCAATTTGAAAACCCCGCGAATGTCGAGGTGCATCGCCGCACCACTGCAAAAGAAATTATTGCCGATTTCCCGGAAGGTTTAGATTATATCATTACCGGTGTGGGTACAGGTGGCCACATCTCCGGTTGTGCGGAAATCTGCAAAAAGTCATGGCCGAATCTGAAAGTTTTTGCTGTTGAGCCAACATTATCTCCGGTGCTTTCAGGTGGAGATCCGGGGCCGCACCCAATCCAGGGTATTGGTGCAGGCTTCATTCCCGGTGTCATGAATGTAAGCCTTATGGATGATGTTGTTCAGGTGTCTCCGGAGGAAGCGAAAGACATGGCACGGCGTGCAGCGCGTGAAGAGGGAATGCTGGTTGGTATTTCTTCAGGGGCGACTTTGGCAGCAATCGCGCAAAAATTGCCTGATATGCCAAAAGGCTCGCGTATTCTTGGCTTCTGCTATGACACGGGTGAGCGCTATCTGTCCGTGCCAGATTTTCTGCCGGCTGAATAAACCAACCTAGATGGATTAATTTTAGATTTTGTTAACCACTTTTCCTTAATCTTTGCAGATATTTAAACTGCGGATTGGGGGCAGGCGGTTTAGACAAACGACGCCCTCTATGCGCTTACACGGACAATTCTATGACCGGTCCTGCGTGGGAAGAGGCGGCGATCGCCCGGGATATTAAAGCGGAAAAGGTCAGCCTTCTGGCTGACCGGTCGGGCGTCTCCATTATCTCTAACCTGGCAGTCTCTATTGTTCTCGCAATTTCCTGCAGCTCCTATGTCACATTAACACCTGCGCTATCCTGGGTTGGATTGATGGGGGTGGTGGTTACATTAAGGTTATTGCAGGTTAGAAATTATCGTAATAACCCAAACCGTTTCGCGTCTGAAAAATGGCTACGCCAATTTGTTATTAGTGCTTTCGTCATGGGAATGATCTGGGCACTTGGGATTGTCTGGTTTGGTTCAATGGTAGGCGATACTGAATTGGCGACGATTGGCTTCATTGTTGCCGGTATGACCTCGGGGTCTGCTGTTTTTGGTGTAGCTCACCGATTGATGGCAATCGCCTATGTGGTGCCGATGCTGACGGCGTTACTTGGTATTCTGCTCTCCAAATCCGGTATGAGCTATTATTTACTTGCTATCACCGTTCTTCTTTATGGCGCGGGGCTTAGCTCGATTTTAAAACAGGGGGAAAAATCCTTTGATGAGGCCTGCCGCCGCAGCTTTGAAAATGAAAAATTGGCAAATCGGTTGAGCTTGGCTTTGGCCCGTGAGGAAAGTGCTCATGCAGCGCAGACGCAGTTAGTTGCGAATGTCAGTCATGAATTGCGTACCCCATTAGGGGCCGTGATTGGAATGATTGACTTGGCTCGAGATGTCTCTGATGCGGAAAGCCGAGAGCGGTTCTTATGTATTGCAAAGGAGTCCGCTGGCGCTCTGCAGGTTATGCTGAATGATCTGCTTGAGGTTTCGAAATTGGATTTAGGTCATCTTGAATTACAAATGAAGCCGATGAACCCTGCCAGCCTGGCGAAGTCTGTGGGTGATTTGTTTCGCCTGAGGGCCGGTGATGCCGGTCTGGATTTTGAAGTCCATGTTGATTGGCCGGAAGGCCACCTAATCAATGCAGATAATAATCGTGTGCGTCAGATCCTTGTAAATTTGGTGGGTAATGCCTTGAAATTTACTTCGGATGGTGTCGTGACACTTGAGTTGAAGGCGGATGTTGACGAGGCGGGCGTTCCTCAATGTGCACGTTTTATTGTGAAAGACACCGGAATCGGGATTCCCAAAAGCGAGCAAAAAAGGATTTTTGAGCGTTTTGAACAAGTAAATGGTGCGAGCAGTCGTTCGCATCAAGGTGCAGGTCTTGG
>JASFRS010000113.1:0-7768 GCA_050114795.1 Sphingomonadales bacterium
CACCGATAGAATGGTTATCATTTATTTTATAGGCAACCGTCGGGGATATAAATATCTGGGCCAGGTCCACGCCTGTATTCGTCCCAAATTCCGTACCTTCGAAAAAGCTTGAGTAAATTGGCGCATCGTAGGTGGTGTTCAATCCGCCATTACCAAAAAGAGCCAGACCAATAGATAGGTCATCCCGGAGCATATAGTTGAAGCCGAATTCCGGCAGCAGAAATGACTCATCGCCATTAGCAGAATATGCCTGCCCGCCGATTGTCGCACTCCGGTCCGGCCTGAAATAATCAAAGCCAACCTCTACACGATTGCCAACCCAGACCATGGCCGCCGGGTTATTCGCCGTGCTAAGTGCACCATCAACCACTGCAATGGACGCACCGCCCATGCCTTTGGCTTTCACTCCATAGCCATGTTGGAAATATCCATTGGTTGCTGATGCCTCACCGGCAAAGGAAACAACAGCGGCTGATAACAGAGCAATACTCAGATGTTTTTTCATTACAGACCCTTATTACGCAGGGCCCGGGGCCCACTTTAGGTCCGGCTTATATGGTCTTATCTGTTGGAAAAAACGAACAATTTTTTCTTATACAAGAAACACTTAAACTTAAGAAAAACTAATGTCCCTCAAATGCGCAAAGGGCACGGGTTGGGACGCCAAGCGCTGAGACCTTGTTTTTGCCTTGTAATTCTGGCAGGTCGATCACGAATGCTGCAGCAACCACCTCAGCGCCGCAATCCTGCAACAGCGCAATCGCTGCTTCTGCTGTTCCACCGGTCGCAATCAAATCATCAACAACCAGAACCTTGTCTCCCTTTGAAACCGCATCGACGTGAATTTCCACACGATCCACACCATATTCGAGCGCATAGTCACGCCCAATAGTTTTAAAAGGTAGCTTCCCTTGCTTACGCACAGGGATAAATCCGGCACCCAGAGCCGTCGCAACTGCGCCACCAAGAATGAAGCCGCGCGCCTCAATTCCAGCCACATAATCTATGGACTTACCCTGAAAGGGTTCCGCTAGGGCACTAATCGCGGCTTTAAATGCGTCTGTATTGGAAAAGAGCGTTGTAACATCGCGGAACATGATGCCTGTTTTCGGGTAATCCGGGATTGTTCTGATATATTGTTTGAAATCCATCGTTAGCCCTTTTCCATATCCAAATTTGAAGCGCATCCTAAGCGCAGTAGAGCGGCGCCTCAACATCAAATTCCAAAAACAAAAACGGCGGCCGAGCCAAGCTCAACCGCCGTTTGATTTTCTCAAACCAAGGAGATTATTTTTTAAGATCAGCCCAGGTTTTACGATAGCTTAGATAAGTCACCACAATCAGGAAACCTAAGAAGAGCATGACCATCAGGCCCATCTCATTACGATGCTCCAATTTGGGTTCAGCCGTCCAGGTTAAAAAGGCCGCTACGTCGTGCGCCATTTGATCCACAGTAGCTTCGGTCCCATCTGCATATTCCACCGCGCCCTCAAACAATGGCGGAGCCATAGCCAGGAATAAGCTGTGGAAATAGGGATTGTAATTACCCCCATCTGGCTGTTCAACATCGGCAGGCACCGTGTCTTCATAACCAGTCAACAATGAATAGATATAGCTGGGGCCTTCATGACGAGCTTTCGTCATCAAAGATAAATCCGGCGGCGCTTTGCCATTATTCGCGCTCGCCGCTGCTTGCACATTGGCGAACGGGCTTGGGAAATAATCCGCAGCTTTGCCAGGGCGTTCAAACATATCACCGAAATCATCAGGTCCATCCTCGACCGTATATTCAGCAGCAAAAGCCTTTACCTGTTTCGGTGAATAGCCAAGTGCCTCCAAATCACGGAAGGCAACCAGACGCAAGCTATGGCAGGCTGAACAGACCTGTTTATAGACCTGTAGGCCGCGCTGCAATTCTGCACGATCAAAGCCTCCTGTCAGACCCTCATGGTGCCAATGCACTTCTTTCGGGGGAAGGTGGTATTTTTCAGCCGCTGCTTCAGCCTCAAGATATGGGCCTTTTTCAGCTTCAGCAACCTTCTCAGGCTCACCACCACATCCGGCCAATGCTGAAAAAGCAAGCACGGCAGCGAGGGATTTTAATACAAAAGATTTCATTGGATTAAGCTCCCTTCACAACAGGCTGCATGATGCTTTCAGGCAATTTCTTCGGCGTTTCCAGCCAGCCCAAGACAGGCAATAGAACCAGGAAGTGGAAGAAATAATAAGCCGTAGCAATCTGAGACACTGTCAACCAGGTCCCACCACCAGCAGGTTTGCCACCCGCGATGGTCAAGACCACACAGTCAGCAAGCAACACCCAGAAGAACCATTTATAGATCGGGCGGAAAGTCGCTGAGCGTACTTTCGATGTATCCAACCAAGGCAGAACGAACAATACGGCGATAGCAGCGAACATTGCCATCACACCAAGGAGTTTCGCATCAATGCCCAGGAACGGCTGTGTAAAGGCCCGCAAAATTGCGTAGAAAGGCAGGAAATACCATTCAGGCACAATGTGCGCTGGTGTCACCAACGGGTCAGCCGGAATATAGTTATCAGGATGACCAAGCATGTTTGGTGCGTAGAACACAAAGGCTGCAAAGAAAGCGAGGAAGATCGCAACGCCGAACAAATCCTTAGTCGTATAATAAGGATGGAACGGCAACAGATCCTGCTCACCTTTTGGATCAATACCAAGAGGGTTGTTAGAACCGGTCAATTGCAGCGTCCAAACGTGAAGAAAGACAACGCCGACAATCACGAAAGGTAACAGATAGTGCAATGAGAAGAACCGGTTCAACGTCGGATTATCGACCGAGAAGCCACCAAGCAAAAATTGTTGGATGGTTTCACCGACAACCGGAATGGCTGAGAACAGCCCGGTAATCACCGTTGCCCCCCAGAAGCTCATTTGGCCCCAAGGCAGCACATATCCCATGAATGCAGTTGCCATCATGAGAAGCAGGATAACAACGCCCAGCATCCACAAAAGCTCACGCGGTGATTTATATGATCCGTAGTACAAGCCACGGAAAATATGGATATAAACCACAATGAAGAACATGGATGCGCCATTTGAATGGATATAACGCAGCAGCCAACCATAATTCACGTCGCGCATGATGTGCTCGACGGAATTAAAGGCTAAGTCCACATTCGGCGTATAATGCATCGCCAGAATGATACCGGTGACAATCTGCACCACCAACATCAAGCCGGCTAAGCTACCGAAGTTCCAGAAATAGTTCAGATTGGCAGGTTCTGGGCGTTTAGAGCCAACTGTATTATCCACCAAAGAAAAGATCGGCAGGCGCGTATCAACCCAACGTACCAGCGGATGCTTAAATTTACTGTCATAGAGACCAAGCGCCATGATTAGACCTCCTGACCGATAACCACTTTGGTATCGGACTTGAATTCATAATAAGGAACTTTGAGGTTTTTCGGTGCCGGGCCGCGGCGGATACGACCGGAGAGGTCATAATGCGAGCCATGGCATGGACAGAACCAACCATTATAGTCGCCGCGTTTTTCCCCCTTGGATGTACCAAGCGGAATACAGCCCAAATGGGTGCAAACGCCTATAACGATCAAATATTCCTCATGACCTTCCTTCACTCGTTCTGCATCAGTTTGAGGGTCAATCAAACTATCAACTGATACCGCACGTGCTTCAGCAATTTCTGCCTTTGTACGGCGACGAATGAATACCGGCTTGCCCCGGAACTTTACTTTAATCCCTGATCCTGGCTCGATCGCTGAAATGTCCACTTCGACTGTTGCTAAAGCTTTCACATCCGCTGACGGGTTCATTTGATCAATGAACGGCCAGGCTGTAAGTGCCGCACCAACGCCTACTAAGGCGCCGGACGCCACATGAATGAAGTCTCTGCGGGTCATACCGCCCTCGCCCATGGTGCGAGTTTCCGCTGTCATTGGCCTCTTCCCACTCATGTTTAAGATACCTAAAACTCGACCACACACATTTGGCCAAGTCTGATATCCCTCTTAATATTGGGTGACTGCTTAGCGGGGCAAACCGCAGGATGCAACGGGATATTTGGACGCAGCATCACTTGACGGCTGTCCTTTTATCGGGCTTGATCGCTTAAATACAGGGAATTCAGGCAAAAACACATGAGTAAAAGCATTGTTTTTACAGGACTCGGAGCCATTTTTGCTCTGGGCCTGAGCTATGGTTTAATCTTTGCAGACACGGCAGGTGTCTTTCGAAAATTGGAATCAGTCGCCCCAGGCCCCTGCGTCACTTTGCCCGGGTTTTTAGGGCCTGAAGACATTGTGGTCGATACGGATACGGGTTTTGCCTATATCACCATCGCTGATCGACATGCCGTTGCCGAAGAAAATGGCAGTCCTAAGGGCAATATCGCGCGGATTGATTTACGTACGGATGTGCCAAAACCCATTTATCTAAACCCGCGCCCCTCAGATTCATTTTTCCCGCACGGGCTTGATTTTCATAAGGACGAAAACGGCGTTAAGCGCCTTTATGTTGTGAATCACTGGGCTGACGAAACCCATCATTCTATCGATTCTTTCATCATTACCGATGAAAATACTCTGAAATTCGAACGCAGTTTTGAAGATCCCATTATCTCCTCACCCAATGATGTCACCGCCGTGGAACCGGGTGTCTTTTTTACCTCAAATGATATGGGTGCATTAAGCCCTCTGGGTGAAATACTTGAGACCTATTTGATGATTCCCTGGTCTAATATTGTCTATTTCAATGGTACCGAAGCACGCAAAGTTGTTAAGGGACTAAAATATGGGAATGGCGTTTTATATGATTCGTCAAATCAAAGGCTCTATGTCGCGGAATCAACTGGTCAAAAAGTCTCCGCCTTTCATTTTGACAAACAATCAAAAGACCTCAACTTGATCTGGGAATTGGATATCCCAATGAGCCTAGACAATCTGTCCATGGCACCTGATGGCTCCCTGCTTGTCACCGGACATCCCAGAATTATCGAATTCCTTAAACACGCCAAAGACCCGTCTCTACCTGCCTCATCAGAAGTTGTGCGCATTACAAATCTGGAAAGCACACCCACCTGGGAAACGATTTACCTGAACCGCGGAGAAGAAATTTCAGCAGCGCCCATTGCCGTGGAGTTTGAAGGTCGGCTATTCATTGGCGCAGTTTTTGATGACCATCTTTTGATGTGCGACCTCGAAAAATAAAGAAAGCTGCAATGCGCCTTGCCCTTTATCAACCTGATATCCCACAAAATGTTGGGACGCTGCTGCGCACCGCCGCCTGCTTTGGCGTTGGTGTGGATATAATTGAACCTTGCGGTTTTCCTTTTTCGGTAAAAGCCTTACAGCGCTCAGGTATGGATTATCTCGATATCGTCAATGTAGAACGACATGTGAGTTGGGAGGCCTTTTTAGAAGCGCGCGAAGGTCACCGCCTATGTCTTCTTACAACCAAAGGTGCTGCTTCCCATATAGAAACGTGTTTCGAAGCCGATGATATTCTTCTGTTGGGGCGTGAATCAAAGGGCGTACCGGATGAAGTCCATGCGCGCGCCGATGTACGTGTGAAAATTCCAATGATTCCAGAGGCGCGGTCGTTAAATGTTGCAATTTCAGGTGCTATTGTATTAAGCGAAGCCCTACGCCAGACCTCAGCTTTTCCAGCTCTCTGACACAAAAACAGACTATTTTTATGTGATTTTCACATGAATTGATCCAGGTCAAAGTCTATTTACAGCGCATGGAGTAGATGCAACGTGGTCAAGAATTTTGCCCTCCACGGAGGACGACATAGGTAGATAAATGGACGCCGTAACAAAAAATCACGCGCAAAATAAAAGCGCGACCCCACTTCCTGCAGAAGATGTTCTGGAAACACGTAAATCTCAGGCTTCAGACTGGTTTGCATCATTGCGTGATCGCATTTGCGCCGCCTTTGAAGCTATAGAAGACGATTATGACGGTGATGGTGAAGTCGGTCGCTTTGTTCGCACCCCCTGGCAAAGGGATGATCCCTCCGGCCAGCCTGGCGGTGGCGGCGTGATGTCAGTTATGAAAGGACGTGTCTTTGAAAAAGTCGGCGTGAACATTTCCGCCGTGAAGGGAACTTTCAGCCCGGAATTCGCAAAGCAAATCCCCGGCGCTGATAAAGATCCGCATTTCTTTGCGACAGGCATTTCTCTGGTTGCCCATATGCGCAACCCGCTCGTTCCGGCGGTTCATATGAACACCCGCTTTCTTGTCACAAGCAAAGCCTGGTTTGGTGGCGGTGCTGATTTAAATGCGGCTATTCCAAATGCACAGGATACGGCTGATTTTCACGCGGCTTTGAAAGAAGCCTGTGACCGTTTTGATCCGGATTATTATTCCCAATATAAAGCCTGGTGTGATGAATATTTCTATGTAAAGCACCGCAACCGTGCCCGCGGTGAGGGTGGGATATTCTATGATTATCTTGATTCAGGGAATTGGGAGGATGACTTCGCCTTTACCAAATCCATAGGTCAGGCTTTTCTTGATATCTACCCCCGTCTTGTGCGTCGTCACATGTATGAAGAATGGACGCCGGAACAACGGGAAGAACAATTGAAGTACCGCGGCCTCTATGCAGAGTTCAATCTGGTTTATGACCGCGGTACACGTTTTGGGCTGATGACGGGCGGTAATGTGGACGCCATTTTGATGTCCTTACCGCCCGAAGCCAAATGGCCTTAAAGTTTTACACGCCTTAGCCGCAGCGCATTTGCGATGACTGATAGGGAAGACATACTCATCGCCGCTGCGGCAATCATCGGGGAAAGTAGCAGGCCAAAGACTGGATAAAGCACGCCTGCTGCCACCGGCACACCTAAAGCATTATAGAGAAAGGCAAAAAACAGATTTTGCCGAATATTTCTCACGACTGCATGTGAGACTTTACGCGCCCGGCCCAAGGCAGCTAAATCACCTTTTACCAGCGTTAAAGCCCCGGATTCCATTGCAATATCCGTTCCTGTCCCCATGGCAATACCGACATGTGCCTGAGCTAATGCAGGCGCATCATTCACCCCATCACCCGCGACAGCAACCATGCGCCCCTGTGCTTGCAATTCTTTGACAAGATTGGCTTTATCCTCAGGTAATACGGCGGCATGAACCCTTTCTATGCCCAATTCTTTCGCAACAGCTTGCGCTGTCTCCTGTGCATCTCCCGTCGCCATGATGATTTCAACGCCAGCCTCACGCAGGTCTTTTAAAGCAGCAGGCGTTGTCTCTTTGATAGGGTCACCCAAGGCAAGCAAGGCCCGCAAGGCACCATCCACTGCGACAAACACCGGCGTTTGCCCCTTAGAGCCCGCTTGCTTAGCTTCGGCGTCCAAATCAGACACAGCGATATCATGTTTTTCCATAAAGGCGCGCGCGCCGATCAAAATATCATGACCTTCAACCCGGCCTTCTAGGCCGCCGCCAATATGGGCTTTGAAACTTTCAGCCTTTGCCGCTTTGACGCCTTGGTCCTTAGCGTAAGATACAATCGCATGCGCTATAGGATGCTCACTTTGCTCTTCAAGCGCGAGCACGAGAGGCAAAAGCACCTGCGGTTGCTCTTTAATATCTTTGATTGAGACAAGCGCTGGACGACCCTCGGTCAAAGTTCCGGTCTTATCGACAATCAAAGTGTCAATCTTGTTCATAGCCTCCATGGCCTCTGCATCACGGACAAGCACACCAGCACCCGCCGCACGACCAACGCCAACCATGATTGACATCGGGGTGGCCAAGCCTA
>JASFRS010000114.1:0-7730 GCA_050114795.1 Sphingomonadales bacterium
CTCTTCCAAACGGTGGAGATAGGCTTTCAGTTCTTTTTTATCGCGCCAGGCCGTGCCGTAGATGCGTGTCAGCATCGCATTGCGCGAATCACCCCGCCAATAAGCACCTGCCACCTTCATCAATTTAAAGGCTTTAGGCAGCTTCCCCGTGCTGGGTAAATGTGGGCCGCGGCATAAATCTTTCCAGTCACCTTGGCGATAGACTGTGATGGTCTCGCTCGTCGGCAGGTCTTCGATGATTTCTGCTTTATAGGCTTCGCCAATGTCCTTGAAATGGGCGATGGCTTCATTGCGGTCCCAGACCTCACGCTCAATCTCGACATTGCGGTCGACGATTTCCGCCATACGCGCTTCAATCGCTTCTAAATCATCCGTTGTGAAAGGTGTTTCACGGGCAAAGTCATAGTAAAAGCCGTTTTCAATCACCGGGCCAATGGTGACCTGCGTGCCGGGAAATAATTCCTGCACGGCTTGAGCAAGCACATGGGCGGCGTCATGGCGGATGAGGTCCAGCGCATCATCCTCATCACGCGATGTAATCAGCGCCAGCTCCACATCTTTTTCAAGTGGGAGCTTCAGATCCACGAGGTCACCATCCACGCGCGCGGCCAGGGCGGCCTTGGCAAGACCAGGGCCGATAGAGGCGGCAATATCAGCGGCGGTCGTGCCTCGCGCAACTTCACGTACAGAGCCGTCGGGAAGTGTGATGCGAATATTGGCCTCAGCCATGGTCATTAATCCTATGTTCTCGTCTCAGTAAAATCGGATGCACACCCTATGTTTTAGCGCGCTTAAGTCAAGATTTATGCGCATCATCGCTTGTCAATTTAAACGATATGGCTAAGGTTTCGCCCTTATGACCCAGGAAATACACTATTTGAACTTAGGCAATGGCGAAAAACTCGCTTTCCATCACAGCCACGGCAAAGGCCCAGGCGTCGTCTTTTTAGGCGGCTTCATGTCCGACATGACAGGCACCAAAGCGACTGCATTGGAAAGCCATGTCCAGGCTTGCGGCCATGGTTTCACTCGCTTTGACTATTCCGGCCATGGCGCATCCGATGGCGCTTTTCGTGACGGCACTATCGGGCGTTGGAAGGATGATGCGCTGGCCGTGCTGGATGAAGTGGCGGAAGGACCGCAAATCCTGATTGGGTCCTCCATGGGGGGATGGATTGCCCTGCTTTGTGCTTTGGCCCGGCCCGAAAAGGTGAAAGGCCTGATTCTCATTGCGCCTGCACCGGATTTTACCGAGCGGCTGATGTGGCCTGATTTTTCAGATGAGGAAAAAGCTTTAATCCAATCCCAGGGCTATATCGAACAGCCCAGCGATTATGGCGATGAACCCTATGTCATCACCAAAGCGCTGATTGAAGATGGGCGGGACCATTTGCTTTTGGATAAGCTCATAGCCCTCGATATCCCCGTGCGTATTTTACATGGGATGAAAGATGTCGATGTGCCTTATCAACTGTCCTTTGATTTGATAGAAGCGCTGACATCCACAGATGTGGTATTGACCCTGGTGAAAGAAGGCGACCATCGTCTATCGGAAGAAGATGATATCATGCGCTTGAATACCACGGTTGATGCGCTTTTAAGCGGCTTGTCATAATCTGGACCAGATTCAGCGTAAAAGAGTGATCATGAAATATCCGGCTTTTATATGTGCAGCACTGTTGCTTTCCACCGCCGCCCAGGCGGGGGAAGCGGAACGTTACCGCGAATGTGTGGATGAGGCGCTGAACAATCCGGTTGAAACCTTTGTCGTTGCCAATAGCTGGCGGGACGAAGGTGGCGGTGTCCCCGCCGAACATTGCTTAGCCCTGGTCTTAACAGCTTTGGAGCGTTATGAACCCGCAGCCCGGCAATTGGAACTGGTGGCAAAACATTTGAAAGCCGGCTCCGGGGTAAACCCCTTCACCATGAATAATACACCGGAACTTCAGGCCAGTCTTTATATGCAGGCGGGCAATGCCTGGCTGCTGGCGGAGCGTGGTGGAGAGGCCTATGACGCATTTTCAAATGCCCTGAGGGAAGCGGGCGCCAATGCCTCGGGAAATGATGAAATCCTGATTGATAGAGCGCGGGCGTCCATGATGATGGAAAACCCGAATGCCGCCGTTAGGGATTTGGACCAGGCGCAGTTGATGGCGTCTAAAAACCCGCTGATATATCTATTCCGCGCCGCAGCCAGACGGAAGCTGGAACACCTGCCAGCCGCCAAAGCCGATATTGATACGGCTTTGAAACTCGACCCCAAAAGCGCTGATATCCGCTTGGAGGCTGGAAATATTGCCTCTGCCCAGGGCAAGATGGATGATGCCCGGCAATATTGGTTGGATACCACGCGTTTAGAGGAAGAAGGTCCGGCAGTGGAAGCTGCGCGTACCAATCTCGGCAATCTGGATATTAATCAAGAATAGCAGCCCATTCATCCCGAACGCCCTCATCCTCTTCTGTGAGGAGATAAAGGCGGGACAGCACGGTCAAAGTGCGTTTATCCAATAATTCTCCCAGCGCCCAGACCGCAGCACCGCGCACCAGGGGTGAGGGGTCTGCTAAAAGCGCCTGAACCTTATCACTTAACCGCCGCTCCCCACTATTGCCGACAGCTATCAGCACATTGCGTAAAAAGCGGTCTCGTCCAATGCGCTTCACCGGGTTTTTAGAAAAGAGTGCGCGAAATTCCGCGTCCTCAATTTCAAGAAATTGCTCCAGCGGGGGCAGGATGAATTCCGGCTTGGGGTGATAGGCGATTTCACGCGCAACACCCGCAAATTTATTCCAGGGACAGACTGCCATACAGTCATCGCAGCCGTAGATGCGATTGCCTATGGCTTTGCGGAACTCACGTGGGATGGGCCTTTTGTTTTCAATAGTCAGATAAGAAATACACCGCCGTGCATCGACCTTGCCCGGCCCCACAAATGCATCGGTTGGGCAGATGTCCAGACATGCCGTACAAGACCCACAACGAAAACTATGCTTTTCATCTGTCTCAAGGTTCAATGTTGTGTAAATCGCGCCAAGAAACAGCCAGGAGCCAAAATCGCGGGAGACAATATTGCTGTGTTTGCCCTGCCAACCCAAACCAGCGGCTTCCGCCAAAGGCTTTTCCATTACAGGCGCGGTGTCGACAAAGACTTTCAATTCACAATCGCTTTTGGCGACCATCTCCCGCGCTAAAGCCTTCATACGTTTCTTTATCACATCATGATAATCGCGGTTGCGGGCGTAGACGGAGATGTTAGCGCTGCCTGTCGCTTTCAAATTCTCCATCGGGTCATGGTCAGGTGTATAGGCCATACCAAGCGCAATGACGGATCGTACATCCGACCACAGACCTTTGGGTGAAGCGCGCTGCTCCATCCGCTCTTCCATCCAGGTCATGGACCCGTTGCGCCCCTCATCGACCATGGCTTGCAGGGCTTCGCGTCCGCCGGAAACGCTATCCGCATCACAAATACCAACGGCATCAAACCCCAGCTCTATCGCACGAGCCTTTACCCAGTCTGTAAGGTTTTCGCTCATCAGAAATCCAGCTTGGCATAAACCGCAGCAGGGCGCAGGCCGTCCACTCTGTCCGCTAAAATAGAGCGCATCGACGGTCGGGATTTCAAGCGCATATAATAGTCTTTAGCCAGGGGGAAATTATCCCAATCAATGCCACCTAAATAATCTATCACAGAAAGCTGTGCTGCAGCAGACACGTCAGCGATTGAGAAGTAATCGCCGGCTAACCAGCGCCGTCTATCCGTCAGATACGCAATATAATCCATATGGCCGCGCACATTATAAAGCGCCGCACGCACAGTGGCGGAATTCACGGAAGCTTTTGAAATGAAGCGCTTCCAGTACCATTCTTCAATCAGATAACGGCTGACATCATCATAGAATTTTTGGTCAAACCAGGCGGCCATGCGCCGGACTTCCGCCCGTTCCTCAGCGGAGTTGCCAATCAGTTCATGGTCGTGGGTGGTTTCTTCAAGATATTCAATAATGGCCCCTGAGTCGCTTAAAACAATGCCCTGTTCCACATCCTCAAGAACCGGTGTCTGCCCGGCGGGATTTAATTCTAAAAAACCATCACGCCGGTCCCAGGGTTTTTCCAGGACCAGTTCATGTTCAATACGCTTTTCCCCAAGAGCTATCCGCACCCGGCGGGAAAAGGGGCAAAGATGATGATGATAAAGACGCCACATAAGGACGTTTCCTTAATCAAAAGTCGGGATAAAGAAAAGATGGCTGGTTGATTTAATGTCTTAATACTCCAATTTTATAATCTGGCCTGTAAACTAAGAATAATCACCTGTTCTCAATTTGGAAGGAAAAGCATGGACCTGGCCGTAAAGCTTTCTGCGATTTCCAAGTCTTTCGGGGAAAAGCGCGCTGTTAATTCTCTTGATATGGAAATCCGACCAGGCGAGGTTTATGGGTTTTTAGGACCTAATGGGGCAGGGAAAACCACCTCCATCCGAATCCTGATGGGGATTCTTGAACAAGACAGCGGTATTCGTGAAGTGCTGGGAGAGCGCGATATCACCCGCGTGCGCCAGCGCATCGGTTATTTGCCTGAAGAACGTGGCCTTTATCAGAATATGACTGCCCCATCATTGATTGCCTATTTCGCCACCTTGAAAGGCATGGATGGGCCCTATGCGAAAAAGCGCGCGAAAGTCCTGCTTGAACGCTTTGGCCTAGGCGAGGCCATGAATAAGAAAATCAAAAGCTATTCCAAAGGCATGGCGCAAAAGGTGCAAGTCTTGGCCACCATCATTCATGACCCGGATTTAGTTGTGTTGGATGAACCCTTTTCAGGTCTGGATCCGGTTAATCAATCCGTGCTTGAGGATTTGATTGGGGAACTGAAGCGCAAAGGCAAAACGGTCATCTTCTCCACCCATGTCATGCAGCATGCGGAACGTCAGTGTGATCGAATTCATATCCTGGCGAATGGCGAAACCCAATTCGTCGGCAATTTGAACCAGGCGAGGAAGCTATTGCCCACGCAGTTGGAGCTTTTATGCGAAACGCCACCCGATGAACTGTTCTTAAATGCTCATGGAGCAGAGCTTTTGGAGCGCACGGATGATGGACTGCGCTATGGCATCAATTTAAATGGAACCAAAGTGAATGATATTTTGCGTTCATCCATAGATGCGGGATTGACGATTGATGATGTGACCGTTCATCGCCCCACGTTACATGAGGTTTTCATCCATCTCGTTCGTCAAGCTGAGGAGGTAGGGAAATGAGACATATACTCCTCGTCGCCCGGCATGAATTCATTCAAACCATTACTCAGCCGGCTTTTTATATTGCTATCCTCATTTTTATTGGTGCGATGATTTTGGGTGCGACTGTACCGCGCTATGTTGAAAATAGCCTGCGTAAGACCGTTGAAGTTTCCATTGTTGATTTGGCAGGGGACAAAGCAATGGGCCTTGAGCGCGCTTTAACCCGCGATGTTGTGCGTCTTGAACTGGGTCAATTAAACCATTTTGTGCGGGAAAATCTAAAGCCTGAATATCAGGAAAATCCACCTGCACAATATGAAAAAAACAGCCGGACTTTTTCGGAAAAGGACATTGCGCAATATCGTGAAATAGGGCGTAAGGCCTATCTGCGGGAAGCGATGACTTATGTTCAAGAAAAGGCTATTCCGCCGGAAACACCGCATCTTAAATTCGCCATTAAAGATGCAACGGCGGCCTTTCAAGAAACTAAGGGTGATAATGCGACCAGGGCCACAAACCTGTTAAAAACGCCTGGTGAAACTGCCCCTGACAAACGTGTTTTGTTGGTTATTCCTAAAGAATTTGAAATTGATGAGCCGCATAAAGCGCCTATCTCCATATGGTCTTTGGAAACTTTAGGGCCGGAACTGGCGGCAGGCTTGCGCAATGATGTTGATGACTTTTTCGCCTATGAAGGTGCGCGTGGTCGTGGTGAATTAGATGCTGTCGCGCGCTTTGAGTCAGCCCATGGGGATGTCCGCTTCCATGCTTTGGATAAGGCGGATAGAAGCGAAGGACGGAAAGAAATCGACTTCGTCCCCTGGCTGATCGAAAAACTCCCCATCGGGCTGTTGCTACTTGTGGTCATATTGGTCACTACACAAAGCGTCATGCTGCTCACCAATACGATTGAGGAAAAGTCTAACCGTATTGTGGAGGTTATGCTGTCCTCTATGTCGCCTCAGCAATTCATGTTGGGTAAGCTTTTAGGGCCGATGCTCATAACTTTATTCGTTGGTGTTGTTCTCAGCATTGGTGGCACGGTTGCGACGATGATTTTTGCTGCTGTTTCAACACCTGATACGGTGCAGGTTCAACAGGCGACGGCTGCAATTGGGGCCTCGGGCGCAAATGATATTTTCAAGGATGTTGTTGAACCATTACTGGCTGGTCTTCTACCGAAAATTCCAGGTGCATTGTTGTATTTTATTTTGGCATATCTGACCTACGCTGGATTGTTCTTAGCCGTGGGCGCTCTGTGCACAGAATTGCGTCAAATCCAAAGCGTCGCCGCGCCCTTGAACTTGTCGCTCTTAGGTCTGGGCGGTCTATCGATGGTGGCAGCTTTTGAGCCCGACCAAAACCTAGCGCATATATTGACCTGGATACCACTGACATCGCCCTTTGTAATGATCGGGCGGCTGGGTAGCGACGTGGCCATATGGGAATATGCGGGGACTATCGCCATCCAATGCGGCGTGATTTATCTTTTGTTGAGTATTTCAGGGCGCGTGTTCAAAAGGGCCGCCCTGCGTTCAGGCGGCCTTCCTGGTTTGAAAGAGATACGGGCAATGATTGCGGGGCGGGATTAAGCCGCCACCGCTTCATCGCTTAAGGGGTGAGCCAAACGCTCCACCATTTCTTTCGGGCAGACCTGATAGAAATGCTGACGCGTCTCATCCCAATCATCAAGCAGGGCCTGGGCATGGGTTGACCCGGTTTGTGTCACGTGTTCCTCAATCAGGGATTTTAGTACGCTTTCCCAGTGGTTTGAAGCCAAACGGTTATGCACGACCGTTTCCCCATTGATGAGTTTCGGTAGGGTATTTCGCTCATCATAAATAAAGGCCATGCCGCCGGTCATGCCAGCACCAAAATTATCACCAACCTCGCCAAGAATAACGGCATTGCCGCCGGTCATATATTCACAGCCATTGGCTCCGCAGCCTTCAATCACCACATCGGCACCGGAATTCCGCACAGCAAAGCGCTCACCTGCCTGCCCCGCTGCAAATAATTTGCCGGACGTTGAGCCATAAAGCACCGTATTCCCAATGATGGTATTATCCTGGGTAAGCAGTGTGGAAGAGGTTGGCGGGCGTACTACGATGGTCGCACCGGATAAGCCTTTACCTACATAGTCATTGGCATCGCCAAAGACTTCCAGTTTGAGGCCTTTAACCGCAAATGCGCCCAAAGACTGACCCGCTGAACCACGCATGCGGACTGTGACATGGTCATCTTCCAGGCCGTCCGAACCAAAGGTCCGCGTGATGTGAGAGGAAAAGCGTGTGCCAACAGCGCGCATGGTATTGCGCACGGTATAAGTGAGTTGCATTTTCTCACCGCGTTCAAAGACGGCAGCCGCATCTTTCAGCATTTGCGCATCTAGCGTATCCGGCACTTCATTGCGGCCTTCAATTGTGCAGCGGCGCTGGTGGTCGGCTGCTGCGACTTTGACCAGAAGCGGATTTAGGTCCAAATCATCGA
>JASFRS010000115.1:0-7666 GCA_050114795.1 Sphingomonadales bacterium
GCAAGGCGATTGCTGACACCCGCGAATTAGGCCCAGTCCAAAATGGGATAACCCAAGCCCTTTGCTTTTTTCTCAAATTTAGCCTTGGGATTAATGATAAAACTTTGCCCTGCCCATTCAAATGTGGGCAGGTCAGATTTATCATCACTGAAAAATTCTGTGTCGTCAGTCGACCAGCCTTGTTGCTCAAAGACCTCTTTGACCATGACCAGCTTATGCGGCCCATAGCAATTGGCGCCATCAATTCGAGCAACCAACTTATCTTTGTCATTCCAAGTTGATTTGGTGGCAATCACCACATCAAATTCCAGGTGGCGACCAAATTCATCCGCATAAAAGTCAAAACTCGCCGTCGCCATCACCAGCTTCTGCCCGGCCTCTCGCGCTTTTTCAATTTGCGCAAGCGCTCCAGGGCGAAGCCCAGATTTCAAACGCCCTTTCACAAAGCGCTCCACATGCGGTTTCAAACTTGCTTTTGAAATCGGCCCCAGAAGGAGCACAAGCATCAGCTCTTTCAAACGGTCCCGGCTTATCACCCCTGCTTTATAAGACAGCATGAAGATAAGTGCCGCGGGAAGCATCAACAAACGTAATGGATTGCGACGGACGGTAACGCTTAAAAGAAAAGGCGTATACGTCCCATGCACCGTTATCGTACGGTCCAAGTCGAATAGGGCGATTTTATCAGACATGTGCGGCAGCACTCAAAAGGCGTTCCGTCAAAACAAAATCCTCAGGCTTATCAACATCAATACACGCCCGGGCATCATCCAACGCAACCGCTTTCACCTTCACATCCAGCTTCTTAGACGCCCGCGCAAGGCCGCCACCGAAGCTCAGAAGGCCAAGGCGATAACCAATCAAAGGCAAAATTCCGAATGCTGCGACAATTTTCCAGACTTTCTTCCGGTCCTGCTCAACCATGCGCCACAAACGCAAGGCTTCAAGGGACTGCGGCCCGGTCAAAGCAAATAAATTACACGTCGCAAATCCACCATCCGCAAATTTCCAATAAGTGCGTTTGGTATCAGGAACAGCCGCACGAACCTCATGCTCACGAACTGTGGCAAAAGCAAATTCAGTTTCGCCTTCAACAGCACCCTGTATGAATTGCCGCGCAATAGAGGGCGTCAGCATCACATTGTCAGCCGTTGTGATAAAGGTCGGCCATTCGGCTGCCCCATTTTCCATTACATCAAGTAATGCTTGGCTGGCAGAACCGCGGCTTCTAATAATATGAACCCGCTCATCTTGGCGCAGCCAATGCCACTCAGGACGGCTTTGCAACGGCTCATCATCTTGAAGCAGAATGGATATGCGGCTTAACCCGTCCAGCGAAAACAATGTGCGCACGACGCGTTCAAGCATGGGAACCCCGGCAACTTTCACAAGCGCCTTAAAAGGTTCTCCACCCATTTGAGCAATAGGATCGCTGTTTGACCGGCTACCGGCCAGGATAATCCAATGCATATACATCGCACCTTGATATGCAAAACTATTATAGAAACCGCTTGGACATGACTGATTTTCGACAAAAAGTAAAGGAAGGCTTTTTCTTGAGCGCTTAGCTGGCTACACTCAGCGCAACAGGAAATGGGCAATTGAGATGACAGGTGCAATGGATATTGATCCGTCTAAACTTCTGATTCGTCATGACAAACGTGGTGATGAAGACGTCATGCATCTGGAAGGGCCACTCGTCATCAATACAGCGGCTCAGGTCGAAATCGCTTTGGCGAATATTGAGGTAAAGCGCGGCAAAAAAGTGAGTTTTTGCCTTGGCAGTGTGACAGCTTTTGACACAGCCGGCGCATGGCTTATCTACCGAACCATGCGTGATTTACGCTTTCATGGTGCAATTGTCTCTTATGAAAATGCGACCCCGGATCAGGAAATATTGCTTGAGCAGGCCCTGATTAACGACGCCCCTTGCACGGTCTCTCCGCCTTTAAAAAATTCCTTCCTCCAGCAAATTGAGGATGTTGGGATTGGCACCCTGAATTTCCTCGAATCGGTTGGTTCAATTTTATCTTTTTTCGGCCTGGTAATCGCAAGATTGATGCGGTTGCTGGCCAAACCTAAGAAATTACGCCTGACGTCTATTGTTTTTCATATGGAACAGGTCGGCTTTAAAGCACTACCCATTGTTGGCTTACTCTGCTTTCTCATCGGTTTAGTCATTGTCCAGCAAGGTGCCTTTCAGCTTCGGCAATTTGGCGCAGAAGTCTTTGTTGTAAACTTGATTGGCATCTCTGCATTGAGGGAACTTGGCATATTGCTAACGGCAATTATTGCCGCAGGTCGCTCAGGATCTGCCTTTACCGCCCAAATCGGATCCATGAAGCTCCATGAAGAGGTGGATGCGCTTGAGACCATTGGGTTAGACCCGGTGGATACTTTGGTGATTCCGCGCTTACTCGCGCTGGTTTTACTTTTGCCCTTATTGACATTTTATGCGGACGTCATGGCCTTAGCGGGTGGTGCGATCTGGTCCTGGGTCGCACTTGATATCTCACCTGCAACCTTCATCAGACGATTAAATGATGCAGTGGTCATCAAAGATTTCTGGGTTGGCGTGATCAAAGCACCCGTGTTCGGCATGGTCATTGCTGTTGTCGGCTGTTTCAACGGCTTGAATGTTTCAGGCGGTGCAGAAAGTGTGGGTAAACACACGACCATGTCGGTGGTGCAGTCCATATTCATGGTGATTGTGCTTGATGCTTTCTTTGCCATCTTCTTTACGGCTATCGGATGGTGAGACCACAAACATGACACAAGAAACTCTCATTCAAGTCCGCAATTTACGCAATCAATTTGGTACGCATGTTGTGCATCAAAATCTCGACCTGGACGTTTATCGCGGCGAAATTCTCGGCGTTGTCGGCGGCTCTGGAACAGGGAAAAGCGTTCTGCTTCGCTCCATCATTGGACTTCAGCGCCCCGTCGCCGGGTCCATTGTGGTCGAAGGTAAGAATACTTTGGACCTGAGTGAAGCGGATCATCACGCCCAGCGGAAAAATTGGGGTGTGCTCTTTCAAAACGGTGCTTTATTTACCTCAATGACTGTGGCTGAAAATATTCAGGTGCCAATGCGGGAATATT
This sequence comes from Sphingomonadales bacterium, assembly GCA_050114795.1. Taxonomy (GTDB): domain Bacteria; phylum Pseudomonadota; class Alphaproteobacteria; order Sphingomonadales; family CAKZYD01; genus JASFRS01. The sequence goes on from JASFRS010000115.1 coordinate 3,103, forward strand.
TTCATTTACCGCAGCCGCTTATGGATGAGATCGCCGCGTATAAAATCTCAATGGTGGGTTTACCACCAGATGCGGGACCTAAATATCCTTCTGAACTTTCAGGTGGAATGCGCAAAAGAGCAGGCATCGCCCGTGCATTGGCACTCGACCCCGGCACATTATTCCTGGATGAACCAACAGCGGGCCTTGACCCCATTGGCGCGGCAGCTTTCGATGATTTGATTTTGCGTTTGAAGGAAACACTTGGTCTGACTGTGTTTTTAGTGACACATGATTTGGATACTTTGCACACAGTCTGCGACCGCATTGCTGTTTTAGCGGATAAACGTGTATTAACAGTAGGAACGATGGAGGAAATGTTGGCGTTTAAACACCCCTGGGTGGAAGAATATTTCCACGGCCCGCGGGCACGGGCTGCATTAGCCCCCAAAGAAAGTTTAAGCGCCTAAGGTTAGGACGACATGGAAACACGCGCACATCATCTATTGATTGGTACATTCGTCCTTATTTTGATCGGGCTGACGGTAGGTTTTGCAATATGGCTCGCCAAATTGGATATTGATCGCGACGTCAAACTCTATGACATCTTCTTCACTGAAGCCGTGTCCGGTTTGTCCGTCGGCAATAGTGTCAGGTTCAATGGCGTCCCTGTTGGTGAGGTCAAGCGTATTGAGCTAGACCCTGAAGATCCCAGCCGTGTGCGCGTTCGCGTTGAGATCGCATCCGCCGTTCCGCTAAAAGAAGACAGTGTGGCCCTTCTGGAAGCCGTTGGTTTTACGGGCGTAGCTTTTGTTCAGATTGAAGGTGGCTCGGCGAGGAGCCAACCTTTGACGAAAAGAGAAGGCGAGGAATATGCGGTTATCCCTTCACGCCCCTCTGCCATTCAAGAAGTATTTGAAGGCGCACCTGATCTGCTCAACCAGGCAACCATTGCCGTTTCGCGATTGTCGCTTTTGTTAAATGAGGAAAACCGGGCCGAAGTCTCCGGAATATTGAAAAACGTCAATAAATTGACTGGAAGCTTCTCCGATCGCACGGAAGAGATGGAAAATATTATCCTCAATCTCAATGAGACGATTGCCCAATTCAGAGAAGCAGCCCAAACCATCAATCGCTTATCCGCCACCACAGAAGGGGTCATAGATGAAGACCTGCGCTCAACATTGCAAGAAGCGCAGCGGACCTTTTCTACCGTTGAGGCTTTAGCCGTGGATTTGCGCGGGGTTGTTGCAGAAAACCGCAATAATCTGAGACAATTCACTGGTTCGGCCCTACCTGAAGCGACAAGATTGATTGCTGATATCCGCGCATTAGCCGCCTCCTTAAGCGCCGTTGCTGAGCGATTAGAAGAGCGGCCTGCTGAATTGATTTTCCCAGAAAAGGTGCCTGAATATGAAAAGCAATAGATTTAAATTCTATCTGGGCATCCTAAGCGCCGCCACTCTAAGCCTGAGTGCCTGTGGACCAATTGTTGAACTACCCGGCGAAGGCCCCGCCCCGTCCGTTTTCACCTTAAGCGATGCCTCACCCACAACGGATTTGAGCTTAAATCTGCCAGCGAAATTATTCATTGAAGATTTAGGAAGTGACACGCTGCTTGCCACCAATCGGATTGCCATCAGGCTGGGTCCGACCGAAGTGCAATATCTCCCTCAGGCTCGTTGGAGTGACGAACCTCAACGTTTATTTAGGGAAAGATTGCAAGCCGCTTTGGAAGGTATTGAAGGGCTGACGGCCTTAGGCGCAAAAGCCCTTGAAGTGCCAACCGATTATCGTCTCAAACTGCAATTGCGCGCTTTTAACGCTAAAGAGACAAGCTCCGGCCTCATCGCCGATGTGCGACTGTCCGCGATATTGGTTGCTACGCAAGGGAGTGAAATTATGGCGACCCGCCGTTTTGCCGCCTCTCGTGATATCGCTTCAAGCGACACACAAGACGTCGTCACCGCATTGGATGCTGCCCACGCGGATGTTATCGCGGATATCAGCAGTTGGTTGATTGAAGCGATTTCAGAAGTGAATTAATCGCCTTATTTCACTAATTTATCCAATTGCTCTTTAAGCGCTGCCATCTGTTCTTTCAGCTGGTCGATGTCATCGCGAGACGTGGGTTTCGCCTCCTCGGGCGCTTTTTCCTCGGTCTCAGCTTTGTCTTTCGAAAAGCTGTCCGTAAACATACGAGTAGCCTGCTCAAACATAGCCATATTTTGCCGCGCCATTTCATCCAGGCTACCAAAGCCAGTGTTTGAAAAACCCTGACTCATCATATAATCGCGCCATTTATCCTGCTGCGCTGTAAAGGCTGACATTGCACTTTCCAGATACTGGGGAACAATGCCCTGCATACCCTGGCCATAAAAGGCAATGAGCTGACGAAGGAAAGAAATAGGCAGCAACGTCTGCCCACCTTTGGCCTCCTCTTCCACGATGATTTGGGTCAGCACAGAGCGAGTGATATCTTCCCCCGTCTTCGCATCCTGCACGACAAAGTCATCGCCGTTTTTAACCATCTGCGCCAGATCATCCAATGTGACATAGCTGGATGCCCCGGTGTTATACAGTCGCCGGTTTGCATATTTTTTTATAACAATGACATCGTCATTCTTGGTCTTCGCCATTGATCGCGCCCTCTCAACCAAATCGCAGTTGCGAAATACATGCTGTACTGCACCATAGCATGTTTCCCCCGGGATAGTGCAAGTGTGTTGATACAACGCTTAAAAGCCATGATATAAACAGCTTATGACTGACAAGACTAAAGTTGAAGACTTGGCTCGTGCCTTCCTGGATTTATGGGAAGATCATTTGCGCGCCCAAGCTCAAGGTAAAAAGCAATTAAGAAATTCCGGCGTTCAAGATGCAGACGTCAAATAAACATGCACGTCCAACACCCTTAAATGCCCATCTCATGGCCGCAGCTAGCATTTGGGTGGGGGCACTGAACGCCTTTCAGCAAGCCAGGCAGAAGAACTTTGACTGGCACCCATCCTTGCGCGACAAAGCGTCCGAATTAATGGCTAAAATTGAACAAGCCGATCCACAAGCTGTTGAAACCGCCTTGAAAATTCAAGCGGAAGAACGACTGAAGATATTTTTAGATGGTGTCCAGCGTTACCAAGATACACCAAGGCAAAAGGGCCATGCCTTACCTCAAGTTATCGCTAAATGCGGGGCGGTGAGCGTTCATGACTATGGCGGATCGGGGCCTTTGGTCTTTATTATCCCTTCTCTGGTCAATCCTGCTCATATTCTTGACCTTGAGCCCCAGAACAGTCTGATAGGCCATCTTAAGAACAATGGTCTTCACCCGCTTTTGCTGAATTGGGGCTGGCCAGATGAAGAAAAGGCTTTTGATCTGGATGCTTATATCGGCAAGAGGCTTCTTCCTCTGATTGATGATTGCGTGGCCCAATTCAACAAACCCATGGCGGCTTTGGGATATTGCATGGGCGGTATGTTGGCTTTAGCCGCAGCCGTTTTAAGACCAAAGCATATTTCCAAACTCGCTTTATTGGCCACACCCTGGGACTTTCATGGAGACGGCGACGGACCTGCGCAGTCCATGCAACAATATGCCCGGGAAATGGAGCCAGTGATGAAGACGCAAGGCGTTTTACCGGCGGAAGCTCTGCAATTGCTTTTTGCGAGCCTGGACCCGACTTTAGTGGAGCGAAAATTTCGCCATTTTGCTGAACTCGAAAAAGGCAGCAGCCAGGCGCGCGCTTTCGTCGCATTAGAAGACTGGGCAAATTCCGGCGCGCCGCTTAGCGCTCCCGCCGCACGAGACATGTTCAATAAATGTTATGGTGATAATCTCACCGCCAAGGGGGAATGGACTGTCGCTGGAACGGCGATCCGCCCTGAGCTTCTAAATATTCCAGCCCTCGCGTTCATTCCTCAAAATGACCGCATCGTTCCGCCCCAGTCCGCACGGGCGCTGGCTGAAGCCTTGAAGGCCGATATTCAAATGCCCCATGCCGGGCATGTTGGTATGGTCATTGGTCGCCGCGCGAAAAGCGAATGTTGGCAGCCTTTAACGGATTGGTTGCTCAAAAACTGATTCCAGGATAACGTCAGCGAAAATGGTGCACTGCACAAAATTTAAGGAGTATCCCGAATGTCGTCCATTGTTATCGCCAGTGCCGCACGCACCCCGGTTGCATCTTTCAACGGCGCTTTTGCTTCCCTTCAATCCTATGAACTGGGCGAGGTTGCTATTAAGGCCGCTTTGGAGCGCGCAGGCGTCAAGGGGGAAGAAGTTTCCGAAGTCATTCTCGGGCAGGTCTTAACAGCGGCTCAAGGCCAAAATCCGGCTCGCCAAGCCTCCATAAACGCCGGTATTCCCAAAGAAATACCAGCCTGGATCGTCAATCAGGTTTGTGGCTCCGGCCTCCGCTCTGTGGCGCTTGGCTATCAAGCATTGGTAAATGGTGATGCGGATATTGTTGTTGCTGGCGGGCAGGAAAGCATGACGCAGGCGCCCCATTGCGCCAATCTGCGCCAGGGTCAAAAAATGGGTAATCTGGAAATGATCGACAGCATGATTGTCGACGGCCTCTGGGAT
>JASFRS010000116.1:0-7376 GCA_050114795.1 Sphingomonadales bacterium
GATGACGTTTCCAGGATATGATGCAGTTTTGAGTGCAGTTGTTGGGACGCCCGTAGAAGCGTTGGCTGGCGGAACAGGTGTGGGTCAGGATAGCTTTCGCCAGAACTCCAGAAACTTTGCATTTTTCACACATAATATCATCGAATTATCAGACCAGATCGATTTGACTTTAGGTGCGCGTTATACGGATGAACGCAAGCGCTTGGATGCATCCATCGCAACAAATAACACGACTTGTTCGACTTTGGTGGCGGCAGCAGAATTGGGTGCTATTCCTGCATCCCTTCTGACTTTACCATGCCTGCCTTTCTTTAATCCCTTGGTCGATGGAGTTTATGATTCAGTTCGTAAGGAAGATGAATTTACCGGAACCGTTGCATTGAATGTGCGGTGGAATGACGATTTGTCGACTTACGCGAGTTTTAGTCGTGGTTATAAAGCTGGTGGTTTCAATCTGGACCGGGCTGCTTTGACCGTTGGTGCACCAAATGCCGATACGGATTTGCAGTTCCGTGAGGAAACGGTGAATTCTTACGAGTTGGGTGCCAAGTTTCGCTCGCCGGATCGGACAGTGAATGTCAACGCTGCGGCCTTTTATTCTAAGTTCGACGACTTCCAGCTTAATACTTTCAACGGCATTTCCTTTGTTGTTGAAAATCTTCCCAAAGTCGAAAGCTACGGCTTTGAATTGGAAGGGGCTTGGCAAGCGACGGAAAATCTTAGCTTTAATGGTGGTGTAACCTACGCCAACACGCAATATGGCAATGATTTGGGTGATGATCCTATCTTCCAGCAGCCGGATGATATGACTTCTGCCGGGGCATTGTTTCAACTGGCTGGTCAGCAAATCACCAATGCACCGAAATGGTCGCTTGTGGGCTCATCGACTTATGAACATCCGATTGGCGATAAGCTGAAAGGTCTGCTGCATTTGAATTTCCGCTATACGTCGAAAATCAACACAGGCTCTGACCTTGATCTTGAAAAAGTCCAGAACGGCGTCTTTGTGATGAATGGTCGACTTGGCCTGGGTCATATTGATGATAACTGGCAAATCGAAATCTGGAGCCGGAATATTTTCGATAAGGACTATATCCAAATCGCTTTCGATGCGCCTTTACAAGGCTCAGGCACGGCACGGAATACCTTTGTTTCAAATACGCAAACATTTAATGCCTTCCTTGCCGAGCCAAGGACATTTGGCGTGACCTTGCGCGGAAGGTTCTAAGTTCCTGCACAAGTATGTTTAAAGATATTCAAAAGAGGCGGGTTATCCCGCCTCTTTTTTTGTTGATGGCACATATACAGGCCGTTGCGCATATGCCACATGCTGCACTGCGGCATAAAATATAATGAAAAGAATTATACAAGGTGTCTTGACGAAAGGACCAATTAGGAAACAGAGTATCCCCAATAATAATGCTTCAAAGGCTATCCATACGGGGAGAAACAATGAACGTGAAGCCCATGATGCGTGCGGGAACCGCACTCACAACCCTAGCTGCGCTGGCAGCGATTGTGCCTACTTCAGCTTCTTTTGCTCAACAAGTTAGTGACCAAAGCGTTGACCAATCCTCTGTTGAGGAAATTGTTGTCACCGGTTCCTATATTCGTCGGAAATCGCAATTTGATTCACCATCCCCCATTCAAGTGGTCGGGTCAGAGCAGTTGGATCAACTAGGCGTTTCGACTATTGCTGAACTCACGCAGACGCTGACCATCAACAATGGTTCGCAGAATAATGCGGATGCGTTTACGCAGAACCAAACGGCCGGGACGGAAAATATCAACCTGCGTGGCCTGGGTGTGCAGTCCACATTGGTGCTGCTTAACGGCCGCCGTCAGGTGGGTTCAGCCTCTCCAACGGATGGTGGCTTGAACTTCGTTGATACGGCGTCTCTGGTGCCTTTGATTGCTGTTGACCGTGTGGAAATCCTGAAGGATGGCGCGGCAGCTCTTTATGGTACGGACGCTGTGGCTGGTGTGGTCAACTTCATCACCCGTGATGATTTTGAAGGCTTTGAACTTGAAACCGAATTCCAGACTGTGACCGAAGAATCATCCCATGATCTTCGCGTTTCAGGTATTTGGGGCTTTGGTGACGATAATGTTCATGTGACCTTGGCCGGTAGCTATTTTGATCGTACAGAACTTTCCAGCCGCGAAAGAGATTTACGCCGTGGAGCACAAAACCCACCGGGCTTCCTGTCGATATCAACGGCAACGGCTTTCCCGCCGAACTATATTTTGCCGACATCTTTTGGTTTGCAGGCTCTGGCACCCTTTGACCCGGCGGCTGCACAATTGCTGGCCGGTTATACTGCGGCCTTTGACCAATTTACGCCATTTGCGGATGTTGCAACCCAAACTCTAAATGTTGACCCAATGACTGGGCAATTTCTTGGCTTTTTACCTGGCAGTGATGGTATCGCTGACGGTTTAAGCGCGGCGGTCTTAAGCAGTTTCGGGGTGCCAGGAAGTATTCTTGGGCAAATTGGACAGGCATCGTTTTTAGCGCAACAACAAGGTATCCAGAATGGCGTATTGACCAGCTTTGATACTCCATATGTTCCCGATCCCGGGTGTCAGACTGTTGCTGATAACTTTGATTCAGATACCTCTCTCATCAGTGGTCAGGTTGGCACCGACACGCGTATTGGCCCACTTGGCCAATGTGCGCTCGACTTCGGTCCGTATTTCTCTGTTATTCCTGAAGAAGAGAGAGCGCAGGCTTATGCGAAAGTTAATACTCAGATAACAGACACAATTGAAGGCCATGTCGAATTTTCCTGGGCACGCAACCGTGCAGATCGCGGGGCTTCGAACTTCCCGACTTCTGCACCGGTCTCTTTCCCTGACCTGGATTTTACTCCGGCAAATACGATAACCGGTTTTGAATATCCGTTCCTTCAACCTTTTAATCCCTTTGGCTTGGGTACGCTGTTCCTAAGCCGTAGTCCTGGTCGCGGCCAGATCAATGGGGATTATTTTACGGATACACCTAATGTCACTTCAGTTGGCCATAACACCTATCGCATTAGTGCGGGTTTGAGTGGTGAACTGACTGACACCTGGTTCTTTGATATTGGGTTCTTAAGAGCATCGGATGATTTCTCGCTCTTGTCACATGATGGTGTCGCTTCCAAAACTGCGGCCGCTCTGCGCGGTTATGGTGGGGAAAATTGTGATCCAGCAACCAGTCTGCCGGGTACGAATGGCTGTTTGTTCTATAACCCTGGTGCATCGGGTTTTATATCTGATCCGGATGCGGTTACACCTTTGTTGCAGTTGGATAATCCACTAGACCCATTCAATTCAACAGTAAGCCCTGTTATCGGACTTGATGGTAATCCTGTCCTCGTCCCTGTTTTGAACAGTCAAGAGGTTCTACAATATATCTCAAGCCCAATTACCTTTGATAATAAGTCAACACTGCATGTTGCAGATGCTGTTGTCACCGGGGATCTGTTTGAATTGCCAGCGGGTACAGTTGGAGCCGCTATTGGCTTCCAATATCGTGATGAAAAGCTTGAGCAGGATGTCGATTCTGACTCAAATGCGGGCGACCGTCTCTTCCTGACGCAGCCGATCTTTGACTTCAATGCAAATCGGAATGTCTGGGCAACTTTCTTAGAGTTGAGCGTGCCGCTCACAGAGACACTCGAACTCTCCACTGCTGTTCGTTATGAAAATTATTCAGGTGGTGCGGGAGATACTTTGGATCCCAAAGTATCCTTGTTGTTCCGTCCGCTTGATAACCTGACGCTACGTGGTTCATTTGGCACAGGCTTCCGGGCACCGTCCTTGTTCCAAACATTTGGTAATCAAACCAGCTTGAACGCCGTGATTGATCCATTTGCGGCGGGTGGTGAGACATTTGTCGCCATTACGACTGTGAACAATGAAAATCTGCGGCCTGAAGAATCCACGACTTTCAACTTGGGTGCATCTTTCGAGCCTATCGAGAATTTGGAAATCAGTGCAGATTTCTGGCATTTCGACTTTGATGATGTGATTACGCGGGTTCCTGCCAACCAATTGTCACTGTTGTCAGCTGCAGGCGCTACTCTGCCCGCAGGCACAGAAGTTCAAAGAACTGCAACAGGTGGGCTGTTAAGCGTCACAACTGTCTTCACGAACGGCAGCAGCCTCAAGACCAATGGCCTTGATTTTTCTGCCGCTTATACGATTGACGGAGATGAATTGGGCGTCTTGCGTTTGGGTGTCGATGGGACCTGGGTGAACAAATATGATATTACCGGCATTGATGGCGTTACCATTGATGGTGTTGGCCGCTCCAACAGGTTGACATTTGCTGAACCAACACCTGAGTTGCGGACCAATTTCTCTGCGATTTATGCCAACGGTGGCCATAGCGCTTCTATCTTCGTGCGGAGAATTGGTAAACTGCAAGATGACTTCAACACAGAATTTGTGGCTGCAGATCCATTGGCTCCAGGGCTGCCGGGTCTGCCAGATCTGACACAGGTTGAAAACCGTGTCGGTATTCGCAGCCATACGACGGTTGATGTTCAATACAGCTACAGCTTTGATGAAGGGTGGGGCCCAATCGAAGGTGCCGCCCTCACAGTTGGTGCAATCAATCTGTTTGACCGTGATCCGCCATTTGTGAACACGGATGCCGGTTTTGAAAGCCGGACCCATGATCCACGTGGTCGGTTGGTCTATGTGAAAGCCAAATTCGGCTTTTAAGATTGAAAAGAGAAAAGAAAAACGGCCCGGAGAATTTCCGGGCCGTTTTTTTTATGAAGTAAAATTAAGCGGTATGCGAATTGAGAAATTCCACAATATCCTGGCCAAGCTTGGGTCCGTTTTCAGCACCAACAATCCAATGACCAAATCCTGGGATTTCACCATAATCCACAGGGCCTGGAATGCGCCGGGCGGTTTGTCTGGCAACGCCTTTAGGGGTTACGCGATCAACGTCACCCACACGAATGAAAGTTGGCATGGTCAGTTTGGAAAAATCGACTTTTGCAGCCCGGCTCTTGTCTAAAAACCAGGCGGACATTTCAAATAAGACGCGGCCTGAATCATGAACAAGAGCTTCAACTTCCTGAGTGGCTTCCGGTTCACCCACATTGTTGAAAATGCCATATCTGGCGGCTTTTTCGCTAATCATGGTTGGCTTGTTCCAATAACCCCAGGACAAGCTTAAAGCTCCCATGGTACGTAATACGCTTGGATACAGCGCAAATAACCCTGCGGATGGTGCCGGGGAAAGAAGGATTAGCAAAGGAGGGGAAATTCGCGCGGCAAGAAGTTGGGCAATTAAACCGCCCATACTGTGTCCAATGATAATAGGTGTGGCTTCGCATTTTGCCGCTTCCCTTTCAAGAAAAGCGACATAATCATTCAAAGAACAGGTGCCAAGACCTTCTGGCGCGGGTTCACCCGGTTCCACATCATGGAATGGAAGGGGCGGATTAATAACTTCATATCCCGCTGCTTCAAATGCGTCCGTCATATGCTGCCACAGCCTGGGCTTTGCCCACATGCCGTGAATGAGTAATAGTGGAGGTTTCTTCGCCATAAGTCGTCCCGCCCCTCAATGGTTATTTTTCTATGAGAATCTTCTCATCCGTATTTTTGCCGAAGACATTTAAAAGCTCTTCAAGCAGGCGGGCTTTATAGCTACGCACCCCAAAGGCACCAGCTTGACCACGAATGTGTGCGCTCCAAACCGGCTGCGCACCGGATTTATAGAGGAGCAGCTTTGCACTCACAGTTTGTTTTCCAGTAGAACCTTTGCCTAAAGGCACGCGCCATATGGGAGTGGCGCGCTGGAATTCTTCCAGCCTTGAGGTCCCGCGATAAGCTTCTTCCACACCCCCGCGACCCGGAAGGAGACCGACATCTTCACAGGGTGCCAGTTCCAACCTCAACGTATATGGGGCCAAGGTTTCGACTTTATACCCCTGGTCTCTCAACCAACTTATTAATTTGGTTTCGATGAATTGCGCATCATCGTCCTGGCATAGGGAATCAATCTGGATCAGGCCGATTGCTGGCATTTCCGGTAAGGCACTGGAAACCAGCCGTGCCAGACGCGGATCATCTTCATCATCCTTCTGCGCAAAGGCCGATGACGTGAGGAGTGCGCCTGTCATCAATAAGGCTGTAAAGTGCCGGATCATCACCGAAATCCTTTTCCAGAAGAAACCCGCTTAAGCTTAAGCCCTGAGCTTAACTTAAAACAAGGGTGCGGCGTATAAGTGACAGACTTGTGATGCGTTTTTGCATCAGCTCCCTAATGCGCTTCGGCCCAGCTATCCCCAATGCCTACATCAACTTCTAAAGGCACGGAAATTGGGTGCAGGGGTTCTGCCGCACTTTCCATGACTGATTTAATGACTTGAGCGGCATCTTCCGCGCGTTTTTCCGGGCATTCGAAAATCAATTCATCATGGACCTGCAGTAGCATCCGCACATCATCAAAGCCTGCGTCTTTAAGCGCGCCCGGCATATGGATCATCGCCCGGCGAATGATGTCCGCCGCTGATCCCTGGATCGGTGCGTTAATTGCGGCGCGTTCGCTAAAGCCTTTCACAGACGGGTTTTTATCATTGATTCCGCGGATATGGGCCCGACGACCGAAAATCGTCTCGACATACCCATTTGCACGGCAAGCTTCGATGGTCTCATCCATATAATGGCGAATGCCTGGGAAGCGTTCAAAATAGGTCTTAATAAATTTCTGCGCCTCACCGCGGGCAATACCCAATTGTTTGGCAAGGCCGAAGGCGGAAATTCCGTAAATAATGCCGAAGTTAATAGCTTTGGCTTGACGGCGCACACTTGGCTCCATGCCTTCGATTGGGACGCCAAAAACCTGTGATGCCGTCATGGCATGAATATCAATGCCTTCAGCAAAGGCGGTTTTCAAAGAATCGATATTCGCAATATGCGCCAATAGCCGGAGTTCAATCTGGCTATAGTCGGCGGCAATCAGTTTATTGCCTGGTTCAGCGACAAAGACCTCACGCAGGCGGCGGCCTTCTTCTGTCCGAATGGGAATATTTTGCAAATTCGGGTCATTAGATGACAAGCGCCCTGTTGAGGTTGAAGCCATATGAAAGCTTGTATGAACTCGCCCTGTTTCATCATTAATCTGATTTTGCAGCGCATCCGTATAGGTTGACTTCAATTTGGCAAGGTGACGCCAATCCAGCACTTTTTGGGGTAGGTCATGACCTGCGGCGGCCAAGTCTTCCAAAATATCAGCCCCGGTCTGCCAAGCCCCGGTCTTGGTTTTCTTTGGTTTAGGCTCCAGGTCCATCTCAGTGAATAGAATTTCACCAAGCTGTGCCGGGGATGCAATGTTGAATTTAGACCCGGCGAGTTTATGGATTTCC
>JASFRS010000117.1:0-7357 GCA_050114795.1 Sphingomonadales bacterium
CGCGTCTTGAGAGATTGGCTAATATATCGCTGCATCGATTAGCCTGGCTTTCTAGCAACTGTAAATCTTCACGCAGGGCTTCATCGTCGGTGCGTTCCCGCAGTAATTCCTTGCTAATCAGAGTAATGGTGCCAAGGGGTGTGCCTAATTCATGTGCAGCAGCGGCAGCTAAAGACCCAAGGGCGGATAATTTCTGTTCTTTCGCCAGCGCCGTTTGGGTGGCGACAAGCGCTTGTGCTCTTTTCCGCGCTTCGTCAGAGACACGCCAAGCATAGGTGGTAATAAAGGCCATGGCGATAGCTAGCGCGACAACAACACCCCATAAATAAACAGCGCTTAAATTCAAAATCTCCCCGCCCCAAGGTAATGGCAGGTGATAGCTTGCCAAAAAACTCAAACTAGCGAAGGCGAGGAGTAACAGAAATACGGTCGAGCGCGCTGACAATATTGTTGCGGAAATCGTGACCGGCACCAGGATGAGGACGGAAAACGGATTTTGCAGACCGCCTGTGAGATAAAGCAAAGTCACCAATTGCACTAAATCGACGGCGAGCTGAAAACTGGCCTGCTTACCTGTTAATTGCTGTCCACGAGGATAATGAAGCAGGAGTATTCCATTAAATGCCGCTAACCCAATAACAGCGGCCCAGGATGGAATGAGTGCAAAGGGAAACTCCAAAAACAAGTCGACGAACAACAGCGCTGCTGATTGACCACCGACTGCAGCCCAGCGCAGATTTGCTAGTGTCTTTAGTCGAACGCCAGGGGCTGAACGATCACGTCCGGCCCAGATGTCCATTTGTTCCTGTGTGTCGGTCATAAACGGCCTTTGCATTCACCTTTCCCCGGGGTATCACCCTTTATCTAGCATGTTCGGTGAAAAAAGCAGGTCTATGAAATATAATGTGACAAAATGGCATTTCATCCGCCATGCCCCAGTGATTGGGGCGAGTTCAGTCGTCTATCAAACGGCGGACGAGCCTGCAGATGTTTCCAATAGCTTGGCATTTGCCGGATTGGCTCAAGGGCTGCCAAAAGATGCGATCTGGTTGGTCAGCCCTTTAAAGCGTGCCCAAGCAACTGCCCAGGCTATTCGCGAACAGGGGTTGGAGCCAAAGCACTGGATTGATGAAGCAGGTCTTGAAGAACAGCATTTCGGTGACTGGCATGGCATGGCTGTGGATGACATCCGTAAGGATGTATCCGAACATCAACCCCATAAGTTCTGGTTTGCGCCCGCTACATTGCGACCCTCAAAAGGGGAAAGTTTTGTGGATGTTATGGCGCGGGTCAAAATGGTGTTGGAAGAGCGCACCAAGGAATATGAAGGCGAAAATATTGTCGCTGTCTGCCATGGTGGTGTTATTCGTGCAGCTCTTGCACTGGCTTTAAACCTGGACCCGGAAGTTGCATTGGGGATTAGTGTAGAAAATCTATCCCGAAGCCGGATAGATCATTTACCCGGCCCCGGTTTAGGTGGGGATTGGCGCTGCGTCTATTTAAACGCACGCCCAACGTGATCAGCTCTCGGATTCGGCGTCACGGATCAATTTTTCCATCCGGCGATCGCGGGAATTAATGGCATGGTCTAAAGCTGTCCGGCCAGAAGAATCCGAGATATTCAAGTCTGACCCTGCGCTCAACAAAGCCTTAGCGACGCGGAATTGGCGGGCACGTACGGCTTTCATCAATGCGGTTTCACCAAAACCGTCTGTAATATTCGGGTCGGCTTTTTGGCCAAGAAGGAATTTTACAGCATCGGTTTCGCCGCGTTCGGCAAAATGCATCAATACGGTTTTACCATCGCTGCGGTTAGCAATATTAATATCCGCATCATGCTTCAATAAAAGCGCTACCCATCCGATGCCGCCTTGTTGCGCAGCGAGGTAAATAGCAGGTACGCCCTCACCATCCCGAACATTGGGATATTGCCCGTTGGTGAGTTTTTCGCGCACGGCAAAGGCATCTTGTTCCTTAATCGCTTTGATGAACTCATAGCGTTCGGAATATTGCTGTGCTTGGGCGCCTGTGACGATGTTAAGCGTTGCTATGCCAAGCCCTGCAAGTGTCGCCAATTTTTTCAGTGCAGATACTAAAGTCATCTGGGGTCCTTCCCTAATCCTGCCTCAGTCGGTGCGCCCATTTGTCCCTACTGTCTTATCGACAGTTAGTTTCACGCGTCCTATATAAAGGTATAAACTGAAATTTTCCAGTATTTGAGATGGCAAGCTAAAGAGATTGTGATGAAAAACCGTAGCCTTGTGATTGGTCTTTGGGTTGTGGCTTTGGCGGCGCTTGGTGGCTTTATCGGATATAAAATGCGAGGGGGAGAGCCTGCTGCCATTTCCGCAGGCGTTGTCGAGCGCCCTGTGGAGGAAAGCACCATAACGATCGGTGGCCCCTTTGAAATGGTCAATCACAGGGGTGAAAGGGTAACGCAGGAGGATTTTAAAGGTGTTTATACGCTGATTTTCTTCGGCTACACTTTTTGCCCCGACATCTGCCCCTTTGAACTCGCAACCATGAGCCAGGCGCTTGATATTCTCGAAGAACAAGGCCATTCGCTGGATAAAATTCAGCCTGTCTTTGTCTCCGTCGATCCGGAACGGGACGATGTAGAGGCTCTGGCTGCTTATATGCCGGCCTTTCATCCAAAATTCATTGGCCTGACAGGCAGTGTTGACCAGGTTAAGACTATGATGCGTGCCTATAATATCTATGCTTCCAAAGCGCAAAGCGATGCATCGGCAGATTATCTGATGAATCACAGCAGTCTTATTTATCTCATGGGCCCAGATGGGAATTTCATCCGCTATTTCCCGCCGAAAAGGCCGCCTGAAGAACTGGCAGCGGGCTTGGCCGAGTTTCTGCAATGAAGGATTTCTGGCGGCATAAAAAACTTGATGAAATGAGCGCCAAGGAATGGGAAAGCCTGTGTGATGGCTGCGGCAAATGTTGTTTAAACAAGCTCATCGATGAAGATGATGAGGTGCTTTATACCAATGTCGCCTGCCGCCTGCTTGATGGCGATTGTGTACGCTGTACCCGCTATGAAAGCCGGTTTCGTCTGGTTCCCGACTGTGTACGCCTCACGCCGGAGACGGTTGGGAAATTAAAATGGCTCCCATCCACGTGTGCCTATCGCCTCCTAAATGAAGGCCAGGACTTACCGGACTGGCACCCTTTGGTCAGTGGCCGCCCTGAAAGTGTTGTGGAGGCAGGTATTTCCGTACAAGGCCGGGTGATTTCAGAACGTGATGCGGGGCCGCTTGAACATCACCTGGTGGATTGGGCGGATTAAAGCCTATGGCGCAAACGCTACGGGTTATTTCCTCCCCTTTTGGTCCGTGGTTCGTTGGATATCAGCGCAGTACTGCGGTAGACCAAAGTCATTTAAGCATCAATGGCCGAAAACGCGCTATCACCTTAAAGGTTCCCAAAACCGCACCTATTCAAGATGTTGATACTGCTTTTGCTCTAAGAGAAGCTTGGATTGAACGCTTTATTGAACATTTAAGTGCACCCAGGCGCCGATTTTTAAGACCTGGGACGAGCATATCGTTTAAAGGGGAAAGCCTGCACCTCAACCATGACCCAGTGTTGCCTAATGGAGTTCAATTCGATGGGGAGAGCTTGCATATTGGTGGCCATAAATCGACATGGCGGGATAACCTGGAACGCTGGTTAAGGGGCGAAGCGCGCAAAGCATATTCAGAAGCTGTTCAAGGCTATGCTCAGCAATTGGGTGTAGAGCCAAAACGCATTGCTATTCGGGATACAAAAAGCCGCTGGGGGAGCTGTTCCACATCCGGAACATTATCGTTTTCCTGGCGTGCCATCATGGCACCGCCCCCTGTTCTTCATTATCTCGCGGCTCATGAAGTTTCTCATATGCACCATATGAACCACAGCGCTGCATTTTGGACGCAGGTTGGGGAATGCCAATCGGATTGGGCCTTGTGGCGTTACTGGCTTCAACTTCATGGCATGGAATTAATGAGCCTGAGGCTGCGTTAATTGCGGTTGAACAGTCGGTCGAACAAACCCCGTTCATCAGTTTGTCCAAAGGTGAGAGGCTGAACAGGCAATCCGGCGCTGGCTTGGCGGACATAATCAGCCCAGATGCGCGCAGGTAATCGCCCACCAGATAGACCTTTGACGGCTGTACCATCATCTCGCCCAACCCAGACGCCCACAACCATATCCGCGGTGAAGCCTATGAACCAGCCATCCCGGCCGTCTTGGCTGGTTCCTGTTTTGCCGGCTGCTGGGCGTCCGGGATTTGCTTGTTTTCCAGTACCTGTTGTTATGACCCGTTCCAACATTTTCGTCATCTGTGCAGCAACAGCCGGATCAAGCACAGGCGCTCCGCTTCCTTTGCGCGCTTTATTTCCATAGACCCGAACCAGATTGCCGCCCCGTGCCAAAGCCGCATAAGCCTGGGTGAGCTCCAGCAAAGTCATTTCAGATGTTCCCAAAGCAACACTGGGATGTGGGGTGATGTCGCTTGTCACGCCCAGGCGTTTTGCCATTGCAATCACGTTATTGCGTCCAACCCGTTCTGAGACTTTAACAGCAATGCTGTTATAGGATTTGGCTAGAGCATCATTCAGACTAATATTTTCCCGCGAGAAGCTTCCCCAATGATTGCGTGGTGCCCAGCCTTCAAATCGGATGGGGCTGTCCCGCATGGTTGATGCGGGGTCCAAGCCGGCCTCAAGCGCGGTCAGATAAACGAATAATTTAAAAGCCGAGCCCGGCTGTCGCAAAGCCTGCGTCGCGCGGTTAAAGACGGTCTTGGAATAATCGCGCCCGCCGACCATGGCTGCGATGGAACCATCAGGGCGTATTGCGATAATTGCTGCTTCCAGCCCTTCGTTCGACGGTCCGGCCAAATGGCTTGTAATCACATTTTCAGCAATGGTCTGAGCCTTGATATCCAAAGTGGATTCAATAACTTGAGCCCCTCCATCCCGGGCTACTTCGCTGACAACCCAGTCTGTAAAATAGCGCGCGCGGCTTCCGTTTTCATGAGACTGAAATGCAATGGGAATGTCAGTAATGGCCTGCGCTTGTTCCTGGTTTAAATAACCTGCTTCGACCATGGCGGCCAAAACCACACTACCCCTATCAAGCGCTGCTTGCGGATCGGTTGTTGGGGCAAGGCGCGATGGGGCCTTAACCAATCCGGCTAACACGGCCGCTTCCCCATAATCCAGGTCGCGGGCGGATTTGTTGAAATAGAGTTTCGCCGCTGCATCAATTCCATAAGCGCCACCGCCCAAATAAACGCGATTGAGATAGAGACTTAAGATTTGCTCTTTCTCATATTCCCGTTCCAAGGCGAGGGCGAGCAGCGCTTCCCGGGCCTTTCGGGTGAAGGTGCGTTCGGGGGTCAGGAAAAGATTTTTAGCCAGCTGCTGAGTGATGGTTGAACCGCCCTGCACCAAACGTCCGGCTTTAACATTGGCAAAGGCTGCTCTTAAAATGCCATAGACATCAATGCCGCCATGATCGAAAAATCGGCGGTCTTCAATAGCCACAATGGCCTGCACCATTTGCGGTGGAATCTCGTAAAAAGGCAGGACTTCACCTCTCACCCGTCCATAGCGTGCCAGCAAGCTTCCATCATTAGCCAGGACTTCAATTGGCGGCTTACCCGGCGGTTGAGCGAGGATGTCCACATCAGGCAAGTCACGAGATAGCCAGAAAAGAACACCTGAGAAAAACACGGCGCCAAGCAAAGCTACGCTGAACACTGTACTGATAATGCGAACAAGGCGCTGCCGTAACGGGCGTTTCACCTTCTTTGTTTTGCGTTTCTTCGGTGTCGAACGTTTCGACGGGGCTTTGGCCACCTTGGTTACTCCAGCTCTTCCCAAGCCTGTCCTGATAATATGCGCGGACTTTAAGCCTCTCCCTGTGGCAAAAGCAAGGCAGGTTGACAAACCGAACGTTCGTTCGTATACAGATTGTGAAAGGACAGGACGATGGCGAAGCAGCATAGTAAACGCACCCAGGTGGTCGAAGATGTGGCGATGGTTTTTCGGGATAAGGGCTATGAAGGTGCCAGCTTAAGTGATTTATCGAGAGCGACAGGTTTAAGCCGGGCCAGCCTTTATCATCATTTTCCTGGTGGCAAAGAAGATATGGGCCGCGCAGCCATGGCTCAGGTCGGACAGAAATTTGCCCAATTTGTCGTTGCGCCTTTAAGCAACAGTGGTGACCCACAATCGAGATGGAATGCCATGGTGGACGGAATGTCGCGCTTTTATAAGGAAGGTCCTCTGGCCTGCCTCACCAACACTATGACCATGGGGGATGGTCATGAACTGTTTCGTGAAACGATTGCGCAATCCCTAATTGCTTTGCAACACCGTGCAGCAGCTCTTCTAAAAGAAGCAGGCGTTGAGGGTGAATTGGCAGAACAAAATGCGGAAGATGCGCTTATCACTCTGCATGGTGCACTGATCGTTGGGCGTGTTGAGGATAATATCGCAGTGTTTGACCGGGCAATGGATCGGTTAAAAGCACGGTTTCAGGAGTATGTTGCATGAGGGCTTTTACAAAATTTGCTTTTACCGATGGCGTACGCCAGGTGCAGGAAGAAATGGGTGCTGCTGATATGATGGCGCGCTTTGCAGACTCCCCGCGCGAATATAAAACCATCACACAGGCGGAGGCCTCTTTCATTCTCTCCAGAAACAGTTTTTATATGGCAAGTGTGACTGAAACCGGCTGGCCTTATATTCAACATCGGGGTGGACCGAGGGGTTTTCTTAAACCGTTGGGCGACAATATGCTGGGTTTTGCGGATTTCTCCGGCAACAAGCAATATCTGACCCGTGGAAATTTACGGGCAAACCCCCGGGTACATTTATTTCTAACGGACTATGCCAATGCGCGGCGCTTGAAAATTTGGGCGGTGGCACAAGAGAGCCGCGACCCGCGTATTTTAGCAGAACTCATCCATGATGATTATCCGGCAAAAGTAGAAGCTGCCATTTTGATGCGGGTGGAGGCTTTTGACTGGAATTGCAACCAGCATATACCGAGGTTAGTGAAGGGTTGATTTTTTAGTCTCGCCGTTGGGGCATGAGAGTGCGGGGTTTAGGTTTGTTTTTTAACCTCAGGCGCTGGGCGCTCACATCCGTTCGCTTGGCTATGCGATAACGCTGTTCCTCCATGGCTTCGCCATTACGGGCTATCGCGACGGCCATGCGGCCTTGACGCGCTTTTCAACCATGAAAAGCTGGGGGCTGAGGCTAATTGTTAAGTCTTCTGTTCCCCCCTCACCCTAACCCTCTCCCCTTGTGGGAGAGGGTCGGGGTGAGGGGTTCTTCAAACAAAACTTGTA
>JASFRS010000118.1:0-7325 GCA_050114795.1 Sphingomonadales bacterium
CGCGCCAGATAATAAAGCGCTGCATCCACGTCAGACCCGCGCAGCGACTTATGCAAGGCGGAAATGAGGTTATAATGGCCCTCCCGGTCTTTGTCATAGCTCGCCGCACGCTTTTGAATGACTTCCGCCAATTGTTGTGCATCAAGTGGCTCAACAATGGCCTGTGCAAACAGAATTTCCGCCGTATTTAGAAGATAACGCCCATCCCCATCCGCCATGGCTTTGAGCGCTAGGCGCGCATCTTCTTTCAATGGCAATTCGCGCCCCATATGTTCCTCAGCCCGGGACAACAGGGCTTCGAGTGCATCGTCATCCAGGCGATGCAACACCAGCACCTGCATTCGGGATAAAAGCGCAGCATTGATTTCAAAAGACGGGTTTTCCGTCGTCGCCCCCACCAAAGTGATGGTTCCATCTTCCACATAGGGCAGGAAGCCGTCTTGTTGAGAGCGATTAAAACGGTGGATTTCATCTACAAACAGCAGGGTGGATTGGCCGCTCATGCGGCGGGCCTTAGCGCGCTCAAAAGCTTTCTTTAAGTCCGCCACGCCGGAAAAGACCGCTGATATCGATTCAAAATACAGCCCGACCTCTGCACTCAACAAACGTGCGATGGTGGTCTTGCCTGTACCTGGTGGCCCCCAGAACAAAAGCGAAGGCAAATGCCTGGCCTCAAGCATGCGGCGGACCGAACCACCTGTACCTAGCAGGTGGTCTTGCCCAACCACATCATCAAGAGTTTTGGGTCGCAGGATGTCAGCAAGCGGCCTTGGCGCGCTTTCCTCCAACGACCCAAAGAGATTATCAGACATTCAATTTACCCGGCATTATGACCGGCAGGCGAGCGAGCCTGGTGCCCTAAATTGGCAAGTTGCCTCACGGCCTCGGCGCTTGACACGGTAAACCATATCAATGGGCTCCTGCTCTGCAACAAACGTGGTCAAGGTTTCCACACTATCAATCGCAATGCCGTTAATTTCCAAAATGATATCACCGCGCGCAAAGAGGTTAAGGCGACGTGCCGGGCTGCGCGGATCAACTTCCGTCACAATCACAC
The DNA here is from genome assembly GCA_050114795.1 of Sphingomonadales bacterium. Taxonomy (GTDB): domain Bacteria; phylum Pseudomonadota; class Alphaproteobacteria; order Sphingomonadales; family CAKZYD01; genus JASFRS01. The sequence goes on from JASFRS010000118.1 coordinate 1,058, forward strand.
CGGTCGCATCAAAGGGCAAGCCCAGCTCTTCGGCAAAGGCAGGAGACAAATTCCCAACCGTTACGCCCTGCAATGCATTCTGACCATCAAGAACCGTAATCATACGAGGAGGAATTTCGGGTGGCGCTTCCAAAGTCAGTGCCACTTCCTGCTCAAATCCGTCACGCAGAATTTTAACCGGAATGGTATTTCCCAATTTTTCTGTCGCTAGGCGATACCGCAAGCTGCCTTGGTCAACGACATTGCGACCGTTGACAGCAAGCACGACATCGCCCGCTTGGATGCCTGCACTTTCCGCTGGGCTGGCTTCATAAACATTATTAATCAGCACCCCTGAAGGAAGTGGCAGACCAAGCGACTGCGCAATATCACTGGTCACCGGTTGCCCTTCTGCACCGAACCAAGGACGCTGGATACGTCCATCATTCACAGCTGCATCGACAATGACTTCAACCATATTAGCAGGGATCGCAAAACCAAGTCCGATAGAGCCGCCGGAGCGGGTAAAAATGGCTGTATTCACACCAATAAGCTTACCATCCAAACCAACAAGCGCGCCACCGGAGTTACCTGGGTTAATCGCTGCATCCGTTTGAATGAAAAATTGATAATCGGAAATGCCCACACCGGTGCGGGCAACCGCCGACACGATACCGGAGGTAACCGTTTGGCCCACACCAAAGGGGTTACCGATTGCAATCACAAGGTCACCGACATCAAGGGCATCAGAATCTCCCAATGCCAGAGTCGGGAGGACTTCATTCTGCGTATCAATTTTTAATACCGCGAGATCTGTACGCTCATCAGCTAAAAGGACCTCGGCCTCAAATTCCCGGCGGTCAGCCAAAACAACACGGACTTCATCCGCGTCACCCACCACATGGTTGTTCGTTACAATCACACCGTCACCACGGACAATGACACCTGACCCTAAAGAACGTTGAACCCTGTCTCGCGGCATGCCACGGTCAAAGAAGAAGCGGTAAAAAGAATTGGAAACCTGTACAGTGCGTGATGTGTATATGTTCACAACGGCAGGCGCAGTCTGTTTCACGACCGGCGCAAAGCTAAGCTTTACCTGTTCCGCGCTTTGCGGCGTAACAACCTCAGGCTGAGTTGTTAGCGCCATCTGTGCTTGCGCGCCAAAGGGAACCATCCCGCCCATTATTAAAGCGAGGGCCAATTTGAGTGTTTTTGCTTTGAACACAGTCCAACTCCGAAGCTTTAAATTTTCCAGCATCATAGGACCCATTTGTGGTGAGTACCAGCATCCATCAAGGGGCAAAAAAGAAAAAAGGCGACTTTTAAAGCCGCCTTCTTCAATTCCATCAAATCTCATTGATGATCAGCTTATGCTGCTTCGACCTCTTCGGCCTCATCAACAAGCACCGGACCTGAGTCCTGACCTTTGGCATCGACATCACGATCGACGAATTCAATCACAGCCATCGGGGCGGCGTCACCATAACGGAAGCCTGCTTTCAGAACGCGGCAATAGCCGCCTTCACGTTCAGCATAACGAGCTGCTAACACGTCCATCAATTTGGTGACCATAGCTTCATCTTGAAGCTCGGCAATCAACAAACGACGGTTGGAAAGGCCGCCTTTTTTGGCTTTAGTAATCAACCGCTCCACAACCGGGCGCAGTTCCTTTGCTTTAGGCAAAGTGGTTTTAATTTGCTCATGCTTAATCAGCGCATTCGCCATATTTTTGAACATGGCCTTGCGGTGGCTGGACGTCCGGTTCAGCTTGCGCCCTGCTTTACGATGCCGCATTGACTGTCTCCTTTAAGCTGTGAAGCGCCGTTATCTCTTTGTCGCCCACACAACACATATAATTAGAATTCGTTTTCCAGCTTCTTAGCCAGTTCTTCAACATTTTCAGGCGGCCAACCTTGGACTTCCATGCCAAGTTTCAACCCCATTTGAGCCAGCACTTCTTTGATTTCGTTCAAAGATTTGCGGCCAAAATTCGGTGTGCGCAGCATTTCTGCCTCAGTCTTCTGCACCAGATCGCCGATATAAACGATGTTATCGTTTTTCAGGCAGTTTGCAGAACGGACCGAAAGCTCCAGCTCATCAACTTTCCGCAACAGATTGCGGTTATAAGCAGGACCTTCATCTTCTTCTTTCTTCGTTTCAACTTCTGGCTCTTCAAAGTTAATAAAGAGGCGCAGTTGATCTTGAAGAATACGAGCAGCAAACGCCAAAGCATCTTCAGATGTAACAGTACCGTCGGTTTCGACTGTCAAAGCCAATTTGTCATAGTCAAGCACCTGGCCTTCACGCGTGGCTTCCACTTTATAAGAAACCTGGCGAACCGGCGAATAAATCGCATCAACAGGGATCAGCCCAATTGGCGCATCCGCAGGACGATTTTGCGCGGCAGGCACATAGCCCTTACCGGTATTGACCGTCAATTCCATGTGGATGTCCGCGCCTTCATCTAAGGTACAGATAACCAGATCGGGATTCATGATCTCAACATTTGCGCTTTCTTCGATCTGCGCTGCACGAACTTCACCCGGGCCTGTAGCCTTCAAGGTCAAACGCTTTTCGCCTTCAGTGTGAACTTGAAGCGCAAGCTGTTTGATGTTGAGCACGATATCCGTCACATCTTCCCGCACGCCGGGGATGGACGAAAATTCATGCAACACACCCTGAATGTGAATGTTGGTTACAGCTGCACCTTGCAAAGATGACAGCAGCACCCGACGCAAGCTATTGCCCAAAGTCATACCGAAACCACGTTCCAGTGGTTCCGCAACGAAAGTGGCGCGCGCACCATCTTCGCTACCTTTGATCTCAAGCTTTTCAGGCTTAATCAGTTCTTGCCAGTTCTTTTGGATCACGTTTCAATCCTCGCGTTCCTGCCGTAATGCGCCGCGCTTACTCTTTTGAGCAGCGCGGCCGGCCAATTCAAAGCCCATAAAGGCGCAACAGGCGCCCTATTAATCGTGTCAATCAGACCCGACGACGTTTGGGCGGACGACATCCATTATGCGGAATTGGAGTTACGTCACGAATAGATGTGATCGTAAATCCGACTGCCTGCAAAGCACGCAGCGCTGATTCGCGCCCTGAGCCCGGCCCTTTTACTTCAACTTCCAAAGTTTTGACACCATGGTCTTGAGCTTTCTTACCCGCATCCTCTGCCGCCATTTGGGCAGCATAAGGGGTGGACTTACGAGAGCCCTTAAAGCCCATCATCCCTGCAGATGACCAGGAAATAGCATTGCCCTGGGCATCCGTAATGGTGATCATGGTGTTGTTGAATGAGGCATTCACATGGGCGACACCGCTGGTAATATTTTTACGCTCACGGCGGCGCAAACGTGGTTCTTTGGCCATCTCTAATTCAACCTTTTCCTATCGAATGCCGAACAACGGCATCCCGTTCAAATCATTATTTCTTCTTACCGGCGATCGGCTTGGCTTTACCTTTACGCGTACGCGCATTGGTATGAGTACGCTGACCGCGTACAGGCAAGCCTTTACGATGGCGCAATCCACGATAGCTAGCCAAATCCATCAAACGTTTGATGTTCATGGCCACTTCGCGGCGAAGATCACCTTCAACCGTATGCTCGGCGTCGATCAGCTCACGCAGTTGCAAAACTTCTGCATCCGTCAATTCGCTCACACGACGTTCTTCGGGGATCGTCAGTCTCCCGCAAATTTCTTTGGCTTTGGTCCGACCAATGCCGTGAATATAGGTGAGAGCCACCTCAACACGCTTATTGGTTGGGATATTGACACCAGCTATGCGCGCCACACCCGTTCTCCTTAAAGAACACTCTAAATTTCTAACAATTCCAACGGATCTAAATGGTCAAACCTAAAAAAAGGTCTCAGCCAAAGCCGCTTTTGAAAGTGCGCGATTATATGCGGACAAAGACATCCGTCAACAGCGCATTTCAAAAATTCACTGACCATCTAAAATCGCGTCAATCTCCTTTGCAACCTCATCAATCGGCGCCATGCCGTCAATTTTGGTTACCAACCCGCGCTCGCCATAATAGCTAAGCAACGGAGCCGTTTGATTATGATAGACCTTCATCCGATCACGGACAGTCTCTTCATTATCATCTGGACGCCGTTTAAACTCACGACCTCCACATTCATCGCAAACGCCCTCAACTTTTGGCATTTGAAACTTGTCATTATAACCCGCGCCGCATCCAGCACAGGTGAATCGGCCAACGATACGCTCAACAAGAGCATCTTCGTCCACATCCAAAACAATTACACCATCCAGCTTCATATTCTTGCTTTTCAGCAAATCATCCAAAGCCGTTGCTTGAGCGTCATTGCGCGGGAAACCGTCAAAAATCACACCAGCTTTCGTATCGTCCTGATCCAGGCGCTCCGAAATAGCCCCAATCACGATCTCATCAGAGACCAGTTGACCGGCGTCCATCGCTGCCTTCGCCTTCTGACCGACCTCACTACCACTGGCTACAGCTGCACGCAGCATGTCACCCGTAGATAACTGAATCAGGCCACGCTCTTCTTCCAAGCGCCTTGCCTGGGTGCCTTTACCAGCACCTGGAGGGCCAACAAGGATGATATTCATCGACGCGAGCCTCGCAGTTTGGATTTCTTGATCAACCCCTCATATTGATGAGCCATCAGATGACCATGTATCTGCCCAACCGTATCCATCGTCACATTAACGACGATCAGCAAGCTCGTTCCGCCAAAATAGAATGGCACGGCAAAACGTGAGGTCAAAAATTCGGGAATTAAACAGATTACCACCAAATAGAGCGAGCCAACCAGGGTCAACCGCGTCAGGACAAAGTCCAAATATTCCGCAGTACGTACGCCAGGGCGAATTCCAGGAATAAAGCCACCATAGCGTTTCAAATTATCTGCTGTTTCTTCCGGGTTGAACACAACTGCCGTATAGAAGAAGCAGAAGAAGATAATCAGACTGGCATAGAGCGCCATATACAACGGCTGTCCATGGCCTAAAAAGGCATTCACTGTATTCAGCCACTCCGGTCCGCCACCCTGTGATGCAAAGCCAGCCATAGTCGCAGGCATCAGCAACAGTGATGACGCGAAGATCGGAGGGATAACACCAGCCGTATTAAGCTTCAGCGGCATATGGGATGTGTCACCTTGGAACATCTTATTACCGACCTGGCGCTTAGGATATTGGATCAGGACTTTACGTTGGGCCCGTTCAAAATAAACGATACCAACGATAACTGCGACCATCAGCACAATCAAACCGAGGATCAATGTACCTGACAATGCGCCGGTACGGCCCAATTCCAGGGTTCCAGCCATCGCCCGAGGCAGTTCTGCCACAATCCCGGCAAAGATAATCAGCGAAATACCATTCCCCACGCCGCGGCTTGTGATCTGCTCACCAAGCCACATTAGGAACATGGTACCGCCGACAAGAGTGATAACAGTTGATGCACGGAAGAACAGGCCCGGCTCAATGACGGCGCTCACGCCACCACTACCGCCCCAGCCTTCAAGACCGCGTGCCAGGGCATAAGCTTGCACTGCGGTCAATAAAACCGTGCCATAGCGTGTATATTGGTTCAGCTTCTTACGACCGCTTTCGCCCTCTTTCTTCAATTGGGCAAAGGTCGGTGCCATGCTTGTCAAAAGCTGAACAATAATCGATGCCGAAATATAAGGCATGATATTAAGCGCGATAATTGACATCCGCTGCAATGCGCCACCAGAGAAGACGTTGAACATCCCGAGGACGCCACCTTGGGCTTCCTGAAAAATCGCCCTCATCGCTTCTGTGTCGATACCCGGCAGAGGAATATAGGAGCAAAGTCTGTAAACGATGAGCGCACCCAGTGTGAACCAGATGCGCTTTTTGAGTTCCGTCGCCTTAGCAAAGGCGCCGAAGTTCAGATTTGCTGCCAATTGTTCAGCGGCTGATGCCATGAACTGCTCCAGTGTGTTTCACGCCGGCGCGCCGGCTGCTTTAATTCCCTTAGGCTTCTACGGCCTCAGCTTTATTAACTTGGACCTTGCCACCTGCTTTTTCAACTGCAGTTATTGCTGCAGGAGATGCATGGGCAACAACCAAATTAACTTTGGCTTTCAATTCGCCTTTTGCAAGCAGACGAAGACCGTCTTTGGCGGCACGGACAACACCGGCTGCGACCAACACATCGTGATTGATTTCAGCTTTGGCATCAACTTTGCCCGCATCAATAGCGGATTGCAGACGGCCAAGGTTCACAATGGAATACTCTTTAGCAAAGAGATTCGTGAAACCACGCTTAGG
>JASFRS010000119.1:0-7211 GCA_050114795.1 Sphingomonadales bacterium
GTTCAGGCCTTGATCTATTGAACTCCGTTACACCAAATGGCGAAATGATCGCTCATAAGGATATTTCCTTTTCCGATCATGAGCGTGGCAAAATGGATATTTATGTTCCTTTGGTGGAGGGGAATAATCGCCCAATTGTGCTTTGGTTATATGGTGGCAGTTGGTCAAGTGGTAATAAACAAGATTACCGTTTCATTGCGGAATGGCTGACGCGAGAAGATTACGTTGTCGCTATTCCAGATTATCGTCTCTATCCAGAGGTGCGCTATCCGGATTTTTTGAAGGACAATGCTGATGCGCTTGCTTGGCTTTCAAAGCGTGACAATGTGAATGAATTTGGTGCGGATGCTAACTGCATTATCATCATGGGGCATTCCGCCGGGGCTTATAATGGGGCGATGTTAAGCTATGACAGAAGCTGGCAGGATATGGCGGGCATCAATGGTTATCCTATTAAAGCTTTTGTGGGTCTTGCGGGACCCTATGATTTCTATCCCTTTGACATTGATCTGACACGTACTATTTTCGGATATGCGTCGGATCCACAACTCACTCAGCCGGTAAATCATGTTGACCGTGGGGATGATGTCCCTGCATTGCTACTGCATGGTAAGGATGATGAGACTGTTTTACCAAGTAACTCAAAGTCTCTGGCCGAACATCTCTGGAAAAAAGGCGCTCAGGCTGAACTGCAGATTTTGGAAGATGTTGATCACCGCGGTATCGTTGCTGCTCTGTCATCGGTCCTCGCAAAAGAAAATATCCGTAACAAAATCGAAGATTATATGAACCGAGTGACAAATCTTAGTTGTAATGGTGCGGTGAGTCTTCCGGTTCCCTTAGTTGAAGTAAGTGAAGAATAATGGCTATCATAATCAATCACTTAGGGGCGCGAGGTGACGGCGTTGGGAGCGACGAAGCTGGTACGCCGTATTATTTCCCTTTCACCGCACCTGGGGATGAGATCAGTCTTGATGGTGATATCCTAAAGCATGGGCCTCATCATCGGGATCCAGAGTGCCAGCATTTTGGAACATGTGGGGGGTGTGCTCTTCAACATATTGATGAAGCCTTATACAGAGGCTGGTTGAAGGAACGACTGGCCCAAGCGCTGTCCCAACATGGAATAAGCACTGAAATAAGGGAACCGCATATCAGTGCTGTTGGGGGTCGCCGACGGGCCGCACTTCAAGCACGGTGGCAGGGGGGCAAAATCCACCTTGGCTATTCCAAGCCACGTAGCCACGACGTTATTGACCTTGAGGCCTGTCCTGTCTTGGACCCGAGATTATTTAAATTGATTGGGCCGTTAAGGGCTTTACTTAAAAAGACACTTGTCCATAACGCTGCTGCACGAATTGAAATGACGCTGGCAGTAACAGGGATTGACCTATTGATCGAGGCTCCTCTGGATATGGATGATGCCATGTTGCGCCATGATCTGTCTCAATTTGCCGAAGCCCAGCATCTCTGCCGTTTGGCCATCAAACAAACGGACGGCCTTATTGACGTTGTCGTTCAGCGTCGCCTTCCTTTTGTGCGCTTTGGCGATGTGCCGGTTGTATTACCTGTTGGGGCCTTTCTTCAAGCCACAACGGATGGGGAGAGGGCGCTTGTAGACACGGTAGTGGACGCTGCGAAGGGAAGCCATAATATTCTCGACCTGTTTAGTGGGGTTGGCACTTTCAGCTTTCCATTAAGCGTTATCGCCAAAACTCACGCTGTTGAGGGGTGGCGTGATGCTTTGGACGCTATGGTTCAGGCGGGGGCCACTCAAAAGGGTATGAGCGTGGAGCATAGAGACTTATTCCGCCGCCCAATGACAGTGAAGGAATTAAAAGGTTATGACACGGTTGTGTTTGACCCGCCTCGCGCTGGTGCAAAAGCGCAGGCACCATTGTTGGCCGAATCCAGCATTAAACGGATTATTGCAGTCTCCTGTAATCCCAACACATTCGCGAGGGATGCAGAAAACATATTGGCAGGGGGCTATCAGTTGAATTGGGTAAAGCCTATAGGCCAGTTTCTGTGGTCCAGAGAAGTGGAGCTGGCAGCCTTATTCACGCGCTAAATACGCTTAACGCCGTTTTTGGCACGAGTATCGACATGAAGCTCAAAAACATCTGGGCGGCTGTAATGGCCATCGGTGTCGAGGGCGGCAAGTTCTTCCCTGATTTGCCCCAGATTTATATCCGCATAGAGAATTTCACTTTGATCTCCAAGGGGGCCTGCGAGGCATTTGGCATCCGGCCTGATAATAGCACTGCCGCCGAATTGGAGTTGCTCGTCTTCGATGGAATTTAATAATGCATATGCTGCGTCAAACCCTCCATCAAGGCTGTCTAATCCTTCCAGGAGATCCGATTTATGATAAATCGTACCAGCGGCCATAACGAAGCAACGCCCTTCAAAGGCATAATGTTGCGAAGCGATTAAATAGCTTTCCCGAACTGTCGGCCACTGCGCGACGTGAACCAATTCGGCCTGATGATGCATGTGAGCACGTGCAAGCGGCATCCAATGTTCCCAGCAAATGAGACCACCCAATGCGCCGAACTCTGTCTCTATAGTAGACAGGGTTGATCCGTCCCCACGGCTCCAGATTAACCTTTCGCCATGGGTTGGAGTAAGTTTGCGCCGAAAATAGGGTTTTTGCTGCGGAGCAAAGAATATCTGCGCATTATATAAACTGGATCGACGTTTTTCATGAGCGCCTATAATGATATAGGCTCCGGTTTCATCGCTTATTTTTTGTAGTATAGATAGACGTGGGTCGCCCTCATAAACACCTTGCTCCAGCAAAATCCTGTGCAGCTCTTTAGTGCCTTTTTGGTCCCAAATGGCCGCGGATGGAGCGGAATCAAGCCAAATTGGATACCCGCCTAACCAAGTTTCGCCAAAGGCAATGACTGTTGCGCCGTTTCCTGCTGCTTGCTTTGCATGTTGTGCTGCAGATTCTAGCCCCGCGGTAATATTTAGCGCGATGGGTGCAGCTTGAACGATGGCGAGGCGAATCTGGTCCTTCTGCATTTCTCTTCCAAGACTAGGGTGTTGTTGATGACAGCCAGTGTTTTTCTAAAAAGGTGAGGGCATCTTTGGCGCTTTTTGCTGGAATTTCTTCCTGCGGTAAGTGGCCAACACCCTCATACATAATCAACTCTGCATTTGGAATGCGGCGTGCCATAGCCTCCCCATTTGCAGGAGGGATTAGTCGATCAAGTGTACCCCACATAACCAATGTCGGCGCTTTAATAGCTTCGAATTCATGGTTCATGGGCGTGGTTTCTGCTGCCTTGAAGCGCGCAATCATGGCTTCCCGGTTGCCTGGGTGGCGAAGCAGGTTCCAATAAAGGTCAACGGCTTCTTCTGTTACAACATCAGGGTTTTCAGAAACGTCAGCGAGGCCCTGCTTAACCAAAAAACGCGGGGTAATCTTCGTTGCCAGCCAGCGCAGGCCAGGCATGTGTGCAATTGAAAAGCCAACCGGTCCTTCTATATCTTCATAGAGATCTTCGGGGAGGCCATCAGCATCAATTAAGATGAGCGCTGCGACTTTTTCAGGTCGCCGTAATGCATAGCTGGTAGAAATACCTCCGCCCATGGAATTACCCGCTAAGGCGACCTTTTCAAGTCCAAGCGTATCGATAAACTCTTCAAGAAAATCGGTTAAGCCTTTGATCCAATACTCATTCTGTGGTGTTGCACCAGTCAGGCCATGGCCTGGAAAATCAACGGAAATGACGCGAAGGTCATTGGGTAACTCTTTAGCCCAGGCTTCCCAGGTGTAAAGTGATGCGGCTGAGCCGTGTAAGAGGATGAGAGCAGGGGCGTCTTTTGGACCACGGTCACGGTAATGCGCGACTGCACCGCCGGGCAATTCCAGAAAGGCGGAAGGTGGTGTCGCATAGCGGGCTTTAAGTTCATTGTGCGAAATGTTTGGCGTCCAGCCGAGCGCTAAGCCGCCGATGATAAGAAGAAAGACAATAAGACCAATTCGTTTTAATGCCTTTATCATCCGCATTGTGCCCTGTGTAATAATTTATGATCCGCCAGGCAAAGAGCCATCATAGCTTCAACCACTGGTACGGCACGAATACCCACACAGGGATCATGCCGTCCCTTGGTCAGGATTTCCGTTTCATTGCCATGAATATCGATGGTTTTGCGTGGTGTGAGAATGGAGGAGGTGGGTTTTACAGCAACCCGTGCGATGACATCCTGTCCTGAAGATATCCCGCCTAAAATTCCACCTGCTTTATTGGAAAGAAACACGGGCTTGCCATCAGGGCCCATGCGCATCTCATCAGCATTTTCCTCGCCGCTTAAAGCGGCTGCTTCCATGCCAGCGCCAATTTCAACGGCTTTTGCTGCATTGATCGACATAAGAGCGACAGCTAAATCCGCGTCTAATTTTGCGTAAACTGGCGCGCCCCAGCCTGCGGGAACACCACTGGCTTGAACCTCAACGACTGCACCTAGAGATGACCCTGATTTTCGCACATCGTCCAAAATCTGCGCCCATTCCTCTGCGGCTGTGGCATCCGGGCAGAAGAAAGGGTTATCGTCGACGTAAGCCCAATCCAGCTTGGCTCTGTCAATTTTATGAGGCCCCATCTGGACAAGCCCTGCTTGAATTTTGATGTCGTCGCCTAAGATTTTGCGAGCCACAGCACCCGCTGCGACACGCATAGCTGTTTCGCGCGCGGAGGAACGCCCACCGCCTCTATAATCGCGTAGGCCGTATTTTGTATGATAGGTATAATCCGCATGGCCAGGGCGGAATTTGTCTTTGATCTCAGAATAATCCTTGGACCGCTGGTCCTCATTTTCAATCATCAAAGCCAAAGCGGTTCCGGTGGTGTGTCCTTCAAAAACGCCTGATAGGATTTTTACCTGGTCTTTCTCTTTTCGCTGCGTTGTAAAGCGCGACTGACCGGGGCGGCGCTTGTCAAGAAAAGGCTGTATGTCAGCTTCGCTAAGCTCTAGCCCCGGAGGGCAGCCATCAATCACACAACCAATAGCTGGGCCATGGCTTTCACCCCAAGTAGTAAGTTTAAGAAAATGGCCAAAGCTATTGATTGACATTGAAAAAAACCTCTAGCCTAAAGCGATATCCGGAGCGTCTTCCGCTTTCATGCCTATGACATGATAACCCGCATCAACATGGTGAATTTCACCAGTTACGCCACGGGAAAGATCGGACAAAAGATAGAGACCGGAGCCGCCCACATCTTCAATTGTCACATTACGGCGAAGGGGGGAATTCAACTCATTCCATTTTAGAATGTAACGGAAATCCCCAATCCCAGATGCGGCCAAAGTTTTAATCGGTCCAGCGGAAATGCCGTTAACGCGAATATTATCGCGCCCTAGTTCTGCAGCAAGATAGCGCACGGATGCTTCAAGCGCTGCTTTGGCAACGCCCATAACATTATAATGGGGGACAACTTTCTCAGCACCGTAATAGGAGAGCGTTAGCAAAGACCCGCCATTTGGCATCATGGGCAGTGCGCGTTTGGCGACGGCAGTAAAGGAATAGCAAGAGATATTCATGGTCTGGAGGAAATTATCCAGACTGGTATCCACATAACGTCCGCGAAGCTCATTTTTATCTGAGAAACCAATGGCATGGACAACAAAGTCAATGTTGTCCCAGCTTTGTGCTAGTGTTTCAAAGGCTTTGTCAATAGACGCCATGTCGGCGACATCGCAAGGGATAAGAATGTCGCTATTTAGCTGTTCAGCCAGCGGTCGTACCCGCCGTTCCAATGCTTCACCTAAATAGGTAAAGGCCAACTCAGCACCTTGTTCGGACAGTTGTTGTGCAATGCCCCATGCTAAAGACCGATCATTTGCAACGCCCATAATCAGTCCGCGTTTCCCTGTCATCAATCCCATTTTGTTCATCTCTTCTTTCTTGCCATTGAGGGCCCCAGCCAAAATTTGCGGCATCCTACTCTACCGCGTGCAAGCGTCAACTCCTTGCTTTGTTTCTACTCTTTATTTTCTTTGCTAGCCAACCTTCTTACTAGGCGATGCCTGCGCATCAATGTGGCATTTAATTCGGCGCCCATTATGAAGCCTAGGCTTAAAAGGAATAGAAAAATAATGGTGATCATGATTCCCGCCAGACTTCCATAGGTTACGTCGTAATTGTTGAAATAGCGCAGATAGGTGGACAAACCTGCAGCCATCAGCATCCATATGGCCAGTGAGAGCAAAGCGCCCGGCGCACGATAGCGTGGCTGCACGCTGCGTGGCGTCAAAGCAAAATACAACCCATAAAGAGCCAGGAATAAAGCTAGGGGGCTAAGACCAAAACGCATCCACCGCCATAATGTGTCAAAAACGGTTGGAATTTCGACATGGGCATTGACGCTTTGCCATATGGCAGGGCCTAAGACCTGCACGGCCATACCGATCAATAATAATATGGCGACAAGAGCGATGAGGCCAATGCTTTCCAGCCGCCTGCTCCAAGCTGGACGCCTGGATTTGCGCATATAGGCACGTCGTACAGCCGTACGCGCGCCTTCCATACCGTTTGCAGCAGTCCAGATCGCAACAGCGGCACCGAAGGTCAAAACAGATCGCGACGCACCATCCACAACCTCTTTAATTGGTCCCGCCAAGACCCCTGCGACATCAGGGGGTAGGGTTTCAAGCAATTGATCAATGGCTTGCAAGCCCTGATCAGACTGGCCTATTTCCCCTGCCAAGGCTGTAAGGAAGATGAAAAAAGGAAAAATGGCCAAAAGCGCCATGAATGCCAAATAACCCGCCATGACCATGCCTTCATGGCGGACAAAACCCACGATCACATGGCGAAAAATCCACCAGACGGCTTTCAGCCAGGCACCCATTTTATCCCCCTGATTATTTATCCAAACCCAATTTGGTGCGTGGATTATAGCTATGACCTTCTGCCCAAGCTGAAATATGCTTCTCTAACTCGGTGTCCATGGCATCCGGTAAATGTATTTCAAGACGAATGAGCTGATCTCCCGCAGCTTTCCCCTTTGCTTGGATGCCTTTGCCTTTCAAGCGTAGCACCTTGCCGGAACTACTGTTTTTGGGCAGCGTCAAACTTACAGCACCATGGATGGTTGGGACTTGAACCTTACCGCCAAGGATGGCTTCGTTAAGACTTATCGGCAGGTCTAATGTGATATTTTGTCCATCTCTTTTGAAATAGGTGTGTGACCGAATAG
>JASFRS010000120.1:0-7207 GCA_050114795.1 Sphingomonadales bacterium
GCGATGGAAATATGGAGGAAGGCTCCATGCGTGCGGATGTGAATGTGTCCGTGCGCAAGCCCGGTGATGAGCTTGGCACCCGTTGCGAGATTAAAAATGTGAACTCTGTACGTTTCGTGCAGCAGGCAATTGAACATGAAGCCCGTCGCCAAATCGATATCATTGAGGCTGGCGGAACGATTGATCAGGAAACACGGCTGTTTGACCCAAATAAGGGTGAAACGCGGTCCATGCGGTCCAAGGAAGAAGCGCATGATTATCGCTATTTTCCGGACCCGGATTTGCTGCCGCTGGTCTTAAGCGATGAATTTGTCGCCGAAGCCCGCTCGACCTTGCCGGAACTTCCCGATGAGAAGAAAGAGCGTTTCGAAACCCATCTGGGTGTGAGCGCTTATAACGCGTCTGTTCTGACCGCCGAGAAAGAAGCCGCAGATTATTTTGAAGTGTTGCTTGGTCTGTTGGCCAAAGCAACCGGCAAGTCAGAAACCAAAGTGGCGCGTACGGCGTCGAATTGGGTGATTTCTGATTTGTTCGGCGCCTTGAACAAAGCCGGCAAGGGCATCAGCGACAGCCCGGTCTCACCTGAGGCAGGTGCCGAATTGCTGAAACTCCAGGATGATGGAACGATTTCTGGCCGTATTGCCAAAGACGTTTTCGAAATCATGTTCGAAACGGGCAAGGGTGCTGAGGCAATCGTTGAAGAAAAAGGCTTGAAGCAGGTTTCTGACGCTGGCGAGTTAGAGGCGATTATCGCTAAAATACTCGCAGATAATCCGGGTCAAGTTGAGCAATTTAAAGCTGGTAAAGACAAGTTAATCGGTTTCTTTGTAGGACAAGTCATGAAGGCAACTGGCGGTAAAGCGAATCCTGCTGTTGTGAATGAGTTGCTTAAAAAAGCTCTTTCTAGCTAGAATTTAAAGAGCTTTATGCATGAAAAGGCGCCTTCGGGCGCCTTTTTTATTTTTGGATTTAGTGAGTTAATTGAATAATGTTTCTTTCCTGAGTGGAACTGAAAAAAATCCCGGTTCTCAAATTAAATGTTTTAATTGTATTAATGCTTGCAAAATATATGCGTCCTCGTGTGCGCAATGCAAATGCAGTATTAGGAATTTCACTATGCGTATTCTCTCAGCCCTTGCACTGGCTGCCTTTCTCGCAGCCTGCGGTTCAGGACAAACGGTCATCCTCGAGCGGCCAGATGCTGGCGCGAAATATGAGCAGGCTTATCTTGTTGAAGGCGAGCATCTTGCGGATGTGAGCGCTGAACAAGTCAAAGAATTTCATGATTATCTTGATGAATTCATGTTTGGGGAAAAGGGCGTTTTCGAAAAGAATGAAAATGGCTTCTCAGTCACATATCGCTTCACATCTTATAGCTCGGGTAGTCGTGGTAAGCGCTATCTCTCCGGTGGTATTGGAAATTGGGGTGAAGCATCGGCAGTTATTGAGGTCACATTCGAGAATCCAGACGGCATCCAGATTGGCAAAATCAATGTGGAAGGCCGTATCGGCAGCGGCTTTTTTGGCGGGGATGCGGAAAGCACTTTGAAACATGCTGCCCGTGAAGCAGCAGAGTATGCCGTGGCACATTATCGCTAATTCGGAGCACTAAAGCGCTCTCTGACAATATGAACTTGCATTTTTTTTCTCCTTCCCGCCAAACTGCGGGGAGGAGGTTTTTATGCCTAAACGCATTGGGATTTTAACAGGTGGTGGGGATGTTCCGGGTCTCAACGCTTGTATTCGGGCAATTGTTGAGGGGGCTGTTGCGCGGGGGTGGGAAGTCATCGGATTTCGCCGTGGCTGGGCTGGCCCGCTTTCCATTGACCCTTTAACGCCCTGGACGAGTGAAAATGATCATTATCTAAAGCTCAATGTGAATATGGTTCGTACCATTGATCGCAGTGGTGGGACTGTTCTACACACTTCGCGAATTGACCCACGAAGAATAAATGAACAACAGGTTGAAGCTTTTGGGTGTGAGGCACATTCTCAAAAAAATGAAGATGGAAGCTATGATGCCAGCGCGCATGTACTGGCCGTCCTTGATGCTTTGGGTGTTGATGCCATGGTGACGATGGGTGGGGATGGGACGCTCAAATTTACAGCATATTTAAGCGGTCTTGGTGTTCCGGTTATCGCCGTGCCGAAAACTATGGATAATGATGTGTTCGGTACAGAATATTGCATTGGGTTTTCAACTGCTATTACGCGTTCAGTTGATGCTATTACGGCGCTACGCACCACGGTTTCCAGCCATGAGCGCGTTGGTGTAATTGAATTATTTGGCCGCCGTTCTGGTGAAACGGCGCTTATGGCTGGGTATTTGTCCCAAGCGGATCGGGTTGTCATTGCTGAGGTTCCTGTTGATCTGGATGAACTAACCAAGCTTCTTGTTAAGGACCGTGCAGCTAGTGAAAACCGCTATTCCATGATGGTCGTATCGGAAGGCGCGCATGTGAAAGGCGCTGAAGCGGCAGTTGATATAGGCGTTTCGGCGTCTGAACGTAAGATACAGGGTATCGGGCGTCATATTGCGGATTATATTAAGACAAGCTCAGGCCATGGTGTGGTTTTGCAGGAGCTTGCTTATCTCATGCGCTCTGGAGCACCAGATGCGTTGGATAAAATGGTGGCTATGGCCTTTGGAACACTTGCGATCCAGTTGCTTGAAAATGGTCAATCCGCATTGATGACGGCCTTGGTGGATGGAAATTATGAAGCTGTACCTGTCGAAAATGTAGCTCTTGGGTGTAAGGTGGTTGATGTAAAATCTCTTTATGATGTGGAGTCTTACAGGCCTAAAATTGCCAGTATTCTTCATAAGCCCATGTTCTTATATTAATTTGAATTTTTATATTCAGTTTTAGGGGAATATTAAGGAGTCTTGTTTATTTTTTAACCTCAACGAAAACATGTCTTAGGGGCTGATTGAGGAGCTTATTACTCGATGCAGCAGAGACTTTCTCATCTCGTTGAGCCTTTACCGGTCGTGGCATCTTTCACGACCTTTGCAGACCTTGCTCAAATATTTGTCAGCCAGCCTAAATTGGATGCCGTTCTCGTAACGCCAGTACATGATGGCGAGCCATATGGCTTATTATGTCGCGCAGGAGCCTTTCGCCCGACCTATTTATTCCCGGATGAAGAAATCAGCCGATTTGCGAATTATAACATGATGCGTTGTTATGAGAACTCATGCTTGAGCGATTTCCGCAATGTGGAGCGGAAAATAATGAAATATGGGCTTGTCTATTATGAAGGCGAGTGCGCCAAGGGCTATATTTCGCCCAAACGCTTGGCCCAGTTCCATGCAGACCAGGGTGCCAGGCTGAGAGGGGAGCGGGATGATGCCCGCGCTGCACTAACGCAGGCTTTGGAGCAGCGCCTCCATGTTTTGGCAGATATGGGGCATGAGCTGCGCTCTCCCTTGAATAGCATTATTGGTTATAGTGATTTGATGCAGCAGCAAATCAAGGGCCCGCTGGGTGCAGCTGATTATATTGAATATGCGAAAGCAATTTATCATGCAGGTGGGCACCTTTTAAGCGTCATAAATGCCGTATTGGATATGGCGAAAGTGGATGCCGGTACGGTTGGCCTTAATGAAGAGCATGTCTCTTTGCGCCAAGTTTGTGCCAAGGCTGTGGATATAATGAGGCCGATGACAGACAAGGCGCATGTAAATATCCTCATAAAAATTGACGGCAATGTGCCGGATATTTATGTGGACCCGCAGATATTTTTACAGATCCTTATTAATCTGCTTTCTAATGCTATTAAATTTTCTCCCGCAGACAGTGCTATTCGGGTCACTGGCCGTGTGGATAGGCGGGGGTTCCTTCGCCTTACAGTGATTGACCGGGGACCGGGCATTTCACCGGAAGACATCAAACGCGTCATGAAACCATTCCATCAGGCAGGGCAGGCTCGCCATGGGGTGGGGACAGGTCTGGGTTTGCCTTTGGTTAAGTCGCTTTGTGCACTCCATGATAGCCACTTTCAGCTTCTCTCAGAGGAAGGGCGGGGTACACGCGCCGTGGTGACCTTGCCGCCGGGCCGAGTCCATGGGCGTCGCCCAAGTGGACAGGGCGAATTTATCTTCACCTGCGGTATTCGGCAGGCGTAAAATAGTTTTTCTGATCACATTTTTCAAAAAAACGACGAAATAGTTGTATATCAACTTAAAGTAGTGTGAATTCCATGCTATCGTCCCGTTAACCATTTTTTCAATACCTCTCTGCACATTTCTAGATGTGCGTATTTTGAGTCGTAGGAAAATTTTCCTGCCTGGGGGAATGGGAATTCGCAAGATGACTAGTTTAGAAAAGAGTTTTGACGCAACAATCAGTCCACATCTGGATGCATATCTTAATGATGCAGACCAGGGGAAGGTTAGTGCCTTCTATGACCTTGGATTGTGTTATTCCACTGGTATGGGTGTCGATTTAGATTATGTGGAGGCCCATAAATGGTTCAGCCTTGCAGCGCTGAACGGCGTTAAACGGGCGATTGAAGACCGCCATGAACTTGCGCAGGACATGAGTTCTGAAGAAATAGCCGAGGCGCAACGTCAAGCTCGTCAATGGCTGGCTTTACATGCCGATATTACGATGCATTAAAATATTTCATTAGGTTGTTTTTATGTCTTTGACAGATATGGCATGGGTGTTTTTCACCTCTTCCACAACCACATAAGTATGGTTGCGGTCCACACCTGGAAGCGCTGAAATGCGCTCTCCTAAAAAACGGCGGTAGCTGTCCATATCTTTCACCCGGACTTTCAGAAGATAGTCAAAGCCACCGGCAACCATATGGCATTCCTGGATTTCAGGGATTGTGTCGACGGCATTTTTGAAGCGATCGAAGGCGTCATTGCCAGTTTTATCAAGCGAGATTTCTATAAAGGCAAGCAGTCCGACACCCAGTTTGCGTGCCGATAACCTTGTGAAATAGCCCTTGATATAACCTGCATCTTCGAGCCGCTTCACCCGCTCAATACATGGGGTGGGGCTTAGGCCCACACGCTCGGCCAACTCTACATTGGTGATGCGCCCGTTATTTTGCAGAGTGTCGAGAATTTTTCGGTCAATTACATCAAGTTTCGGCATTTTCTTCATGGAGGGGAAAAATCCTGTATATTCTTGTATAACAAAATAGATTATCGCATTTTTGCTTATTTTGGAGAGAAATGCTCTATATTTCTTTGTATTCTCCGTGCAAATAAATGCTGAGGATTTTGAGATGCGGCAGGAAGATCAAAAACGATATGCGCCTGGCAGACAGGCGATTTCTGTGGCCAAATATGCTGATGAGAATCAGGTCATGGATGCGTTGTTGCGTGACGCACCCATGGATGCTGCCGCGCAAGATCACGCTTTGACAGTGGCAAAGTCCATTATTGCCCAGGCGCGATCCGCGAAAGATGAACAAGGGACTTTAGATGCCTTTCTTCAGGAATTCGGATTATCGAATGAGGAGGGCGTGGCACTGATGTGTCTTGCTGAAAGTCTGCTCCGTGTGCCCGATGTGGAGACAGCCGATCGACTGATTGCCGAAAAGATTTCCTCAGGCAAATGGGCGGATCATAAGGGCCATTCCCGCTCGCTCTTCGTTAATGCCTCTACGTGGGCGCTGATGATGACGGGCGGTGTTTTGAAGCTGGACTGTAAAATCATCAAAGACCCAGGAGATCTGGTAGGGCGCTTGGTCCATCGTGCTGGTGAACCCGTCATCCGCAGAGCCTTAAAAACAGCCATGCGCATCATGGGTGGCCAATTTGTGTTGGGCCGTACCATAGATGAGGCTTTGAAACGTGCTGGCTCCTATCTCACATCCTTTGATATGCTGGGGGAAGGTGCCAGAACAGACGCTCAGGCAGAGATCTATTTCAAAGCCTATCAGACGGCCATTGACCGGATTGGGCAAGAAGGAAAGGGGCAGGCACCAGAAGACCGCCACGCCATTTCCGTTAAATTGTCGGCTTTGTTCCCGCGCTATGAGGAGGCACAGAGCGCGCGCGTCCACGAAGTTTTATACACACGCCTTTTTGCCTTAGCCAAGCAAGCTCATGGTCATGATATTAATTTCACGGTGGATGCCGAAGAGGCGGATCGTTTGGACCTGTCACTCGACCTGATTGACCGTCTGGTGCAAGAGCCGGAATTAAAAGGTTGGACAGGTTTTGGTTTGGCCGTTCAGGCGTATCAAAAACGCGCTCCCCATGTAATTGATCACCTGATTGATTTAGCCAAATCAAGCGGTCAGCGCCTTATGATCCGTCTGGTTAAAGGAGCCTATTGGGATAGCGAAATCAAACATGCGCAGGAAGAAGGTGTTGCGGATTATCCAGTTTTCACTCGTAAAGCCGGGACGGATGTTTGTTATCTTCATTGCGCGGCAAAGATGCTGGGCGCGGGCGATCTGATTTTCCCACAATTCGCCACCCATAATGCCATGACGATTGCCTCTATATTAGAGATGGCAGGAAACAGACGTGGCTTTGAATTCCAACGCCTGCATGGCATGGGGGAATTGCTTTATAAAGTTGCCGGAAAGTCGGCAGGATGGACCTTGCCTGTTCGGGTTTATGGCCCTTGCGGTTCGCATGAAGATTTGCTGCCTTATCTAGTTCGCCGTTTGCTTGAAAACGGTGCTAATTCGTCTTTCGTGAACCGTTTTCTTGATGATGATGTCAGTGTCGATGAAGTGGCGAGCAATCCTTATGCGATCATGCAAGCCGCCAGCCCAAAACGTCATGACAAAATACCATTGCCTAAAGATATTTATGGAGAAACACGGGTGAATTCCAAAGGTGTGGATTTAACGGACCGGGCTGAACTCGCCCGACTGGAACAGGCTGTCGCGGCCAGTAAAGCACAGATCTTCTATGGCGGCCCATTAATCAATGGCAAGGCGGTCAAGACAAAAACGCGGGAGGCATTCTCGCCTGCGGATTATCAGGATCGTATTGGGACGATTGCTGATGCCAATGATGCGCAAATTGAAGAAGCTTATGAGCGTGCCAAAGAAGCTCAACTCGACTGGGATGCAAAGGGTGGTAAGGCGCGCGGAGACATCTTGCGCCAGGCTGCTGATCTGATGGAGGCGCGAGAAGAGCTTCTCGCCTCTTTAATCTCTCGTGAGGCAGGCCGGGTGTTTCCGGATATTGTGTCCGAGATTCGTGAGGCTGTGGACTTCCTGCGTT
>JASFRS010000121.1:0-7201 GCA_050114795.1 Sphingomonadales bacterium
GTGCGCAACGCTGTCTGGATGACGCAATCAACTATGTCAAAGACCGGCGCCAATTTGGCAAGGCAATTGCGGATTTCCAAAACACCCAATTTACGCTAGCGGACATGGCTACGGATTTAGAGGCAGCGCGGGCGCTGCTCTATATCGCAGCATTGAAAGTCAGTGATAATGCACCTGATAAAACCAAATTCGCAGCTATGGCTAAACGCTTAGCGACTGATACGGGGTCGCGCGTGGTGAATGATGCGCTGCAGCTTCATGGCGGCTATGGCTATTTGATGGATTATCCGGTTGAACGCTTCTGGCGAGACCTGCGCGTACACCAGATATTGGAAGGCACCAATCAGGTGATGCGCATGATTATCTCGCGCGATTTGCTTAAGTAGGAGAAACACCATGTTGATGACAACAACGGCGACCTTGCAGGGACGTGAAGTCCGTGAATATCTTGGTGTTGTGACAGGCGAGGCAATCATGGGTGCGAATATCGTCCGTGATTTATTTGCCGGCATCCGGGATATCGTCGGCGGTCGCGCAGCGGCTTATGAACAAAGCCTGTCTGATGCCCGTGAGACGGCGTTGCGGGAGATGGAAGAACGCGCCAGAGCTATGGGCGCGGATGGTATCATCGGCATTGATTTGGACTATGAAACAGTTGGTTCAGGCGGTTCCATGTTGATGGTTTCCGCAAGCGGAACCGCCGTGAAGATTGGTTAAGGGGCTATCTGAGGCGTTAATTGCTCTTTTAAGCTACGCCCCTGCCACTTGGAAGGAATAGCCTGGTCTTCACCTAATAAATCCAAAACAGTGGGCGCGATATCCAATATGGATACGCGCTCATTTTCATGATGGCTCGCTGCTCCAGTTCTAATCCACAGGCAGCCATCCGGATGATGGCAACCGCTTTTATTCTGCTCGATCAGATAAAAATGCGTGTGGAAGTCTTCAAAAAAACCATCAGGGCCGCCTAATACTGCATCTGCCCCTACTTTTG
Organism: Sphingomonadales bacterium; assembly: GCA_050114795.1. GTDB lineage: Bacteria > Pseudomonadota > Alphaproteobacteria > Sphingomonadales > CAKZYD01 > JASFRS01. The sequence continues at coordinate 995 of JASFRS010000121.1, forward strand.
TTGATAGTTGTGACCCGAAATACATGCTGGTGTCATTTTCCCTCCGAATATCGAACACGGATTTATTCTCTGCTCGGCAATTTGAAAGGGTTTGTTGTGCGGCATCAGCCGAAGCTTTGTCTTTGCAGTGGAGCATATATTGATGAGTCATCACCGGCTCCACATGTTCGAAGTCTATACCAAATTTGTGCAGAAGGGCGCGGATATTACGCGGGCGATAAAAATACTGCCCACCCTGAGCATCATATTTTGTGAAAGGTTGTTGAGATAGTGCGCTTGCGAAAATCAGCGTGGCTTCATCCCCAAATTCATCCAGGAACTCACCTATAATTTGGTCGATGGCTTGATACCCGAATTTAATGGCATCACGGTAGAAGAGCTGTTCTTCACTTGCCGGTTTTGCGCTGAAAACTTCAGGTTCCATATGACGCCAGAAACTGTGTTGCAAATGGGCGACAGAATTGGAAAAGAAGGTCGCGAAGGCAGGTCGAGTCTTACGATAATAATGTCTGAATACATCAAACTGAAGGGCATCGAGCTGCGCGACCCTCTTATAGGAAAGACGCCGATCCTTCGTCTTTTCATCCAGGATTTGTTTGGTGAGTTTAGACGCGGATTTAAGCCTTAACCCGTGACCAGCCATAAAACTCATAAAGCCCAGAGCGCCTTGTGAGTTGCCATTGGCGTTGCTGTGTTCCTGCACATTTTGGGCGATGAAATTTTGGTAAGTATTGAGTTCCTTGGGCCAGGCGTCCTGATCTTTGCACCAGGGGTCGGCAATAAAGATATTGCCATCGCCTTCAAAACGACGTGCGTTCATGCTCCCGCAACTCATAACTCTTTTGCCGCTTTGATACAGCAATCTCCATATATCGTCATGAGAGGCACGGGGGCCGTCTGTGAGATTGAATACATCGTGTGCGCTATAAGGTAGTCCTGTATGAAGAGAGTACCATTGGATCCAGGGCTCTAAATATTTTGGATCATCGACGTCTGGCTTTGTGATGAAGGTCGTCGAACTGTCGTAAAAGCGCTTAAAATTTGGAAGATCCCCTGACGACATCCACTTTTGCAATAGATGTGGGCATAATTCGTTTAACTCAAGAAGAATGACTGCTGATTCTCTCTGCATGTGAGGCCTCACTGAATTATGTCCTATCTTTGCTTTTTTGCAGATATTTCGCAAAGAATCATGAAAGTTTATCAATAAATTCAAGGTGGGGAAATCCTTCTTGCAGCTTTGCCCGGCAACGCATAGACCAGAGATCAAAGCAATGGAATAAGAAGGGGAGGGTACGAAAGCCCTATGACAAGCGACGCTGATATTGTCTTTGATCACCAGGGGGCGATCGGCCTCATGACCTTGAACCGCCCTCAGGCGCTAAACGCTTTAAACCGTGATATGTGTTTGGCTTTGAAGTCGAAGCTTGATGAGTGGGCGGATGAAGTTGGTATTCAGGCTGTTGTCATTCAAGGTGCAGGCGATAGAGCTTTTTGTGCAGGGGGCGATGTCGTATCCCTTTATAAAAGTGGTAAGGCAGGCACGCCTGACTTTGAGAATTTCTTCGCTTCAGAATATCGTATGAATGCGGCTATCGGCGCCTTTCCCAAACCTTATATTGCGCTCATCGACGGCGTTGTTATGGGCGGCGGTGTTGGGGTGTCTGTTCACGGTAATTATCGCATAGCGACAGAACGCACATTATTTGCCATGCCAGAAACTGGCATTGGGCTTATTCCGGATGTGGGCGGTGGCTATTTCATGCCTCGTTTGCCCGGTGAATATGGCATGTATCTAGCGCTAACAGGGCAACGGCTTAGTGGCGCGGATTGCTATGCGCTTGGGATTGCTACGCATTATGTGCCGAGTGAGAAATTACCGGACTTAGTCGCTGAAATGGCTGAAGGTGGTCCAATTGAGTCCATTCTTGCAGCTTTTCATGAAGAGCCGGGCGAAAGCGATAGTGCGGCACACCGTAGTGATATTGATGTGCATTTTTCAAAAGACAGTGTTGAGGCAATCATCGAATCCCTGCAGGGCGGAAATGACTGGGCGAAGAAGATGGCTGAGAAAATGGGCCGTTTGTCGCCAACCAGCATGAAGCTGACATTCCGTCAGATGCGGGAAGGGAAGGCCCTATCTTTGCAAGAGGCACTGCAATTGGAATATCGTATCGTAAGTCATATCAAATCAGGCCATGACTTTTATGAGGGTGTGCGTGCGCAGCTTGTAGATAAAGACCGCAACCCGAAATGGGATCCGGCTGATCTGGCGAATGTAAAAGATACTTTCATTGATGCCCATTTTCAGGTTCCGGCCTGGGGCGATCTTGATTTTGATGATTAAAAGGCGCGGGAGACAGCCATGAGCAAAATTGCATTTATCGGTTTGGGAAATATGGGTGGCCCGATGGCCATTAATCTGGTGAAAGCTGGTCATGATGTGCGCGCTTTTGACTTAAGCGCAGACGCAAAAGCGCAAGTAGCCGCAGCCGGCGGACATGCAGTAAACAATCTAAAAGACGCTGTAAGCGGTGCTGATGCCGTGGTGACAATGTTGCCTGCGGGTCGTCATGTGACTGCTGTCTATGGTGGTGAAGATGGGGTCATGACCTATGCGGCACCTGGAACGCTATTCATCGATAGCTCAACGATTGATGTTGAAACCTCCCGCGAGGTGGCAGCGATGGCTCATGAACGTGGATTTGAAATGGTGGATGCCCCTGTATCTGGTGGTGTGGCTGCGGCTGCGGGTGGTACATTAACCTTCATGGTTGGTGGAACAGATGATGGCTTTAAGCGCGCGCAGGCGATTCTTGAACATATGGGCAAAAATATCGTTCATGCGGGTTCGGCTGGAGCTGGGCAGGCTGCAAAAATCTGTAATAATATGATGTTGGGCATCCAGATGATTTCAGTTTGTGAGGGCTTTGCCCTTGCTGAAAAACTGGGATTGGCCGCCGATAAATTATTTGAAATTTCGTCGAAAGCATCTGGTCAGTGTTGGTCGCTTACCTCTTATTGTCCAGAACCAGGCCCTGTTGAAGCGGCACCTTCAAACCGCGATTACCAACCGGGATTTGCGGCCGCGATGATGTTAAAAGATTTAAAACTCGCACAAGACGCAGCACAGGGAAATGATGCCTCAACCCCTCTTGGTGCCTATGCTGCTGAACTTTATGAGAAATTTTGTGAAGACGGAAATGCAGGTAAGGATTTTTCAGGAATCATTGAATCTCTGAAATCTGGCAAACTTTAAGCCTATATTAGCCACTTTGCGCGATACTCCCTGCCAATAATGTGAATCGGACGTGCGGGAGAGTATTGAAATGGCAGCTCCAAATACGGCTCAGAATGTGGGTGTGGGAGGGGTGGTTGACCCTGAATTATTGGTCGCCCAAACAAAACCTGCGTTTCTGGAGTGCCTGCAGCTTGTTGAGCGGTTGCACCGGCGTTTACTTGATGTGATTAAAGTGCGGCTTGAAGAAATTGGTCTGGTGGATATCAACAGCGTTCAGGCGCTGTTGCTTTACAATGTCGGCTCTTTAGAGGTTACAGCGGGCGAGCTGAAAAGCCGCGGATATTATCAGGGCTCCAACGTGTCCTATAATCTAAAAAAGCTCGTTGAAATGGGTTATATGGCGCATAAACGCTCTGAACATGATCGCAGATCTGTACGTATTTCTTTGACTGAAAAAGGCCTGGAGGTTTCTGAGCTTGTAGATGCTCTTTATGATGAACATTTAAGCGACATGTTGAATGGTGAGGTCTTTGACCTGGATCATTTGCAGGTCATGCGTCATGCGCTTCGTGATGTGGAACGTTATTGGAGCGATCAGTTGCGCTACGTCTAATCAACGTAAAATATAAATCCGTATTTGAAATGCATATAAAGCTTTAGTAAGCTCTTTCCATAAACCCGAATGAAGGTGGGGGCGCATGTTATCATGCGTCAACATGGCCTGTGCGACCAAAGTTGACGCCCATGTGACAATTTGAGTCTCGCATTTCTGCGCTTCAGCCTATATTGAATGGCAGGATTTGGATAAATTCGGGCACATAAGAACAAAAGTGCGTAGGGACAGAGCATGGATTATGATCGCCTTCTTCAATCGGCAATCGATGCGGTAAAGGCGGAAGGCCGCTACCGCGTATTCGCTGATATTGCCAGAATCAAAGGCAAATTCCCGCAGGGTCGTTATTTTCCGGACCCGGAGACCTGCCGTCCTATCACTGTATGGTGCTCTAATGATTATCTTGGCATGGGTCAGCATAAAGATGTGATCGAGGCCATGGAGCAGGCGATCAAAACAGTTGGTGCTGGTTCCGGCGGTACACGGAATATTGGTGGCACGACTCATTATCATGTGACTTTGGAGAAAGAGCTGGCAACCCTTCATGGCAAGGAATCCGCTCTGCTGTTTACGTCCGGCTATATTTCCAATGAAGCGACATTGTCGACTTTGGCCCGTGTGTTGCCTGGCTGCATCATCTTTTCAGACGCATTGAACCATGCCTCAATGATTCAGGGTATGCGCAATAGCGGCGCGCAAAAACGTGTGTTCCGTCATAATGATGTCGCCCATTTAGAAGAGCTTCTGGCCTCTGCGCCTGCTGATGCTCCTAAAATTGTCGCTTTTGAATCCGTCTATTCCATGGATGGGGATATCGCGCCGATTAAAGAAATCTGCGATGTGGCCGATAAATATAATGCGCTGACCTATTTGGATGAAGTTCATGCGGTTGGTATGTATGGGCCCCATGGCGCAGGCGTTGCCGAACGTGAAGGCCTGATGGATCGTCTGACCATCATTGAAGGCACTTTAGGAAAAGCTTTTGGCGTCATGGGCGGTTATATTACCGGGTCTAAGACCATCATTGACGTGGTGCGTTCTTATGCACCAGGCTTTATCTTCACAACGTCTTTGTCACCTGTTCTCTGCGCTGGTGCACTGGCCAGTGTTCAACATCTGAAGAAAAGCAACAAAGAACGTGAAGCTCATCAAGAACGAGCCGCAACGTTGAAACGTTTGTTGGCGGAGGCTGACCTGCCTGTAATGCCGTCGGTGAGCCATATTGTTCCCGTGCTTGTGGGTGACCCGGTTCTGACCAAACAGATTTCTGACATCTTGTTGGATGAATTTGATATCTATGTCCAGCCCATCAATTATCCGACTGTACCGAAGGGGACGGAGCGTTTGCGCTTTACACCCACCCCTATGCACAATGACGAATTGATGGCTGACTTGGTTCAGGCGTTAAACAGTGTATGGAATCGCCTGAAGATTCGTCGCGCGGCCTAGTTTTTGTAAAAACATTCCAGAATCAGTTGGCCCTTCGGGGCCACTATGGTAATTCCTGCCACATAACTGATGTGGAGGGCTTTACCGATGTCGAAAGAAACGATTGCCATAGCCTCTGATCATGCAGGCTTTGCGTTGAAATCCACTTTGATTGAAGAATTGAAGGCCATGGACTTCGACGTCCTTGATCTCGGCCCCTCAGATACAAGTTCTGTTGATTATCCGGATTTTGGTCGTGCCTTAGCTGATGCGATTGCTGATGGGAAAGCTAAACGCGGCGTCGTTATTTGCGGCTCTGGTATTGGTATTTCTATTGCTGCGAACCGTAATCCGGCGGTGCGCGCTGCATTATGCACAAACGGTCTTATGGCGCGTTTGGCGCGGCAACATAATGATGCAAATGTTCTGGCGCTGGGTGAACGCCTGACAGGTGTAGATGTTGCCAAGGATTGCTTGCGTGAATTTCTAAATACCGAATTTGAAGGCGGTCGCCATGCGCGACGTGTCGAGAAACTTGGAAGGGCCTGATAAATGACGAACAGTACAGTTCATGAGGGGTTTTTCTCTCGCTCAGTTAAAGATAGCGATCCCGAGGTCAATGCGACTTTAGAAAGCGAATTAAAGCGCCAGCAAGACCAGATTGAGCTGATTGCGTCTGAAAATATCGTCAGCCGCGCGGTGATGGAAGCGCAGGGCTCTGTGCTTACGAACAAATATGCGGAAGGCTATCCGGGTCGTCGCTATTACCAAGGCTGTTCCGAAGTCGATAAAACAGAAACCCTGGCCATTGAACGCGCTAAAGCTATGTTTAATTGCGGGTTTGCGAATGTGCAGCCTCATAGTGGCGCGCAGGCAAATGGCGCGGTGATGCTGGCGCTGCTACAGCCCGGTGACACTATCATGG
>JASFRS010000122.1:0-7199 GCA_050114795.1 Sphingomonadales bacterium
ACATGCCACCCAACGGAAATCTCAAAAAGTCCAATTGCTCCGCTGTTGTTGCAAAGAGAAAATAGCTTTGGTCTTTATCCTTATCTTCGGCTGCACAGAGATGGGCTACACCGTCCACGACTTGGCGTTGCACATAATGTCCGGTCGCCAAACAATCGGCGCCCAAATCCCGGGCTGTTTGCGTCAAATCAGCAAATTTCACTGTTTGATTACAACGCACACAAGGCAATGGCGTTTCGCCGCGAATATAGCTGTCGGCAAAATCGTCAATCACTGCTTGGCGGAAGCGGCTTTCATAATCCAGTACATAATGAGGAATACCAATGCTTGCAGCGACATTGCGCGCATCATGAATATCTTGGCCTGCACAGCACGCACCTTTGCGCTGCACGGCTTCACCATGGTCGTAAAGCTGTAGCGTAATCCCGACTACATCATAGCCCTGCTCTTTCAGCAAAGCCGCCGTCACAGACGAATCCACACCGCCCGACATGGCGACTACCACGCGTGTTTCAGATGGGGCTTTGGCAAAGCCGAGACTGTTCAATTCGCTGCTCATCGGGCCTCTATATAAGACTTCATGCGCAGGAATCCAGTTTTTCCGCTTCTTAAGGAATTTCTATACATGTGCGCCTTTGAAATATTTGTTGAAAATTTGTTTGAGATTAACCGCACCGTTTAGACCTTTTTTAAGGTCCTTTGTGTAGGCTCCAAAAATCGCGTGGTCAGGAATGTTAGGGACAATGAAGGAAAATCAACGATTCACACCGCATCAGGTGATTGGGCCAACGGGGGAACCGCTAACGCTTGACGACCTCCCGCCGCCGAAAACAAAAAGATGGGTTATCCGTCGTAAAGCCGAAGTCGTCGCTGCCGTCCGAGGTGGCTTATTGACGATGGAGGAAGCTTGTAAGCGTTATTCTTTGTCCATAGAGGAATTCCTTTCCTGGCAAAGAGCGATTGAACGCAACGGCCTTCCTGGCTTACGGGTTACCCGGGTCCAACACTATCGACAGAGTGTGGAATAATCCGCAAACTCTAACTCAAAAAATCAATGCTCTCTTTCAGCTTGAGAGGGAGCATTTTGCGGTCGAGTTGGCAAAATAAAGAGGAAAACCAGCGAAAAACGTCGAGAAACCCACGTCCTAAGTCTCAGTAACGTTAACGAAAATATTAATTTTGGTGCAATTCAGTAAAATTGGTTACAATTTATTAACCAAGTGGCTAGACACTCTATTCATATTAGTTAACGCCGCAACGACCAAATAAGTTTGCATATGGGGGGTTATGCGGCAAACTTATGGAGCAAAGGGGCTTAGCACATGCGCGTTCTGTTGATTGAAGACGATATGTCGGTATCCCGCAGCATCGAATTGATGCTGTCATCCGAGGGATTTAATGTTTACACCACAGATTTAGGGGAAGAAGGGCTCGATTTAGGTAAGCTCTATGATTATGACATCATTCTTCTCGATTTAAATCTGCCGGACATGCACGGTTATGACGTGCTAAAGAAATTTAGAGTATCAAAAGTCGATACGCCTATCCTTATTCTATCCGGCATGAATGAACTGGATAATAAGGTTAAAGGCTTAGGCTTTGGTGCGGATGATTATATGACCAAGCCCTTCCATAAGGAAGAATTGGTCGCCCGCATTCATGCGATCGTGCGCCGCTCTAAAGGCCATGCGCAATCGGTTATTCGTACTGGCAAACTGGCTGTTAATCTGGATGCAAAAACCGTTGAAGTTGACGGGCAACGTGTCCACTTAACAGGCAAAGAATATGCAATGCTGGAATTGCTGAGCCTGCGCAAAGGCACGACATTGACGAAAGAAATGTTCCTCAACCATCTCTATGGTGGGATGGATGAACCCGAACTGAAAATCATCGATGTATTCATTTGTAAACTGCGGAAGAAACTGGCTTCTGCCACATCAGGCGAGAATTATATCGAGACAGTCTGGGGCCGTGGCTATGTCTTACGTGATCCGGAAGACTTACCGGCAGAAACACGTCAGGTCGTTAACGCCTGACCTCGTCACATTCAAACAAAGAAGGCCGCTTGATCCACTCAAGCGGCCTTTTCTTTTGCTGAGCTAACAGAATTCCTTAGCTGTCACTCAGATCCGCAGAAAAACCCAGTGTAAAGCTTTGGGGGTTGGTAGCATCCAGATAAATCTGAGCATCACTCCCTAATGCGATTAAATTCGCGAGTTGCGCGGGCGCACTTCGGGGTTCCACTTCTTTAGGTGACAGCTCATTGCGCAAGGCCTTTTGAGCACCTTCACCAAGAATATAACGCTCCCCTTCCCCAACAATTTTAGCCAGCAGCTTATCTTCACCATCAAATGCCATATGCACAGAAATAGTGCCCCCACGGATCAGCGCTTCATGCCCAATCAGCAGGAGATTTAAGAGGAGTTTGACCAGTTCTTTTGGTAAGGTCGTCGCATCTGCTTCCCAAACCAACTTGGTTTTACCCTGAGAAAACAGGCTTGCGCTGGCTTTTTGAGCCTCCCGCGCGTCCACTTTGTCCCCGAAACCTCCGGCGGCACCAAAGGCTAAACGAAAGAACTGCAAGCGATTAGATGTTTGCCGCGCACTATCTTCAAGCAAAGAGATGACCTGCTCACGCATTTCCGGGTCATCTTCATCGCGTAAAATTTCGATACCATTGCCCATTGCGCCCACCGGGCTGATAAGATCATGGCATAATCTCGAACACAATAATGCAGAGAAGTTCAAATATTCACGGGCGTCTTTAGCATTAATTGTCAATTGTCTTCCCCAGAAACATCGTCCCTTTTGTCTACTCAAGGGATATTAAACATTCATTAACCCAGCTCGCCCGTATCAATTATGAATACCTGCGCCTATCGCGACAAGAGCGAATATAAAAAGCAAGATCGCAGTTGCATGATTAAGAGTAATCAAGGTTGCATCAGAAATCTTGTCCCGTAGTTTCGCTGCACCATGACACAGACTAAGCCACCAGATAAGCGATCCAATCAGCACAGAACCCACCAACATAGAGAGGTTGCCAATCTCTTCACCATTTGAAAAGCCGAGGTTTTTCAATGAAGAACCGGCAAAAAATGCGATAAAAGCCGTCAAAGTTGCAGGGTTTGTCACCGTCATTGTAAAGGTCGCAATGCTTTGACGAATAGCCCCTTGCCCCGGGCTTTTCGCGTCTTCAAGATGAGGCGCGGACCGCCAGACAACCCAAGCAAAACCGAGAGTGATTAATCCACCGAAAATACGAATATTGTCCCGGGCAATGGGAAGTTGATTAGTCACTTCTGAAAGCCCGCCCGCGGCGGCAAGTGCGAACAAAGCATCCCCAAGAGCCGCCGCAATACCAACAACAAATCCCTGCCAGGGACCATGACGAAAAGTACGATTAATACAGATCAAATTGACTGGCCCGACGGGTGCGGCAACGAGAACGCCGATAATTAAGCCTATGGGAATATAAGTAAAATTCATAGAAATCCTGGTTTTCAGAAAGTTTTAAGCCTGTTTTGCCATGCTGTACATATCGTGCCAATTGGACGTGGGGGTTCCAATGAGTAGCGCAAATCTATGGGACGCTGGTTACCGGCTGTGTAAAGCTCGGATAATTTACCGCAATCCGGACGACCCCAAACTTCTGGAAACTTACCTTTGGCAAGAATTGGATCATGCGCCAGATTACCCTGTGTTAAAAAGCTTTTTACGCGCCTGGTCCGCTTATTGCACGAGCGACATTGAGTCCGTTGAGGTTCACCAGTGCAAGGAAGTCACCCCGGAAGATCTCGAAAAAGCATCCATTAGCCTGCTTATTCATTAAATTAATTCCTGAAAGCGTATGGGCTCCCCTTGCGCAGTGTCTTGATGCTCATCCTCCCACATGACCTTTTTCCCACGGATGAAAGTTCCAATGGGTTTACCTGTGATATTCATTCCTTCAAATGGACTCCAGCCGCATTTACTTGCCAGCCATTGATTTTCGATCGTCCAATTTTTCTTTAGATCAACTACAGTGAAGTCCCCATGATAGCCCAACGCCAAACGCCCCTTATCTCTCAAGTTGAAAAGCCGATTGGCACTATGGCTGGTTAAATCCACAAGATGCGCAAGGCTCAATCGCCCTTGTGCATGATGGTTCAGCAATAAGGGGAGCAAGGTTTGAACACCCGGCATGCCGGACGGGCTTTTTGGGTAAGGACGCGCCTTTTCGTCCAACAAATGTGGCGCATGGTCCGAACCAATGACATCCGCCACACCCTGCGCCAACCAATACCACAGTCCATCACGGTGGCGCGCTGAGCGAATTGGTGGGTTCATCTGCGCTTTTGAACCTAGTTTTTCATAACATTCAGGCGCTGCCAGCGTGAGATGTTGAGGTGTAACTTCCACTGAAGCTATATCCTTGTGATGCGAGAGAAACTCAAGCTCGTCCGGCGTCGTCACATGAAGGATATGCACACGGCGCCCCGTCTTGCGAGCAAGTTTGATGGCCCTTTTCGTCGCCCTCAATGCGGTTTCGTCATCGCGCCAGACTGGATGATCTGCAACATTGCCGGATTCAGCGATATGCGCGCGTTCATCCATGCGGATATTATCTTCCGCGTGAATGGCAACCCGCCTTTTGCCATGGGAAAGAACCAGTTCCAGTGTCTCATCATCTTCCACAAGAAGGTTACCAGTGGACGCGCCCATGAAGACTTTTACGCCACAACAGCCAGGCGTTTTTTCCAATTCACCAAGCGCCTGCGCATTTTCAGCCGTAGCGCCCATATAAAAAGCATGGTCACACCACATACGATTTTTGGCGCGGGACAGCTTATCCTCAATGGCTTCAACACTGGTCGTGAGTGGATTGGTGTTCGGCATTTCAAATACCGCAGTTACGCCCCCCATAACCGCAGCTTTGGAACCTGAGGCCAAATCCTCTTTATGTTCATTGCCCGGCTCACGGAAATGGACCTGAGTATCAATCACACCCGGCAAAACATGAAGTCCATTTACATCAATTTCTTCACCAGCGCTGAGTTGAGACAAATCGCCAATGCACACAATCCGGCCGTCTTTAACGGCGACATCCGCTTGCCCCTCACCCATATGATTGACGATTGTGCCGCCTTTCAAAATCAGGTCGAATGTTTCGCTCATTGTTTTTGCTATATCCCCATATTGCCGGTGAATATCCTATATGCGGTGTGAGACGCGGTGTGAAAAGGCTTTTCTGCCCTTGCACTTTCTCAATTCACATCTTACGTCCCTTGTTGGGATCGAAATTATTGGGTTATTCACTATGCGCTTTGCTGCGACAGCCTTACCAAATCGCGGACTGTTATTTCTTAAAGGACCGGATTTAAAAGACTTTCTCCAGGGCCTTGTCACCAATGACGTGGGCAAAGCGCTTGATGGCAATGTCATTTATGCAGCGCTGTTAACTCCCCAAGGTAAATATCTATTTGATTTCTTCCTGATCCCACATGACGGCGGCCTAATATTAGACAGTGAGGCAAACCGTCTTGGTGATCTAAAGCGTCGTTTAATGATGTATCGCCTTCGATCTAAAGTCGAAATCACCGATATCACTGAAAAATATAAGGTCTATGCGGCAGAACAAGCACCTGACACTCAAGGCCTCATCTGTTTCCCTGACCCTCGTCATGAAACGCTGGGCTATCGCCTACTCGTGCCAACGGACTTAGGCGCAAGCATAACGGAATTGCCTTTTGATGCTTATGAGGAAAAACGGATAGCTCTGGGCATCGCCGATGGCAGCAAAGATTTGGATATTGAAAAGACACTGATATTGGAGGGTAATTTCGAACCCCTTCATGGTGTCGAATTTCAAAAAGGCTGTTATGTCGGACAAGAACTGACAGCACGTATGAAGCATCGCGGCAAGGTGCGTAAACGCCTGTTTAGCGTTTCAATTTCCGGCGAACACCCCAGCGAAGACACCGATATTTCTTTGGACGGAAGGTCCGTGGGCACAATGAAAAGCCGCACATGCGATAAGGGCCTCGCACTGCTGCGCACAGAAGATTTGGAGAAAGCACCTTTTCAATGGGGTGAAGCCACCGTCACGCCGCAGGTCCAACCCTGGTTAAAACCTTATCTCTCCTCTTGAATTTAAATGATATTCGAGCAAAAATTCCTTTGAAGAAATCAGGGAGGGTTCGATGTCAAAGAAGAAAAAGCGCAGTCTAAAAGATGACAACCGGTTGCTCATCGCTTTAGGTGTCGCGGGAGCCGCATTTCTAATCCTCATCCTATTCATGGGCTAAACCATATTTGAGCAGGATAAGCCTTGATTGCCATCAAGGCTGGACTATCATGATTTTATAGAGCTCTTGCTCACACCCATCCAATTAAGAGGTCAAAGATGAAATTCGGCAAAGGCCAAAGCGTTCGCCGCAACGAAGATCAACGGTTCATCACCGGTCATGGACGCTATACGGACGATATTCAGCTTGAAAACACGGCTTATCTGGCAACCGTCCGTTCGCCTTATGCCCATGCCAAAATCCTCGGCATTGATACCGATGATGCAAAAGAGATGGATGGGGTTCTCGCGATCTATACACAAAAAGATATGGATGAAGCGGGCTATGGCGATTTGCCATGTGTGACTGCATTGGAAAACATCGATGGCAGCACGCAGCATTATACGCCACGCGGCGTCCTAGCCCGTGATTATGCGCGTTTCGTTGGCGACCCCATTGCTGTGGTTATCGCCGACACACGTGAGAATGCCCGCAATGCTGCAGAAGCCATATATGCAGATATGGAAGAATTGCCCGCTATACACGATATTGAAGCGGCAAAAGCCCCAGACGCACATCAGATTTGGGAACACATCCCAGGCAACCGTGTCTTTGACTGGCAGGCAGGTGACGCCAGCAAAACCGATGAAATGATGGCTAAAGCTGATCACGTCACAAAGATGACGCTGATTAACAATCGCGTCGCCCCGACAGCTATGGAAAATCGTGCCGCAATTGGGGAATATGACGCTGAAACTGAGAGCTTCACATTAACTACCGGCACCCAAGGTGCGAATATTATGCAAAATGTCGTGGCCGGTGCGATATTGAAAATTCCGCCCAAAAAGCTGCGCGTTGTCACGCCAGATGTGGGCGGCGGCTTTGGCATGAAATTCTTTGTTTATCCCGAATATATCTGTGTTCTGCATGCAG
>JASFRS010000123.1:0-7181 GCA_050114795.1 Sphingomonadales bacterium
TTTTCTCCGCGGCGTTGCGCATTTTGGTGCGGTCTTCAATCTCAATCGCGTTGATGAAGCTGTAATCGGACCAGTCCACCACATGGGCCAACAGCAAGGATGTGTTCAGCGCTTTGGCCATGTGAATAGCCTCATCCAATGCACGTTTTGAGCAGTCGCTCCCATCCACAGCCACGAGAATAACGTCTTTTGCGCTTGTCATTTTTTGCTCCCCTTTTATCCCTTGAGCCACGCTAACATAGCTTTTGCGAAGTGCAAAAAAATTGCGCCTCATCAATTTCAGCACATAAATTGTTTCCACAATGACTTAAGCGTGAATTCTGCGCTCTTGCTTTGGCCTGCTCAACCCCCTATTTTCGCCAAAATTTAGGGACACAGGGAATTCGCGTCCCATATTTATTCGGAGAGAAGAATGCGCCCCACGACAACCGCGCTTAAAACAAGCGCCAGCGCCGCTGCCAGTTCTATTGTGTTGTTTAGTGTTGTATCCTCTTTAACGGCCCTGCCCGCCCCTGCTTACGCGCAGGATGAAGAGCCGCGGCTTGACCTGATTGAAAACATCACCGTCACTGCCCGGCGGCGCGAGGAATCGCTACAAAGCGTGCCAGTCGCCGTATCTGCTTTCAATGATGATGTGCTGCAGGATTTAGGCGCGCTTGACCTGGGCGGTCTTCAAGGGGCGGTGCCGAATTTGAATTTGGTGCAGGGGCGCGGCTCTGCCAGCTCCGCCAACATCTTCATTCGTGGTATTGGGCAACCGGATGCACTGCAGACCTTTGACCCTGGTGTTGGCGTTTATGTGGACGGCGTTTATTTCTCCCGCATTCAAGGCGCGCTGATTAACCTCGCTGATATTGAACGGGTGGAAGTCCTGCGCGGGCCTCAGGGCACGCTTTATGGCAAGAACACCATTGGCGGCGCAGTCAACCTGGTCTCCAAACAGCCGGATGACCAAGTCCATATCAAGGCAAACGCCGCCATTGGGCGCTTCGACCAATATCAGTTCTCAGGTTATCTTTCCGCACCGATTATCGAGGATAAATTATCCGCCTCCATCGCCGGATCTTATGAAAAACGCGATGGCGTTGTGACGGACCCGGACACAGGTGAGAAATTCAACGACCGGGATAATTTGGCCGGTCGCATCATCTTGCACGCCAAGCCCTATGAGACTTTAAGCCTACAATTCAGTGGCGATTATACGCGCCAGCGCAATGCGTTAACACTTGGCCGCGCAGAAGCGGATTTGACGCAGACGGATCTATTCACCTTCGGCACAACTGTTTTGGTTCCTGCGCCAACAACCGAATATGATTTTACAGGGCGCACATCCTTTAACCTGGATGATGATGCACAGAAGCTGGATCACTGGGGCATCTCGCTTAAAGCCGATTGGGATGTAACCGACAACATCACGCTCACCTCCATTAGCGCCTATCGCGACCTGGAAACAGATTTCTTCATTGATATTGATGCGACGGAATTCGAACTGGGCGACGTTTTTGTTGGTCTGAACCAAGACCAGTACTCCCAGGAATTGCAGGCGAAATACAGCAGTGACTGGCTGACTGGGGTGTTCGGTCTCTATTATCTGCGTGAGGATGTGACGTCTGACCAAATCGCCTTTGCCGATGACTTTTTGACATTTGCCGGTGTGCCTTTGCCCTTCACCCGCACAATCGCAGACGATCAGACGACAAAATCCTATGCGGCCTTTTCACAATGGACGGTTGATTTCACAGACCAGCTCTCTGTAACCGCTGGGCTGCGCTATACGTATGAGGAAAAAGACTATTTCCGCACGACGACCAGTGATTTCGACTTCTTTGAATTTACTGCTGAAGAAGATTGGGACGCTTGGACGCCAAGCCTGACAGTGGATTTTCAAGCGACTGATGAAAATCTGGTCTATGCCAGCGTTGCACGGGGCTTTAAATCGGGTGGCTTTAATGGCCGGGCGAACAATGCAGGTTCTACCTCCGCTTTCGATCCGGAAGATGTCTGGACTATTGAAGCCGGCACAAAGAATGACTTCTTTGACAATCGTCTGCGGGTGAATGGGGCCGTCTTTTATAACTTCTATGAAGATTTCCAAGCCCGTGTCGCCGGCCTGACACCAACCGACTTCCCCGTGCTGAACGTTGCTGAGCTTGACACCTGGGGCGTGGAACTAGAAGCCGTCGCAGTGCCGGTTGAGCATTTAACGCTGGCCACTTCCGTTGGCTATTTAAACGCGGATTATGAAAGCTTTGATCTGGAAATCCCCGGCTGCGCGCCAGAGGTTTGCGAACCCGCTTTTGCGCCAGAATGGACCTTCCGTGCTTCCGCCAATTATGAATGGCCGGTAGGGCCTTATGGTTTTGTCGTGTTTAACGGCGATGTCCGCCATGTCTCGTCGCACTTCCTAAGCGTTCAAAACCGCGACAGTCTGTTGGAAGACGGCTACACGCTGCTGAACGCTTTTGTCGCCATTCAAGATATCGACCGAGTGTGGCGTTTGGCCTTTGGTGTCAAGAACATCACGGATGAGGTTTATAAAACCGACGGGCAGGAATTTTCCAATGTGGCGAATATCCAGACCGCTTATTATGGCGACCCACGCACTTGGCAATTGTCTCTCACGCTTGACTTCTAATGACGGGTTACGCTGAGCAGACATATCAAAGCGCCGACGGGCTGAAGCTTTATTACCGCGACTATGGTGGGAAGAGCGATAAGCCCGTTGTGCTTTGCATGCCGGGGCTGACGCGCAACAGCGCGGATTTTGAAGACTTGGCGGAATTGCTCGCACCCGACTTTCGCGTATTATGCGCGGACCAACGCGGGCGCGGCAAATCGGAATATGCCAAAGACAGCGCAACTTACAGCCCTCTGACCTATGTTGAGGATATGAAGGCACTGCTTGCCCATGCTGGCGTTGATAAGGTCATTCTTATCGGGACATCACTTGGCGGGTTGATGTCGATGATTATGGCGGCCTCTATGGCTGACAATATCCAAGGCATTATCATCAACGATATCGGGCCGGACTTGGCTCCCGACGGGATTTCCCGCATCCTTGAATATATTGGCAAGGCGCGAAAATTCGCAAGCTGGGAAGAAGCAGCCGCAGCAATCAAAGAGCTGCAAGCTACAGCCTTCCCAGATTTGCCGGATGCACGCTGGATGGATTTCGCCAAACGCACTTGTGTTGAGCGGAATGACTATATCACCACCGATTACGATCCTCGCATTGCTGAGCCATTTAAAGACAGCGACGGCACGCCAGCCATAGACCTATGGCCGCTATTTGATGTGGCCTGCCAATTTCCATTGCTGAGCCTGCGTGGTGAATATTCCGATATTTTAACGGAAGAAACCTTCGCCAAAATGCAGAAACGCTGCCTTGGGATGAAAGCACAAACCGTTAAACGCGTTGGCCATGCACCCATTTTAGATGAGCCGGATGCGCTATCAGCCATTCGTAATTTTCTAAATCAATTCAAAAAATAAAGGGGGCCGAAGCCCCCTCATCTTATTCAGCGGCTGGGATATCCCAGACATCGTCTATACCGCCTAATAGGCTGAATTGTTTCTGGCGCTCTGCCTCCAACGCGGCGGGCAAATGGTTGCCAAATTTATCGAAATAGGTTTTTTGGTCCTCAATTTCCCGACGTGCTTCAGGCACATTCAAGCGCATCAAGTTTTGGAATTTGGCCTTTTCAAATTCCAAGCCGTCCCAATTTAAATCTTCATAGACCGGCATCAAACCAAATGGCCCTTCAACCGCATGCCCATGACCGTTGACGCGATCCACAATCCACTGCATGACGCGCATATTCTGACCAAAACCAGGCCAGATGAAACGGCCATTTTCATCTTTACGGAACCAATTCACGCGGAAGATTTTGGGTGGTTTAGCAAGCTTGTTCCCAACATCCAACCAATGCGCCCAATAATCCCCCATATTATAGCCGCAGAAAGGCAGCATCGCCATTGGGTCACGGCGAATAGCGGCTTGATTATCCGCCGCTGCCGTGGCTTCCGACCCCATAGTCGCCGCCATATAAACGCCATGCGCCCAGGACCGGGCTTCATAGACCAATGGGAAAGTTTTGGATAAGCGCCCCCCAAAGATAAAAGCTGAGATCGGTACACCAGCCGGATCATCCCAAGCCGGGTCAACTGATGGACATTGTTCAGCCGGGGCAGTAAAGCGCGCATTGGGGTGTGCCGCTGGGCGGCCACAGCCAGGCGTCCAGTCATTCCCCTGCCAGTCAATCAGATGTGCGGGAGCCTCATCCGTCATGCCTTCCCACCAAACATCACCCTCGTCAGTCAAAGCCACATTGGTGAAAATCGTGTTTTTCTCAATGGACTTCATTGCTGCTGGGTTGGACTTCATGCCCGTTCCCGGCGCAACGCCGAAATAACCAGCTTCCGGGTTGATGGCGCGCAAGCTTCCATCCGACTGCGGCTTAATCCATGCGATATCGTCGCCCACGGTCCAGGCTTTCCAGCCTTCAAACCCTTTAGGCGGAATAATCATGGCAAGGTTGGTTTTACCGCAAGCAGATGGGAAAGCGGCCCCAACATAGGTCTTTTCACCCTTGGGGTTTTCAAGGCCGAGGATAAGCATATGCTCGGCCAGCCAGCCTTCGTCCCGCGCCATAGTAGAGGCAATGCGTAGGGCCAAGCACTTCTTACCCAAAAGCGCATTACCACCATAGCCTGATCCATAGGACCAAATGGCGCGTTCTTCAGGGAAATGGACGATATAGCGATTGTCGGGATTGCACGGCCAAGGCACATCGGCCTCACCTTCTGCCAAAGGTGCGCCAACACTGTGCAGGCAAGGCACGAAAGCGCCGTCATCACCCAGCACATCCAAAGCACCTTGGCCCATACGGGTCATGATGCGCATGGACGCTGCGGCATAAGCGCTATCTGTAATCTGGACACCGATTTGCGCGATATCAGACCCCAACGGCCCCATGGAAAATGGCACCACATACATGGTCCGGCCTTGCATACAGCCATCAAACAGGCCATTCAGCAGCGCCTTCATTTCTTTGGGATCACGCCAATTGTTGGTAGGCCCCGCATCTTCTTCTTTTTGAGAACAAATAAAAGTACGGTCTTCCACGCGCGCCACGTCTCGGGGGTCGGAGCGGGCTAAAAAGCTGTTGGGGCGCAGCTCCTGATTCAAAGGAATAAAAGATCCACTTTCAACCAGCTCAACGCAGAGCCTGTCATATTCCTCTTGCGACCCATCGCACCAGTGAACGCGCGCAGGTTTAACCAAGGCGGTTATTTCTTCCACCCATTTTATTAAGTCATGATGATTGGTGCCCATCTTGTCCTCTTCGGATTAAGACAGGAGAATAGAACACCGAATGGCGCTCAATCCTCCCCACGCCATTGCAAAAGCTAAAATATATAAGCATTGGGTGTGCCCCACCGAAGAGATGAGGTCAAGGATGGTCATGAATATTTGAAATATTTCTTATTTTTGGTCTTTTTCTTTATTTTCTTCAACCGATTGCATTGCGTCTTCCATCGCTTTTCTAGCTTTTTCATGCGCAAGCTCTATGGCTTCTTCGACTCTTGTCTCTAGATTCTCCAGGTCTTCGCTTTCCATGATGGTATCAATATCCACCCGAACGTCTTCCATGACCTGCATCGCCAATTCCATGGCTTTCTGATGCTGTTCGATGAGAAATTCGCGGTCCACCATACGCGTTTCCATCTGGACGCGAAGCTCCTCCTCCGCCACTCTCATGGCTTCTTGCGTTTGACGCAGTGCTTCTTCTGCCAATTGGATTTCTTCCTGGGCTTCACGCAGTTCTTCTTCAATCTCGGCGCGCATTTCAGCTTGTTCTTCGGGGTCTAATTCAAATTGCATTTCCATGCGCATTTCCTGCTCGGCCTCACGCATTTCTTCATGCATTTCCCTCAAATCCCGCTCCCTTTCTTGCACTTCGCGTCCAAGCTCACGCAACTCGCTGTTCAACGCACGGGTCTCTTGATCAAACGCCCGAACGTCATGCAGACCTTCACGTTTCAAATGCGCAATTTCCCGCTCAAAGTCCCGAACAAGATGCTTAGTCTCTTTTTTCCCGAAGACGTGTTTGGGATGAATTTCTGCTAAAGGAATTGTTGCCATTTGCGCATTAAACCGCTGCATCGCAGCCGCAAATTCCTGCCCAGCCACCACATCGGCAAAGGCCATGTCATTTTCAAATCCAGGTACAGGGGGCTGGGGCGGTGCTGGCGGTAGTGTTGGGGACTCCGCCTGCGCAAAAGCATCATTTACGTCATCCACATCCTGTGGAGAGTCTGCAGCCTGTGCCAGTGGTAAGGTACACCCACCAACCAATGCGATAATCGCTAATGACCGTATCGTCGCCATGGGGCTTTCCTTTTTTGACTTCAAATTAAGCAGTCTTTGACGCAGGCCACCCATGGCATGCGTCAGCCCCGGGCAAGGCGCAACTGTGCGGGGCTCAGCACAAAGTTTCAAAGCTGTAAGAAGCCCCGTCGCATAAGTCTTGGCTTCACGCCGTCCTCGATGAAGGGCCAGGGCATCACATGCTTCTTCCCGTGCGGCTTCAATGCGTGCACCCACCCACCACACAATGGGGAAAAAGAAATAAGCGATTTTGATTGCTGCTTCGAATTTAATCCACAGGTCATCAAGGCGACGGATGTGCGCCATTTCATGGCCCATAGCGGCATCCAATGCGCGCTCCCGCCCCGGCTCCACTAAAGATTTGGGAACGAAAATCACGGGCCGCAGCAGCCCCATTGTGAAAGGAGAAATATGATTAGCGCCTGCGACAAGGCGAACTTTGCGCCTCACACCCATGGCAGAACGCCAATAATCCAGCATTGCTTCTGTTTGCGGGTTTACGGGCCTAAACGCCTGTTGCACAGCCGCAGCGTAACCAAACCAGGACCGGATATATTGTCCAGCAAAAATCCCAACGCCTATGGCCCAAATGCTCAAGAGCAGCGGCAGCCAGACATCAGTCTTTTGAGGCTGAGCATCCAAAAGTACAACCGACTCTTGCTTGCGTTTGCTAAGTAAGGCGTCCCCTAAAGGCAGAAGTTTTGCGCGCTCATACCGCCCCTCAAATGCAACGGGCTGCGTCGGCGATGGAAGTGTCATCACCGGCTCTTCGCTTTTTTTCGACTTCAAA
>JASFRS010000124.1:0-7143 GCA_050114795.1 Sphingomonadales bacterium
TAGCTTGCCTTACTCTGCGAACGCTCGACTTCGCCGGGACGCCCGCACCGGTTTATGGAAGCACAAGCTTCCAACCCTTAGCCTACGACCTCGCGAAAGCCGCAGCGAGGGGAATGTCTCATGAGACATATCGTGTAGGACAATCACTTTTTGTGCCCCGGTAAATTTATTGAATAAAACCCCTCACCCTAACCCTCTCCCACAAGGGGAGAGGGGACTAGAATAGAGCGCTATAACCTCCCTCCCTCTCCCCTTGTGGGAGAGGGTCGGGGTGAGGGGTCATTTAAAAAACTTCATTTCCCCCAGGCGTTTTTCAGGCAACTCTCCGAGGCGCATAGCTTTTTCCCCGTGTTTTCAAAATCAATGCGCTCGATATCCGCCGTGTTCACAACGACAAGACCCTTTCTGCTGACCAAAATACTTTGGTTGGGAAATATTCTAAGCGGCGATGCTTCAATCGTTTTTCCGGTGCGTAGCCGAACGTGCGATAATTTATGATATTGGAGCAGGTGGGCAGTTTCGACATGCGCCATGAAATAGCCAAATATGGTCAGAAAGAATAGGATTAAAGGGGCAGTGACAATCATTACAAATTGAGCAGCTGACCCCTTGAATTCTTTGGTATAAGCGATGGGGACAATCGAAAAATATGCCACTATGAAGAGGGTGGCAGTGATTGCTGAGGCCACACCCCTTGTCATGTGATAGGTCCCAAGGAAGGTCAAGATACTGAAGACCAGGAAGAAATATGCGAATGATAGATATTCTGAGGCTCGTGTTTTGGGAGTGCGTTTCGCTACGGCTTTTTCTATCAGTTGCAAAAATGCGAGCAAGCTTAGTGCACCAAGCAATGCCAAAATCAAGAAGGGCAGGGATTGAATGCTGGCAATAATGACTTCATTCGCACCCAATATTGAGAAAAGAGACAAATCCAAATACGTAAAATACCCAATTTGAAAGCACATAGCTGCAATCAAAGCGAGCGGCGTGACATAAACCGTATAGCGCAGATAGTCTTTTGGTTGCATGAGCTTCCCCCCCCCCAATTCAAACGCCTCTCACAACGCGAACAGAGAACTTGCTTATGCAACATTTACTGGTTAGATTGTTTTTGCTCTGACGTTAATTTACACGAGCCGATGAGCATTTTTTAGCGGCCCGGCCAGGAGGTGCAACTCCCAACCGAGCCTCGTCAACACTAATAAAGGCTTATTAGCATGACTAAGCGAACGTTTATCACAAGACATCTGAATTTGCGAAGCCCTTCCTGTATATCCACGGGGTAGGGTACTTCTCATGACAATTCAAAAAGAGAACGGGCAGGGCGTGCGCGCTGTGTCTGAGCTTAGCCCTATGGAGCCACTGATTGAGCGGCTTCATGAAAATGCTGACCATTTATGCGAGTTAATGGACAGCAGCTTCATAGGCTTTGAACAGCGCCGATTAAAGAGCGTGGGTTTCCTCATTCGCCTTATGAAAGAGGATGCTCTCAAGCTTTACGGCCTCTATACTCAGGCAACCAAGACCGAGACATGATAAACGGCCCCTTGCTCGGGGTCTGTCGCGTAACATCTCGGACGTGTGGGTGAAAACTCATTGGGGCAGGCCCCGGCTTGCCCCATATTTGTCACAGCTTTTTCCCTGCAACCTTCTCAAAATACACGTAAAGTTTACGGCTGATTAGCTTTATCTAATCACAACTGGGGTGTTTATAAATAATAAGAGGAATAGGTCATGCGCTTGATAACAAGCTTATTTGCATTGCTTTTGGCTTTGGGCCTGGCAATGCCGGCTCAAGCCCAAGATGGGGCAGGGGATGGTAGCGATACTGAACAGCCGCCGACAGGTGAAGATGGTACTGATACTGGTGACAGCAGCGGTGGAGATGAAAGCCCAGACGGTGGCACTGATGATGATACCGACACTGACACAGGAGAAGACGGGGGTGATGATGGCACCCTTGATGAAGGCTCTGATACCGACACAGACACGGATACTGATACAGGCAGTGATGGTTCTGACACGGACGGCGAAGAAGGTGGTGCCCAAGGTGCTGTCGGTGCTGCTGTTAGCGAAGCCGCTCATGGTTTGAAAGATGTTGAAGGTTCACGGTCTGAAGCTGCAAAAGAGCTTAAAAACATCGCCTTGGAAAATAACGAAGGCTATCAATCCGCTATTGAGAAATCAGGTGGTAAGGCCGGTGCTGCTTTAGAACGTGGTGGTCGCCCTGAAACGTCGGGCCGCCCTGAGACAGCAGGTCGCCCGGAATTCTCACGTCCTGAACGCGCATCAAGACCGGAAAAACCCACACGTCCTGAAAAGCCGACGCGTCCTGAGAAACCGACACGTCCGGAAAAGCCAAACAGACCTGACCGTCCGGGTCGGAGCTAATCCAAACAGGATAAAATAATAAATGACATATAAAAATAAATCAGGCGTGGCAGGCCTTGCCGCCATCTTTGCGTTTGCGCTTGTCACGCCGGGGATGGCTGAGGATGGTGATCCGGAGCCACGTGTTCTCGATTTGATTGACCAGGTCAATTTTTATGGCGGAATTGACTATTCTGAAGGCGACTATGGTTCAGATGTTGCCGATACGGAAATTTTTTACGCTTATGGCTCTGCGGAGGTGGAATTAGACCGCTTCCGTGCACGGGTCACAATTCCATGGATCGATATTGAAGGTCCGGGTGGTGTAACTGGTGGGCCGGGCGATTCAATTATTGTCGGCCCCGGCTCGACCATTATTGAATCCAATTCCGGCCTTGGTGATATCATTTTGGAAGGCGGCTATTTATTCGGTGAGAATGACAGCCCGTTCCCCTTTGTTGAATTGGTTGGTAAAATCAAATTACCAACGGCTGATGAGGATGAGGGGCTTGGCACGGGTAAAACCGACTTCACTGTTCAAGCTGATCTTTTTAAGCAATATGAGCAGACAACGCTGTTCGGCACGATCGGTTATAAAATTTTCGGCGATCCTGATGGGTTTAACCTGAATAACACGGTATTTACCAGCATCGGTGTGAGCCAGAAGCTGAATGACCAATTCAGCGTCGGTGGTGCTTTCGACTGGCGCGAAGCTACCTCAGAATTTTCTGAGGATATTGTCGAATTCTCGCCTTTTGCATCCTGGAGGTTCACCGATAATTGGCGCTTCACGGGCTATGGTGTGATTGGCTTCTCTGATGGGTCTCCGGACCTTGGCGGCGGCCTGGCTTTGAAATACGCCTATTAAAGAAAAAACCCGGTGGTGCGCCACCGGGTTTCTTTTTTCAGTCTGCTTCCTGATTTATGTGGAAAACATGCGGATACGGGATGCTAACGCCTTCATCGTCAAAGCGCTCCTTGACCGTTTTCAGCGTGTCTGCATAAACGCCCCAATAATCCGCTGCATTCACCCAAATTCTTGTCGTTAAATCGACGCTACTATCCCCCAGATTGCCGACGAAAACCTGATGCGCGCCGTCTTTTAGTGCGCGGCTTTCCTTGGCGATGACATCATTGATGATGCTAATGGCCTTATCAATATCGTCATCATAGGAAATACCGAATACCAAATCGACGCGGCGCGTATCATGACCATTGAAATTGGTGATTGGATTGCCCCATATTTTCCCATTTGGAATGATGATTTTGCGATTGTCCGGTGTGGCTAATTCTGTGCTGAACAGGGTAATCGACTTAACCGTGCCGGATATACCGCCCACATCTACAAAATCCCCCATTTTGAATGGGCGGAAGAACAACAGCAGGACGCCTGCGGCAACATCAGCCAATGTGCCTTGCAGCGCCAAACCAATGGCCAGGCCTAAGGCACCTAAGACCGCGACCAACGACGCCGTCTGAACGCCGAAACGCCCCAAAATGGCTATCAATGTAAAGGCAATGATCAGATAGCGGGCAAGGGACCCTAAAAAGGATGTCAGTGTTGGTTCAACGCGCCCGGATTTTTCCAACATCCGCCGGATAAGTCGTTTGGCCCAGCCTGCAATCCATAGACCAATGATAAGAATGATAATGGCGGCCAGAACATTCCCGGCCATGCTGATGGCGACTGGCGTATATTCCTGCGCCAATGCCGTAAGGTCCTGTGTTGTTTCCTCCATGGATACTGTCCCCCTTTACCTATTCTTTAATGCATCGCGAATTTCACGAAGTAACACCACATCTTCCGGTGGTGCCGGTGGTGTTTTCGGTTTTTCTTCCTCTTTCTCTTGAAGTCTATTGATGACCCGCACTAGCAAAAAGACGGCGAATGCAATGATGAGAAATTCGATAATGACATTGATAAATACGCCATAGGCAATAACCACAGCCCCAGCGTCGCGGGCTGCGTCAAGTGTGCTGTAGCTCTCCCCAAATGGCTGCAGCACGAAAAACAAATTAGTAAAATCGACTTTGCCCAAGGCCAAACCAATGACTGGCATGAGAATGTCATTCACCAATGATGAAACGATTTTCCCGAATGCTACGCCGATGATGATGCCAACGGCTAAGTCGACGACATTGCCACGCATGGCAAACTTCTTGAACTCTCCAAGCATTTTATGACTCCCCCCTTTATTCCCCATATGAAATGAGGTTCGACTAGTTTAAGTCGAAACGCAAAAAAGGCGAGTCATTCTTGAGGCTTAAAACCTATTGCGCAGCCTCTGCAGCGGCGGCTCGTTCCGCCCGTTTCCGGACATGTGGGTCAAGATGCCGTTTGCGTAAGCGGATAGCATTTGGCGTAACTTCCACCAGCTCATCTGACGCAATATAGGCAATGGCCTGTTCCAAACTCAGCTTGCGTGGCGGTGTCAAAGTCACAGCCTCATCCTTGGAGGTCGTGCGGATGTTGGTGAGCTTTTTACCCTTCATCGGGTTCACTTCCAGGTCGTTGCCGCGGCTGTGTTCAGCAATGATCATGCCCTGATAGACTTCATCGCCTGGTTCAATCATGATAACGCCGCGTTCTTCGAGGTTCCAAAGCGCATAGGCCGCTGCTTTACCGCCTTCATTGGAAATCAGCACGCCTTGATGGCGGTCGCGAATAGGGCCTTTATGCGGGCCGAAGCTTTCAAAGGCACGGTTCATGATGCCGGTGCCGCGCGTGTCGGTTAGAAACTCACCATGATAGCCGATCATGCCTCGTGCAGGGACGCGGAAGGCCAGGCGCATCTTGCCGCCACCTGATGGTTTCATTTCCTGCAAGTCACCTTTGCGACCTGCCATTTTCTCAACGACGGTGCCGGAGAATTCTTCGTCCACATCGATTTGGACAAGCTCATAAGGTTCTTGCAGTGCACCTGTCTCCGGGTCTTTTTGGAACAACACGCGAGGACGGGAAATGGTGAGTTCAAAGCCTTCGCGACGCATGGTTTCAATCAAAACGCCCAATTGAAGCTCACCGCGGCCGGCGACTTCAAAGCTGTCCTTGTCTTCGGATTCGGTGATTTTAATGGCGACATTAACCTCTGCTTCCCGCAGCAGGCGGTCACGTAGTAGACGTGATGTCACTTTGTCACCGTCACGACCCGCCAAAGGCCCATCATTCACGCGGAAAGTCATAGCCAATGTCGGTGGGTCGATGGGAAGCGCTTTTAAAGGTGCTTCAACTTTGGGGTCAGCCAAGGTGTGAGCAACTGTGGCTTCCGTTAGTCCGGCGATTGCAATGATGTCACCGGCATTTACTTCATCAACCGGTTTACGGTCTAAGCCGTCATAGGCCATTAATTTTGTGGCGCGCCCGCTTTCCAGCAATTTGCCATCACGGTCTAAGACTTTGATGGGTTCATTGACTTTCAGCTTGCCGGACTCAACGCGACCTGTCAGCACACGGCCCAGGAAATTATCCCGATCCAGCAGGCTCACAAGCATGGAGAACGGCGCATTGAGCTTTTCTTCATCAATACTGGGGGCAGGGGGTGTAATATGTTTGGTGATAAGCTGGAACAGCGGTTCCATGTCTTTTTCTTCATCACCCAATTCATTCACAGCCCAACCGTTTTTGCCGCTGGCATACAAAACAGGGAAGTCCAATTGATCTTCATTGGCGTCCAAATTGACGAACAGATCAAAGCATTCATCAAGCACTTCATCAACGCGGCTGTCTGGACGGTCGACTTTGTTGATGACGACAATAGGCTTCAGGCCCAGCGACAACGCTTTCATGGTCACGAATTTTGTTTGAGGCATTGGCCCTTCTGCAGCATCTACAAGCAGAATAACGCCATCGACCATGGACAAAATCCGCTCAACCTCGCCACCAAAGTCCGCATGGCCTGGTGTGTCGACGATGTTGATACGGGTGTCATTCCATTTAACGGATGTGCATTTGGCCAGGATGGTAATGCCGCGTTCGCGTTCCAGGTCATTTTTATCCATGGCGCGTTCCGCCACAGCCTGGTTGGCGCGGAAGGTTCCGGATTGGCGGAAAAGGGCGTCAACAAGGGTGGTTTTCCCATGGTCAACGTGCGCGATAATCGCGATATTACGCAAGGTCATGAACTGTGCTCAAAAATCTAAGGGGCAATGTGCCGTTTGTTTCAGGCACGGGGCATAGAGGGAAGTGGGCCAAAGTGCAAGCAAATCCCGCATTGCCGGGGAAAGATAGCCGTGGCAGAGGGGGCCGCCACGGCCTTTATCTTGGTGGAAGCCTCATTTGTCCTTAAACGAGGCCTGTCCCACCTTCATTTTCACGGATGATCAGGCTTTTATCGCCTGTGCCGCCTTCATTTTCACGTGTTCCAAACTCAGACTTAATGCCGCCTGAGATCAGGGACAATTCGAAGGTGGTTAAAACACGTAAAGATTTGGGGGCCGTATTCATTGGATTTTGTCCTCTTCCAATATCCACAAATACTGTCTGAAACCCTTCGGCTTTTCGCTGTGAAGTGCAAAGGCAGCTTTGCGCACAGCGCCCAAGTCGCCGCATGGCAATTTGAGGAAAAAACTCAATTATTTCAGTGTATTATGTGGCAATTGTTTTTTAAAAAATAGTTTGTCTTTTTGTTTATATTCATGCCCGGGACGAGGCGTCATATGCACTAGGAGTTGTGTATTGAAAATACAATTGCCATCACCTCTGGGTAAGTTTTTTGTGTCCAGTTAGTGATGAGGATAAAAAACCCTGGAAGGCTATCCCTTCCAGGGCAGTTC
>JASFRS010000125.1:0-7124 GCA_050114795.1 Sphingomonadales bacterium
TCTTTTAAGCCAAGTCCGGCATCTTTCAAGGCGCGGTCAATCAAGGGGGTGAGAACCTCCCCATGTTTGCGCGCAGCGATTTCCGGGACGACGCCGCCGAATTTCTCATGGTCGCTTAATTGGCTTAAAACCACATGGGAGAGGATGGTTTTATCCGCACCAACGACAGCCGCTGCGGTTTCATCACAGCTGGTCTCAATGCCCAGAACAAGAGGGCGATGCGCATTAAAATCTGAGGCCGTCATTGGAATTTATCGTCTCACAGTTTAAGAGACAGCTTGTATCAGCTTTCTCTAAAAGATAAGCAACCGCATCTGGCTGTATCAGGAGTGACCAAGCCATGCAAGACAGGCTCATCATCGGAACGCGCGGTTCGCGCTTGGCTGTGACTCAATGTAATTGGGTACGCATGCAGATTTTAAACGCCAATCCGCAGCTTGACCCGGACCAGGTGGTGCTGGAAACTATCGTCACCACCGGCGATAAAATCACAGACCGCAAGCTGATGGAAATCGGTGGTAAAGGCTTGTTCACCAAAGAAATTGAGGAACGCTTAGGTGATGGCCGTGTGCAAATGGCCGTTCATTCCATGAAAGATATGCCGACGACTTTGCCGCAAGGTCTGCTTTTAGCTGGCTGCCCAAAACGCGAAGACCCGCGCGACGTGCTGATTACCAACAGCGGCGTTGATTTATTGGGCCTGGCCCAAGGTGCTGTTTTGGGTACGGCTTCACTGCGGCGTGGCGCTCAAGCGATGGCGGTACGCCCGGATATCAAAGTGGAAAGCTTCCGCGGCAATGTGAATACGCGCATTGATAAATTGCGCGATGGTGTGGTTGACGCGACCTTGCTTGCCAAAGCGGGCTTAAACCGTCTGGGCATAGATGTCGAAGGTGCAGTCCCTGTGCCCGTTGAGCAAATGCTGCCCGCCGTTGGCCAAGGCGCTCTGGCGCTTGAAATCCGTGAAGGTGATGATTGGACGGCGGAGATTTTAGCCCCCCTTGCGGATATGGCCACGACTTATGCGGTTGATGCTGAACGTGCATTCCTGCGTACGCTCGATGGTAATTGCCGTACACCACTTGCCGCGCATGCTATTGTCGAAGGCGGGGAATTAAGTCTGCATGCCCAGGTCTTTAGCATAGATGGACAAATCGTTTATAAGACCCATATCAAGGGTAATGTCGAAGATGCAGACGCCTTAGGCGTTGAAGCGGCCCGGCGGATTGAGGCTGAAGCCGGGGCGGAATTTCTTCAGCAATTAAAAAGCGAGAGCGCATGAAGCTATTAATCACCCGGCCTGAATTGGACGCCCGTGCTTTAGGCACGCGCTTGAACGAGGCCGGGTTTGAAACGCTTGTCTCGCCATTAATGGAAATTGTGCCCACTGATGCCGCGCCCGATATCGGGAATGCGGATGCTTTGGTTTTTACGTCCCGCAATGCGGTTGAGGCGCTGGGCCTGTGGCTGGATGAAGGCAGCCTGTTGTTTGATAAGCCTGTTTATTTGGTCGGTGAAAAGACAGCGGCGGCTGCGCGCAAAATAGGTTTTGATAATTGCCTGGTGGCGGATGGTAGTGTTGATGATCTCATCACGCTTATCTCGCAACACCCTCATAAGGGTGAGACCTGGGCCTATATCTCAGGCGACCCCATTAAGCGAGAATTGGATGCGCCGCTGGAAGCCCTGGGAATCACTTTGACGCGCCATGTGGTTTATGAAGCGCGGGCCATTGATGACTTGAATAAGCAAGCCGTTGACGCACTGTCCAATGGTGAGATTGATGCGGTGGTGTTTTATTCACCGCGTTCCGTCACGCTTTTCACAACAGCCTTGGAAAAAGCGGGTTTAAATAGCGCAGTGGAAGATTTGCGCGCACTGTGTTTAAGTGATGCCATAGGGGATGAGGCGCGTGCGCATGGCTTTGATGAAATCTGGGTCGCACATCATCCTAATACGGATGCGCTGATTGAGGGCTTGAAAAAGGCAGCGGAGGGGAAAGCGGATATGAGCGACGAAACCGTCTCAAAACCGAAAAAACCGGTGGTGAAATATCTGCCCTGGGCTTTGTTGTTTATTGCGCTAGTCTTTATCGCAGGACTATTTTCCGCATCCAAAATCCCATTTCTAGCCCCTCCACCGCCCGAACCTGTTGTTGAGCCTGCAAGCAGTGGTCTTGCCGATGCCGTCAGCACTTTGGTCGGGCGTATCAATGATTTGCAGCAGCGTATGAAGGCTTTGGAGGACGCGCCAGCCCCTGTTGATAATGACTTGGCCACACGGGTCGAAACACTTGAATCCGTGCAACCTGCGCAAGTGGATTTGCAGCCGCTCATCAATAAACTTAATGCGCTTGAGCAACGCATTGCTGCCTATGAAGCTGCGGGCGGTGGTGAGGTGACGGTTATTCCTCAAGGCCCGGACCCGGAACTTTTAGCGCGTATTGATGAGCTGGAAGCCCGCTTGGCGCAGACTGGCCAAAGGGTAGATAACAGCAAACCCGCACTGGGCCTATTGAGTTTTGCGACTTTGAAAGATCAGATTGCAACCGGGGCGGTTTATCAGAACAGCTTGAAAAGCCTGGGCACGCATATCGGTGAAAACAGCCTAGCTTTTCAGGCTCTTAAATCCCATGCGGCAACGGGCGTGAAGACTGATGCGGCATTGAGCGAAGACTTTAGTCGCATTGGCAATGACTTGCTTCTAGCAGCGAAGACTCCGGAAGATGCAGGTTGGTGGGAACGTTTTCTCGCACGCATGCAAACTGTTGTGACGATTAGAAAAACCGGAGATGTGGACGGTGCCTCACCAGAGGCACGGCTTTCCCGCCTGGAAGCACGGGTGTTGGAAAAGAATTGGCCGGGGGCTTTAGCCGCCTTGAATGAATTCCCGGCTTATGTGTGTGATGTTCCCGCAGTCAAAGACTGGGCGGAACAGGTTCGAATCAAGGTCGAAGTGGAAAATGCGCTTGGGGATTTAGAACGCCTTTTGAACCGGCCTGAGGCTGAATAAGCCTATGCGCCGCGGTCTTTTCTTTCTCATCATCATCAGCATTTTGTCCGCCATTGCCATTTGGGCGGCGGACCGACCAGGTCGTTTGGTTGTCGACTGGCAGGGTTGGAAGATTGAGACTTCATTGCTGGCATTGATGCTGGGGGTGCTGGCCTTTGCTGCGCTGGTGTGGTGGCTAGCGCGGTTGTGGGGCTGGCTGCGTACCGGTCATGCGCTTAGCCCTGATAAGCGCGCACTGCGAAAGGCGCGAGCGGGTATCAAAGATATTGACGATGCTTTAAGTGCTTTTGCCACAGGCGATATGAAATCAGCGCGTAAATTGTCTGAGGCTGCCATAAAACGACTGGACGACAGCGCGATGGCCCGTGTTCTCGCCGCTCAGGCTGCGGCGAATGCCGGGGATATGAAGGCGGCTGATGCGCATTATCAGGCATTGTTGGAAAGTGAGCGCGGCCAGCTTATCGGCCTGCGCGGTCAATTGCTGACGGCGCGACGGCGCGGCGAAGTTACAAAGGCCCTGGACCTTGCCACAAAGGCCGTGGCAAAGGCACCTAAAAGCAGCTGGGTGCTGAAACAGGCCTTTGAACTGGCGGCGCAATCCGGCCAATGGATCCAAGCCCAACAGGCTTTAAATGTTGCTCAACGCCAAGGGGCTTTTACGAAAGAAGAAGCGCAGAAGCATCTCGCCGCACTTTATTTCGCCCATGCTGCCGAATTGGATGCAAGTGGGGCGGATGGCAAAGCGCTGCAACTGGCATTGAAAGCCCATAAAATTGCACCGGATTTTCCCCCTGCGACGGTATTAGCAGCGCGCCTACACCGTTCGGCAGGCAATATCCGCCGGGCGTCCAAATTAATTGAGTCGACATGGAAACTGCGCCCGCATCCAAGCCTTGCAGAGCTTTATGCTGTTCTTAAATCTAATGAGGATCCGCAGACCCGCTTAAAACGATTCCAACAATTGGCAGCCCTAAATCCCGACCATCGGGAAAGTCATCTGCGCCTTGCGGAAATGGCGTTGAACGCGGGGGATTTATCCATTGCCCGTGAAGCCTTACAGGCAATGCCGGATGGTGATTTAAACGCGCGCTATGCTCGTTTGATGCTACGCCTGCTGGAACGTGAGGGCGCGGATGCAACGCAAAAAGCACGCTGGTCGGATTTGGCCGTGAAAGGGACCGCAGAACCTGTCTGGTCCTGCCAAAGCTGCGGTTCAGAGCGCGCCCGCTGGCTTCCCCACTGCCCAAATTGCGCAAGTTTCAACAGCTTTGTTTGGGACAAATCCCCGCAGAATCTGCCCTCCTCGAAAAATGGGGAAGTCTTAGGGCTTCTTTCGACATCAGAATAAAATCTTATCCATACATTTTTATTGGACCTTTGATAAAGCTCTTGCTATGGAACCTGCGCCTGTTATGGGCCGCTTTAGCTCAGTTGGTAGAGCACATCATTCGTAATGATGGGGTCACGTGTTCGAGTCACGTAAGCGGCACCATTTCTCTCTTCATTTTATATTTCCCAACATGGACAGTTCCGGCTTTCTTCTCTAAGTCTGTAAGAGAAATATCTTAGGCTATTGGAATTGGAGGGAGCGCAGATGCGGACGCGTGCAGCTGTAGCGCTGGAAGCTGGAAAACCGCTTGAAATCATGGAGGTTAACCTCGACGGCCCGAAAAGGGGCGAGGTGTTGATTGAAGTAAAAGCGACCGGCATTTGTCATACCGATGAATTCACCTTGTCAGGTGCGGATCCCGAAGGTCTTTTCCCCTGTATCCTTGGTCATGAAGGTGCGGGTGTGGTGCTGGAGGTCGGTGAAGGCGTTACAACTTTAAAACCGGGCGACCATGTCATTCCGCTTTATGTGCCGGAATGTCGCCAATGCGCGTCCTGCCTATCTGGTAAAACCAACCTGTGCACGGCTATAAGAAATACCCAAGGTCAGGGCTTGATGCCTGATGGCACCACGCGTTTTTCCATGTTGGATGGTACGCCCCTTTATCATTATATGGGCTGTTCAACCTTCGCCAATCACACGGTCATGCCTGAAATTGCGCTGGCTAAAGTACGGCCTGACGCGCCCTTTGATAAGATTTGTTACATCGGTTGCGGGGTTACGACAGGCATTGGCGCTGTCATAAATACGGCAGGCGTTGAAGTTGGCTCCACAGCGGCTGTCTTTGGCTTGGGTGGCATTGGATTAAACGTCATTCAAGGGCTCCGTATGGCTGGTGCGACTAAGATCATCGGTGTTGATTTAAATGATGATAAGGCAGAGATGGCGCGCAAATTCGGCATGACTGATTTTGTGAACCCTAAAAAAATCGATGGTTCAGTTGTTCAGGAAATTATCAATCTAACCCAAACTGAAGCCGACCAGATTGGCGGTGTTGATTACAGCTTTGATGCGACGGGTAATGTCGATGTGATGCGGGACGCACTTGAGTGTTCGCACCGCGGCTGGGGCGTGAGTGTCATCATTGGTGTTGCACCCGCAGGTGCAGAAATTTCTACCCGCCCGTTCCAACTCGTGACCGGTCGTGTCTGGAAAGGCACTGCCTTTGGCGGGGCGAAAGGACGTACAGATGTGCCAAAAATTGTGGATTGGTATATGGCCGGTAAAATCGAAATTGACCCTATGATTACCCATAAATTGACGTTGGATGAAATCAACAAAGGCTTTGAGCTAATGCATGAGGGCAAGTCAATCCGGGCAGTGGTGGTTTATTAGGCAACCGGTCGGGCTTCCCTTTCTCAGATTTCTTCACTAGGCTGCTTTTCCAGAAAATCAGGTTCAGGGGAGTAGCTGATGTTGAAATCTTTTTTTGTGGGACTTGCCGCTGTCGGGATTACGATCTCAGGGGCAATGGCCGCTGATGTCACGCTTATTCATGCAGGTCAGTTGATTGCAACGCCGGGTGAGGGGGCACAAGGCCCGTCTACCATCGTGGTCGAAGGCAATCGGATTTCTGAAATTGTTGAAGGTCATGTCAATCGCGAAGGGGCGGAGGTCATTGACTTAAAGGATAAAACGGTCCTTCCGGGCCTGATTGACGCCCATGTGCATCTTTCCGGTGACCCAGGTGGGGATTATTGGCAGTCTGTCATTCGTGAACCTGCTTATTATGCTGCTATAGCGGTTAAAAATGCGGGCATTACACTACGCGCCGGCTTTACTACCGTGCGCGATGTAGGTTCGCGCGGGATGACCACCATGCATGCTATTCGTGATGCGGTTCGTGATGGTGTTGTTGAAGGGCCGCGTATTCTATCAGCCGGCTCATCTTTGTCCATTATTGGTGGCCATGGGGATACCAATGGCTTTGCCAAACATGTCTTGGAAGCCGTTTTTCCATACACAAGCACAGGGGCTTGTACTGGGGCTGTTGAATGTGCGCAACGTGTGCGGGAGGCTTCCAAATACGGGGCGGACCTTATCAAAATTACGGCAACGGGCGGTGTGCTGTCCCAACAAGGACGGGGTCTAGACCAACATTTCTCTGATGAAGAGATGGAGTCCATTATCGAAACCGCGCATCGCTTAGGGTTGAAAGTTGCTGCTCACGCTCACGGGAAAGGTGGTATCACTGCTGCGGTGGCCGCAGGTGTCGATTCCATTGAACATGGGACTTATCTCGATGAAGACGGGGCCAAACTCATGAAGCGCACGGGCGCTTATATGGTGCCCACTTTGATGGCTTTTGAGGGCATCCGCGAAGGCCTGGCCGAAGACCGCTATACACCTGTCGTATCGAAAAAAGTCCGCCAGACTTTGGAGGTTGTCGGCAAGGGCTTGCAGCTTGCGGTTAAACGCGGTGTGAATATTGCCTTTGGTACGGACGCAGGTGTCTTTGAACATGGGCGCAATGCAGGCGAGTTTGCCTTGATGCTGCGTTATGGCGGCATGAGTGCGGAAGCCGCATTGAAATCTGCGACCGTGGATGCAGCCAACCTGCTTGGCATGTCTTCCATCGGTACAATTGAGGCTGGAAAATATGCGGATATTATCGCCGTTGACGGTGACCCGCTGGAAGATGTGACTGTGTTGGAGCATATGCGCTTTGTCATGAAAGACGGCAAAATTATCGATTTGGATTAAGGGAGAATAATAATGTGGG
>JASFRS010000126.1:0-7121 GCA_050114795.1 Sphingomonadales bacterium
AGGATTGAATCACATAAAAAACGGGCCGCAGGGAACAGCTGCGGCCCGATCTCCAATAAGGAGGCGTCATACAGAGTATCGGAAAAGATGAAACCGAACATCGCGATCCGATGCTTTAACTTATGCCTCATAAAACTTAATAAATGCTTTAACCTCAGCTTTTATTGAAAAGCGCTTCAGCAGCACTACGGCTGCTGGACTTCTCTTTGATGGCAGCTTCAGATCGCGTAATTTCAGCGCGCAGGACTTCTATGCGTTCATTCAGCGCTTCAAGCGAATAAGGGTCAAGGTCTTCTTTCTGTAATTGTTTAAGCGCACCATCCTTGCGCAGGGGCATATCATCCATATCCATTTTCACACCTCTGCCGTAATTTCTTCATGTCCATGGTTGCGACACTTAACAGCCTTGGTCAATATAAGTTCGCAAATGATGAAAGAGGCCCCATGAAAGCGATAATAATTAAAGAACCGGGACCAGCCGATGTCTTGACACCGGCGAAGGTTGAACGTCCAACAGTTGGGGGTCATGATGTCCTTATCAAAGTGCGGGCAGCGGGCATCAATCGCCCTGATGTCCTGCAACGTCTGGGCATGTATCCCCCGCCTCCCGGCGCATCGCCATTGCCTGGCCTTGAGGTCTCCGGCGTTGTTGAAGAAGTGGGCATCTCCGTAAAACGCTATAGGCCTGGTGATGAGGTTTGTGCGCTTATATCCGGTGGCGGATATGCTGAATATTGCGTGGCTCCCGAGGGGCAAGTCTTGCCCAAGCCTCAGACTTTAACTTTTGAAGAAGCAGCCGCCGTTCCTGAAACATTTTTCACCGTCTGGTCCAATGTCTTTGACCGCGCCTGCGCGACCATGGGCGAAACGCTTCTGGTCCATGGAGGAACCAGCGGAATTGGCACCACCGCCATCATGCTGGCTAAGGTCTTTGGCCTGAATGTGATCACGACGCAGGGCAGTGCTGAAAAATGCGAATTCGTCAAAAAACTGGGTGCTGACCACGCCATTAATTACAAAGAAGAAGACTTTGTAGAGGCAGTGCAAAAAGCCACTGATGGAAAAGGCGTGGATATCGTTCTCGATATGGTCGGCGGGGATTATATTCCGCGCAATATTTCTTGTATGGCCGTTGGTGGACGGCATGTGTCCATCGCATTCCTAGGCGGGCCCATTGCAGAGATTAATTTCGCACCGGTTATGATGAAACGCTTGGTCTTAACCGGCTCCACACTGCGTGCCAGATCCGTCGAGTTTAAAGCTGCCATTGCAAACCAACTGGAACGACTCGTATGGCCTTTGATAGAAGAAGGCGGGATTAAACCAGTGATCGACCAGATATTCCCGCTTGAAGAGGCTAACAAAGCCCATGCGCGTATGGAAAGCGGCGTTCATATGGGCAAGATCGTGCTCACAATTTGACGGCGCTGTTTTTAAGGGATATGAGGGGCCTGTTTCTCCTTCTGATCTTTGGATCAGTGGCGGACTTGCGATTTAGCCTTTTCTCATCGAACAGCGCTCGGCAAGCCGTCGGTGTGGCGCTTATGGTGCTGCACCGGGATAAGGCGTATTTTGAACGCGTGATAACGCAGTTTTGGAAGGACTGGTCATGACCCAACCTTTAATGCCGATGGCAACAGCCGTGTGGCTGATTGACAATACAACGCTGCATTTTAAGCAGATTGCTAAGTTCTGCGGCTTGCATGAATTAGAAATTCAAGCATTAGCCGACGAATATCCGGCGCGCGTTGTGGGCATTGACCCGGTGCAAAATGGCCAGCTTTCTGCGGAAAACATTAAGGAATGCGAAGCTGACCCCAAGGCTGAGTTAAAACTTCTATCCGGCGCAGTGCCTGAACAACGCCGCACAAAAGGTCCGCGTTACACGCCCGTTTCGAAACGCCAGGATAAGCCGGATGCCATTGCTTGGCTGCTGCGGCATCATCCAGAATTATCAGATGGCCAAATCTGTCGCCTTGTTGGCACGACCAAAGCAACTATTACGCAAATTCGCGAACGCAGCCACTGGAATATTCAGAACATCAAACCCCAGGATCCAGTTGGATTGGGCTTGTCCACGCAATCTGAACTTGATGAAGCTGTGGCCCGGGCTGCCAAACGCCGTGGTGAAACAGCAGAACCTGCACCTGAGCCATCAGAGGTCCCACAATTCACCGGGCCAACAACAGTGACTGACGCTGAAAATGAAGACGTCAGCGAATAGGCATTAAAAAAAGCGGCATATTCATGAGAGATGCCGCTTTTTCGTTCAAAATTATAAAGGCGCGATTTAGAGGGTGCCCTCCCTGAATCGCGCCAAACTTAAGCACCAATTGCTTATCTTAACTGCCCCATCTCAGGCATTTGCAAAATTACAGATTTCTTCCTTAAGTCGAAGTTTCTTCTTCTTAAGTCGACTAAGTCGGAGTGTATCCGGATGCGGCCTGTGCTCTTCTTCTGCGATCATGACTTCAAGATTTTTGTGTTTTTGCTCTAGTGAAACCACGTGCGCATCTTGTACCATGGATAATCCTCCATCAATTAAGCCACCAGATAAGATAGGAATTTCATCATAGATTCTAAATAATGTCACGAACGATCGAAAACCCGCGTCAAATTTGCATGATTATATCTATATTGTGAAATATTTGAAAAGCACCTGGAAAAGACTATGAAGACACAAAGACAAAATGCCAAAGATAAGCCTCCCCGACTTATCATCGGAATTTCTGGTGCATCCGGAGTGATTTACGGGGTCCGGCTTTTGGAAATTCTTCGTGACACGCCGGTTGAAACTCATCTTGTCATTTCAAAAGCAGCCGAAATGACATTGGCAAGCGAAACAGACCTCAAATCGAAAGATGTGATGGCATTGGCGGACAAATGCTATCCGGTGGGCCATGTGGGCGCGGCTATTGCCTCCGGTTCTTTTCCTGCCCACGGCATGATCATTGCGCCTTGCTCGATCCGGACATTGGGTGAGATTGTAACAGGTGTAACGACTTCCTTATTAACACGAGCGGCGGATGTTACATTGAAGGAACGGCGACCTCTGGTCCTAATGGTGCGCGAAACGCCTCTTCACACGGGGCATTTAAGGTCCATGACTGCAGCATCAGAGATAGGGGCAATTATCGCACCTCCGATGCCCGCATTCTACACCCGACCTCAAAATCTGGATGAAATGATTACGCAAAGCGTGGCTCGACTCTTGGATGTTGTGAAACTTGATTTAGGTGACGCCGCACAGCCAAAGCGCTGGGGCATTGATGTCGACTTTAAAGAGCCCTAAGGCCATTTAATAGTACTGTAATGGATGGTGAGACTGCACCATCCTCAAGGCCCAAAACCTGGATTAAATAATTACGCATAGCCTGATGCGCATAGGACAGTCGTAAACCGGCTGTCTCTTTTGCTTGTTCTTCATGTGAGTTGTTATCCGCTGATATCAGAGCCTGCGCATGGCGTTCCGCTATTAATTCCGCATTTTTGAGAGCCTCATAACTTTCCGGTTCACCCTTTGCAGCGGCCCGCACTGTACGCAGTGGCTTAAGAATATTTTCTCGCCAATCTTTCACCCGCGCGTTCGCGGCCTCTATTTGAGGAGGCTCAACAATAAGGCCATGATCCCAGGCCATCCAACAACACCACAGCAAGAGATTGACATCAGCGCCATGTTCATTCTGCAAACGCAGACATGCATCTTGAACATCGCCCTGCCCATAAAGTGCTAATGAAAACAACCAGAAACCCGCTTCTTCCCCATTCATGCCCAGCGCCCCCAACGACTTTGTTTTTTGCATTTACGATCACGGCCAGACTACCGTTTTTTGCAATTTTATGATAATGTCCGGTCCATCATCAAAGGTCCATCAAGAAAAGCAGAAGATCCATGGACGAACAGACGTTGCGGACCAAATTGCGTACGTTAATTGTGGAACATCGGGACCTGGATGCAGCCATTCAGTCCATGTCGCATGACAAAGTATCGGATCAACTTCAAATTCAACGTCTGAAGAAGCGTAAACTCTCTTTAAAAGATGAAATTTCCCGCATCGAAGACATGCTTCTACCTGATATTATCGCTTAAGCTTTTTGCTGCTTTAACTCTCGTTTATGGGCATACATGCGTTTATCGGCCTGGTTCAAAACCTCGCTGGGGCTTTCGCCGCGTTTGAACGTATAAACGCCAAAAGCCGCCCGTGGGTAGAGGGTCTTACCATCGAATGTCACTGGGCTCTCTGAAATAACCCCCGACAACTGCGCCCCTTTTTCTATAGCTTGTTCCTCAGATGCCTGCACAAGAAGGACAGCAAATTCATCACCACCCAGGCGTGCTACCACATCTGACTCCCGCACATTATTGGTTAAAATCTCCGCCACCTTAACCAGGACTGCATCGCCCATCGCATGACCATAGTCGTCATTGATCTGTTTCAAATCATTCACATCAAAATAAAGCAGACTTGCTTCAATATTATAGCGTTGCGCATAAGAGATCGTCCGGGAGAGATCGCGAACAAAAGCGCGCCGATTCGCAATTGGCATGAGCGGGTCCAAATCGGCGATTTTCTCCAATTCCTCCAGGCGCTGGGTCGCATTGCAGACATCCCTGCGGAGCTGTTCCATTTCCTGAAGCAAAGTCGTCATTGTTGCGCGCATATGCGGTGTCAGGTCTTCTTGCGAAATTCCTAATAATTCCGCGACCTTAACGTCTCCATTTAGATTTGATTGTTGCTCCTCCTCATTTTGATCCGCCCCCTTATCGGACCGTAATAAAGACTGAGACTGTGCTTTACCTATGCTCATCTATTTCTCTCAACGCAAAATAGCAATTACGCCACCTTCTAATTAGTGAACAACTTTGGTGAATTAAGTGTAAAGCTTTATTTGTCAGGCGCATACTATTCTTGCGCAATTCAGCAATCCACCTATACTGCGCTGCTCTTTTCGGGCAGCAATTGGGGCACAGAGAGATGACGGAACAAAAGCCGCTTGTTGGAATTATCATGGGAAGCCAATCTGATTGGCCGACCATGGAACATGCCGCTGCGATATTGGATGAATTAGCAGTACCGCATGAAGTTAAAGTCGTTTCCGCCCATCGCACCCCGGACCGCATGGTAGATTATGCAAAAACCGCTAAAAGTCGCGGCCTTCAGGTTATAATTGCCGGTGCGGGCGGTGCCGCACATCTACCCGGAATGACAGCCGCGTCGACCCCTCTCCCCGTCTTAGGTGTTCCGGTTGAAAGCAAAGCCTTATCTGGCATGGATAGCTTATTGAGCATCGCACAGATGCCGGGCGGTATTCCCGTTGGCACATTAGCGATTGGAAAGGCTGGGGCAAAAAATGCGGCTTTACTGGCGGTTTCTATTCTTGCCTTGAATGATGAAGCGCTGGCTAAACGCCTAGAAATATGGCGTAGCGCTCAAAGCGCTGCTGTCAACGAAGATGTGAAGCGCTAAGATGTCCTCGTTTAAAAGCAGTTGCACCATTGGGATTATTGGCGGCGGTCAATTAGGCCGCATGCTGGCTGCGTCTGCCGCGCAATTGGGTGCACGCACCGTCATCTTCTGCCCGGACCATGCGCCCCCTGCAGCACAAGTCGCAAATCATCATATCCAAGCGGCTTATGATGATTTAGACGCATTGGCTGAGCTGGCGGCGCGCATTGATGTCGCAACCTATGAATTTGAGAATTTACCGGCAGTTGCGCTGAAACACCTCGCCACCATGGTTGATGTGTTTCCCAATGTTAAAGCTCTGGAAATTGCCCAGGACCGTTTGGCGGAAAAAGATTTCCTCAATAAAACCGGCGTAGCAACGACACC
The DNA here is from genome assembly GCA_050114795.1 of Sphingomonadales bacterium. Lineage (GTDB taxonomy): Bacteria > Pseudomonadota > Alphaproteobacteria > Sphingomonadales > CAKZYD01 > JASFRS01. The sequence continues at coordinate 5,835 of JASFRS010000126.1, forward strand.
CTATAAGGCTGTGTCTGACCGCGTTGGCCTTGATGCGGCGGTTTTAGAAGTCGGCTTGCCTGCTGTTCTTAAAACCCGGCGCTTTGGCTATGACGGCAAAGGCCAGATGATGATCCGCAAAGCTGAAGATGTGGCTATTGCCTGGGAGGCCTTACGCAGTGCGCCAGGGGGCTTAATTCTTGAAGGCCTGGTGGATTTTGAAAGAGAGATTTCTGTCATAACAGCCCGCACCCAGGACGGGAGCATTAAGACTTATGATCCAGTCTGGAATACGCATGAGAATCATATTCTAAGTGTTTCTCGCGTGCCTGCGGGTGTGAATCACACCACTCAAAAAAATGCAGAAGCCCAAGCGGCCCAATTAATTGCTGCGCTCGATTATGTCGGCGTGCTGACCATTGAGTTTTTCGTTTTAAAAGATGGTCAATTACTCGCCAATGAAATTGCACCACGAGTCCACAATTCTGGCCATTGGACGATTGAAGGTGCTGTCACATCGCAGTTTGAAAATCACATCCGTGCCGTTATGGGTTGGCCACTTGGAGATACGACGGGCTTGGGTGAGATTGAAATGCGTAACCTCATTGGCCGTGACATTGATGATATCCCTGAAATCGCCAAAGACGGTCAGGCGCATATTCACCTCTATGGTAAAGGGGCCGCACGTTTAGGCCGCAAAATGGGCCATGTTACCTGGGTAAGACCTTAAGCTGCGGGATAGCGCAAACGACCCAGGAAACGAGTCAATTTGGGGCGATTCGCATTGGCTTTGCGAAAACGGGCCTTTGCTTTCTCTATTTGCATAACATCCGCTATGCGTCTGTCGAGAAAATCCCATGTATCATGATGACCTTCGGAATTGTCGTTCAGCCAATAAAGGAAGGTGCTGCTGTATACAGCCGAGAGAATTGCGCGCTTGGAATAGTGATTAAAATCCGTCGCGTCATCGCCTGCAGCTCGCCACATGATATCCACTGTGCGCCAGAGATGCCTGGCCGCTAAGGCGCTGTTGAGTGGCCGACTTAGAAAGCGCGCAGTCCGTAATGAAACTTCTTTATGCGGCTCTGCCAACTCAAGACGCAAACGAACAGCGGTCGTGATTTTCTCACGAATCTTCATATTATCCAGACCGCGTTTTTGAAGCTCTGCCTCAAATTCCCGCAATTCATAGTCCAGGTAGCCTTCCACCAAATCCGCATCACCACCGGGGAAAGCCAATCGGGCCAGTCCCACATCAACACCCAAGTCACGCGCAGCAGCCTCAAGTGCTGTCATAGACCAGCCGTC